>JBGTIZ010000055.1:0-11778 GCA_041745395.1 Promineifilaceae bacterium (SeqCode) | reverse complement strand
GGAAAATGCAATCGGCGGTTTGAAGCGTTACAACATACTTGTTCATCGGTTTCGCAATCACAGGAAATCTTTTGAAGATGAGGTCATTGGTATTGCGGCTGGCCTCTGGAATTTCAACCTTAATTATTAAGGAACAACTCTAAAACAGTCGCTGATTGTTTAGACGGTGCGGGTGGCGTTTATCCTACAGTGGGTGAGGGGTGATTTTATTGTGAAAAGGTTACGCCCCACGGCCGTGGGTCACATTCATTACTGTAGCAGACGTAAATAGGAAACATGTTTCCGCTAACGTCACTTCTCACTTTTCACGTCTTACTTGCATAATCAGCCAGCCGCTAACGGCCACCAGCGTCAAAAGGGACAGCCAGCCCCCCACCACGACCGTCCACGGCCGAAACCAGACGGCCACCTCATGCGTGCCTGCGGGCAGGAAGACCCCTTGCAAGCCATAGTTAACCGTGAGCAAGGGGACGCTTTGTCCGTTTAGGGTGGCGTGCCAGCCGGGCATGGCCCACTCGCTGATAACCAGATACGTATCCACGGCCGTGGTCACGTTAATCAGTCGTCGGCCCGGATGAATTTGGCTCACTTGCGGCAAGGGGAAGGGCTGGTCGGTGGGGGTCACGGCCCTGTTTCCCCCCTCCTGCACCAAGACCACCTGCCGACGCACATCAAACTCAGGAGCGGCCAACAAAGCCAAGGCGGCCGCCTCATCGGGCACAAAAACGGGGTCGGTACTCAGCCAAGCGCGGGGCTGGGGGTCATCGTACCGATACAAAACGGCTTCGCGCACCTCGCCCGGAATGACGCTTGCCCGCGCTTCTGCCAGCGGCGTGCCCACCAAATCGGGCGGCAACCCTCCTTCAAAAAGGCCGTGGGTGACGTTGAGCAGAGGCCAGAGGCGGCTGAGGGGCAAGGTGCGCTCAAAATCTTCGAGCAGTTGGGGCTTGAGCGGGCTGATGCCGCGCACGCTCTGCCTGTCAAACGCCTCGCCAAAGTTGACGAAAAAGAGGAAGCCGGGGTCTATACGGCCGTGTTCTGGCTCATTTTGCAAGATGGTCAGCCAGTCGGGCTGGGGCCAAATGGCGCGGGGCGGCTCGGGGGTGCGGTCGATGCTCACGGCCGTGCCTGACCACAAATCAAGCGTGAGCAAGGCCACCAGCAAGACGGGAATCACAGTGGATTTTTGGCGGCCAAGGGTGGCGGTTAGAAGGGCAATGGTGAGGCTGGACCAGAGGAGTTGCCAGAGATATTGACCCACCCACGGCCGTGGCACAATGTGGGCCGCGATGACCAGGAAGAGGGGCAGAAAGAGGAGGGCGGTGGCGGTAAACACGGCCGTGTTTTGCCACACCCGCCGTTGCGCCTGCAAGGGCGACGGTCGCCACCACAACGCCATCCCCAGCCCCGCCAAAATCGCTAACCCCAGCGCAACGATGCCCACCAGCCGCTCCTGTTGTCGAAACAACTGGAAACCCGGCGCGACGTAATACCACGCCTCCCACAAAATCCCTTTATCCCCCAGCGAGAGCCACGCCGCGACCAGTACCAACAAAAACCAAAACAAAATCTCGTGGCGCAACGGGTCGTTTCGTTCCGTCAATTTGGCGCGTCCCAGCAGGGCAAACGTGGCGAAAACAAGGCTGGTCAGGCCGATGTATTCGGGTGTCCAGAAGGTGAGCGCACTGGGGAACCAAAGCTGAAGGTAGTTCACGGCCGTTTGTCCCGTCGAAACAAAATCGTAGCCCGCTTCGGCGCGTACCGTCAGGGGCACAAATTGCAGGGCAGGCAACCACATCATGGCCGACGCGCCCAGAGCCACGCCGCCGATGACCAGCCCTTGCCCCCAGACGCGCCGCCATTGCCAGCCATTCTGCCCGTGCAAAAAGAAGAAGTAGGCGGCGGAGACGTAGCTGATGTGCAAAAAGCTTTGGGGATGGCCGGCGGTGAAGGCCAGGGCCAGCACGAGGGCGGTCAGAATTGGGAATGGTGAATGGGGAATGGTGAATGGTGAATGCGGGGGGCGAACGGTATGGCGCAGGAGGATGAGGATGAGGGGCAACCAGATGATGGTTTCGAGGACGGCGAGCTGTAGGAGGGGGTAGCTGGTTAGATAACCACCGAGGGCGAAGGACACGGCCGTGGTTAAACCCGCCCACCGCTGGCGGGTCATATCAAAAACGAGCCAATAGCTAAACAGACCGGCCAGCCAGACGTGAATCAACGCCTCAAGCTGGAGGGCGTAATAGCTGAATCCAAACGGCGCACTCAGCCCAATGGTGAGCCAGCGCGGCAGGTAAAAGAGAGCCGCCTGGGTATCCGCCACAAAGGGCACACCCCCAAAACTGCCGTCTGACCAGAGGGGAATGCGTCCCGCCAGCATCTCCCGCGCCTGAAAGCGGGCAAACGCATCAAACTGGCCCGAAAAATCACTGTTGGGAAAGCGTTCCAGCCCCAGCAGAATGGTTGCCCAAAAGACGGCCCACAGCCCTGTCCACAGGAGGAGGGGCAGGAGGTGATAGGTTTTAGAGGGGGGGGGATGGGTGGGGGATGTTGGCTGGTGGGTCATGGGGGGGGCATTAATACAAGCGCATTACAAATCAGATGACGATATTTGTGTCAAGGTGTAGGGGTCACAGGTTACTTGCACAAAGAATTAACCGCGGAGGGCGCGGAGAACGCGGAGTTTTTTCGAAAAGTTCTCTGTGTTCTCTGTGGTTTGCTAATGTGTGACCACGACAATATTTGTGTCAAGGTGTATCAAAATTAACGCTCCGTGGTGTGGCTTGCGCTCGCTGGTCTGCGATTTCGGTGAAGATGGCGGGAATGGAGGGGTCGCTTGCCCACGCACCATAAAGCTGGTGAAGGATGGCCTGCTTTTCCGCCATAGATAACTGCGGCGGCTGGGTTTGCAGGCGCACCCACACGGCCGTGCCCTCCTGTAAATCTACGGGAGAAACCAATTCGATGCTGTTGCCTCGGACAATGCCTTGTAATTCAATCATGTGCTTGCTCCTGTGCCCCATTCATGCGGGGGCTTATTCGTGCGGCTATTGTAGCATACAGACAATCATCACTACCCATTACCCACCCCCATCCACCACCCACTCAAAAACAGGCAGAGCATGGTTGACATAATCATGACTAACAATAGGCAGGCGGGCAAAATCGGTTGGGCGATAAAGGCCGATGAAGATTTGGTAGGTGTCGGGCGGCAGGTCGGCGGGGAGCACGAGAGAGCGTTTGTCGCGGATGGTGTCGCTGGGTTGCCAGAGGGTAGTGGGATAGACGCCGCCGTCTGCGCCGCTCAGATTGGTCGTGGGCGGGCTGTCGTAAGCGGTGATTAGATTGCCCTCGCTGTTGAGCAGATGCACAAAGACGACTTGTTCATCGGCGACGGGAGCGAGACTGCGCCACGTTAGGGTGAGGTCGAGCGTGTTGTCAGGCTGGTCATGGCTGGTGGCGAGGCCGACAAGCGCGATTTGGTCGGCGAAACTCACGGCCGTGTCCAACGCCCCTTTTATCTCACACCCCTCGTTTGTGCCCGCCGGAGCCAGCCGCACCAAGCTTATGGTCGTGGTCGTCGCCCCTTGGGCGGTGGGGAGTTCCTGCCCATCGTCACTCCGCAACCCCACGTTGAGCCGGAGCGCGGCGGGGTGGCAGGGGTCAGCCAACACGGCCGTGGGTTCCAGCCACAACTCATCGGCAAAAAGCTGGGCCGGTTGCCACTGCGCGGTTGAATAATTCCCACGGCCGTGGAACGTATCTGTCCCCGCCACGCGCTCTCCATTTTCCAACACCAGTTGTACAAACTCGGTCACAGGTTGCGCCGTGCGCCCCTCGGTTGCCCAGAACAGCGTCAGCGGGAAAACGTCGCTCCTGGTCAGCGAACGGCTCGCCAACTGATAGCCGACCAGTCGCCCCAAATCAGGGTAAACGATGTCTACAGGATGGGTGATGGGCGCGGTTTCGGGGCTGGCAAAGGTGGGCGGCGGGGCGTAGACGGGACGCAACACGGCCGTGAGCAAAAACAGATTGAGGGCAATGAGCAAGGAACAATGAGCAATGAGAAAACTGGGCTTCGACAGGCTCAGCCAACGGGATAAGCTCGGGCGGTGGCTGAGCTTGTCGAAGCCTACAGACAGGCCGTAGGCGAGGCCGAGGGCGAGGGGCAGGAGGGCGGGAAAAAGCAGGCGACCCTGCGCGGCGGGGGTGCGTAACATGAACAAAACAAGGCTGGCATAGACCAAAACCACCCAGCCCGCCAGCAACACGGGCAGAGAAAACAAATCGCGCCAGCCTACTGTCCAACCTGCTCTCTGCGTGAAAAATTGCCACACTGCCCCCGCCACAGCCAACAAGACCAGCCCCGTCCAGAACCAGTAAACCCACGCGGGCGCGAGAATGTTAAACCAGCCAAAGTTGGCAAAGAGCGACAGCCATAATCCGGGCGTTTCGGCCAGCACTTGCAGGAGCGTGTAGCCTCGGTCGCCGCCTGCTAGGGCGATGAACTGGTTCACGGCCGTGATGTCGCCGTAGAGCAGGTAGTTGCGCCACCAGAGGGGGGCAATTAGAGTCAAGGCGGGGATAGCCACCAGCAGTAACTTTTGGAAGGTGTCGCCCCACGGCCGTGTTTGCACCCAGCTCCGCACAAAAACAAAGCCCAACACATACACCAACAAAGCGGTGCCTTGGTTCTTGGTCAGACCGGTTAAACCAATCGTGAGGCCGAGAAAAATCAGCGCAGAGCGAGAAGGGCGGGCTGAAGGGGCGATTTCTAAACGGAGAAGTTGATACAGCACGGCCGTGGCTAAAAACGTCACCAGCACATCATTGCTAATGGCACTATGCTGGAACGTAAACTGCGGCAAAAAAGCGACCAAGCTGACCGCTAACAAGGCGCGATAGGGGGATTCCGGCCAGAGCAGACGCGCCGAGGCGTGAATCAAAACGAGCGTGCCCAAGCCTATCACCGCCGAGAGGGCGCGGAGCAAATGCGCCGCCCAAACATGCCCCGCTGGATTGCTCCGCCAATCGTCATAGGCGTGGATAAAGGCGTTGCGATTGGCGGGGGCACTGGCATCGCCCAGCCGCACGAACGGATTGTGGATGGTTTGTTCACGGCCGTAGTCGGTGTCAAACGGTCGTACTAAAAAGCTGGCGAGCAGGTAATAGAGCGGCGGTTGCGCCGCCTCCTGCCCCAGCCAATCAGCTTCTGTTTCGGGCACAAAAAACCGTTCGGTAGCGGGCTGGGGCACGCTGGGCAGGGCATTATGATCCGCTATCCACACGGCCGTGAAAAAATGCAAATGCTCATCCGGCGCCTCAAACAGCGGGTTCACCAGCCCATACGCCAGAGCCAGCAAGAGATAACTCGCTAGGATGAGGGGGAGGAATGGTGAATGGTGAATGGCCTTTGCCCCTTGTTCATTGCTCATTGGAAATTGTGATTTCGCGCAGGGTGATTTGCCGATTGGGTAGCTCTTGCCCATTTTGCGTGACCAGCGGTCGCTCGAAACTGTCGGGCAGATATAGACCGACGTTGAGCTGATATGTGCCCGACGGCACGTCGCGCAGGTCGAGGGTGTGGGGGTCAAGCAAGATTTCGCCCGGCCGCCAGCCCGCCGTGGGGCGCAGGCCATTGACGGGAATCCAATCCCGCTGGCGAACGGGTTGCCCCGTGGCGGGGTCGCTGAGGTGGACAAACACAAAGTAATCGGCGGGTGGGGTATTATCCGTGCGCCACTGGAGTATTATGTCAAGCGTTTCGTCCGTTTGGGTCACATCATAACCCAGCAGGGTCGCAAATTGGTCAAATTGGGCATGAACGGGGTTTGCCACGGCCGTGGCTTCTGCTTCAGACAGAAAAGGCCACGGCTCCACCGCGATTTGCCCCAGCTTAGACCACTCTTGCCCCAGCCCAGCGGGTTGCCACCACGGCCGACCCAGCAGAACGGATTCGCCGTCCGTGGCCGTCACGCGCCAGCGCAAATCATAGCGGCCGGGAGGGGTGTTGCTGGGCACGCTCACTGCCAGAAATTCCCCCACAACGGCGCCGGGCGACCAGCGGCTAAGCCAGTTGGCTCCCGGCTGAGAGCGAAACTCGTCAATGACAACGCCATCGGCGCCAACAAGTTGCACATCGTAACGCACGGCCGTGGGCAACAGTCCGCTCTCATTTTCGCCTCCCGCCCAGCGCAACAAAACGGGGAGCGTATTGCCCGGCTTCACGGCCGTGTCATACGGCGTTACCGCTACCAAATGGAGGGCATTATCCACAAAAACCAGCCCCGTGCGGGGCAACTCGTCCCACGTTTGCCCCGCTATGTCGAGGGTAGAAAGAGGTTGCGTCCCGCTTAAAGCCACGGCGCGGCTCTCATCCCAAGCTTGCCCATGCAGGGTATAGCTCCCAGCGGGCAACCCCGGCGGCAGGGTGAGGCGGTAGCTAGTGCGCACCAGATTTTCAGCCGTGGGCCACGGTTCGTTGGCGACGGTGGGCCACATTGGCTCGCTCTGCCGCACCCACTCGCCGCCGTCGGGGCCAAGAAGGGTAAAAATAAGCCGCTGATCGGCCGTTGGCTCGTGGTCGCCACGCCAGAACAAATCAAACCAGAGCCGCGTCTCTGTTTGCGGGCCGGGGGCAAAGCCGACCAAGTGGGGCAATGGGTCAAAGGTGAGGTCAAGCGGTTGAAACGAGGACGGGGCGGCGGTGGGCAACACGGCCGTGTTGCTCGCGCGATAGGTCTCTACTTTTAGCTCGGTGCTTTTGGCCGTAAAAGAGTAGCTATCGATGCGGTGTAAATTTTCGGCTACCCAGCCGCGCACAAAATGGTCGGGGTCGCGCCCGTCGTTGGGCACGGGCGGCAGGAACCAGATGCGTTCATGCTGGGCGGCGAGTTCGGCCAAAATGGCGGGCGTTTCGGGACGAATGGCGTGGGGGTAAATGGGCACGGCCGTGACGGTCACATCGTCGCGCGTGGCGTAATGCCAATGCGCCAGCATCAAAATCACGTCATTATAAAGAATTAAATCTCCGGGCACGGCTTCCCGCTCGATATAGGCCACCACGGCGCGTAAATCATCTTTGCCCACGGCGGGATTGGTGTATAAATTCCACACCGCGCCCAAGGAGCCAAAGAGAACGATGGCGAGTCCAGCCACGGGTAGTAAATAAGAAGTCACTCGTTTCTTTCGGCTTTGGTTGCCCCAAGGCGCGGGCACGGCAAGGCCAGCGGTGAGCAGGAGCAAAAAAGCGGGACTGCCCAGCATGATGTGGCGCACGCCCTGATACATCGGCTTGAGCAGGGAGCCGAGGGCGAGACCGGCCACGGTGGCGAACAAATAGCCGAGCAGGAGCAGAAGTTTGACACGGCCGTGTTCATGCCGTCGCACAGTCACCCACGCCCCCCAGCCCAGCAAAAGCAGATACCCCCACCAGAGCCAATCCCGCACCCAGCGCGGCTCTGGTGCGGTCACGCCCATGCTAAAACCGCCAATCACATCATTGAGCATGACCAGCGGCGAACGGTATTCATAGCCAGATTCGACCCCCGTGAATAGTCGAGGCACGGTCAGCGGAATGAGCGGTAGAGCGGCCAAAATCGTCAGCCCCAGGCCCAGCAAAATCAGCTTTTTGTAGCCGTTTTGCCACAGAAGCCAGCCCCAAAAGAGGGCGTGGGTGGCGATGAGAAACACGGCCGTGTAATGCGTATAAAGCGTCAGCCCCGCCACCAGTAAATACAGCCCAAACCAGTAGATGAGCGTAGACGACGCGCTTCTTTTTTCCGTCAAACTACTGTTCAGGGCGCGCACGAGAACATAGGTAGCCAGTGCGCCGAGCAAGACGAGCAGGGTATACATCCGCGCTTCTTGACTGTACCAAATATAGAGCGGGTTAATCGCCCCCAGTAGCGCGGCCAGCATCCCCGCCCGTCGCCCAAACAGGGCGCGACCAAGTTGGAACAGAACGGGCACAAGCAAGACGCCCATCAGCACCGATACATACCGATAGGCAAAATCGGTATCACCCCACAATTGGCGCGTTATGTAAACAATTAGGTAATAAAATGGGGGATGGGTGTCTTGGCTGACCGCCTCTTGTATAAAGGTGCGCCCTGCCACAATATCAACCACGTTTTGGCTGGCGCGGAGCGGAGTCAGGGCTTCGTCTATCCAAAAGCTAAAATGGTCGAGGTGGAAGGTACGCAGGGCGAAGGCGAGGAGGATAAGCAGGCCCACGGCCGTGAGAGTGAAAAGATGTGTCCGCTGTTTCATCACCCCGCAATTGTAGCAGTCTGTTGAGAAGGTAACAGGGGCGTTGAATAAGGGCTAATGGTGAGGAAGAGAGCAAGAGAGCAGGAGAGCAAGAGAGGGGTTGCATTCACAATTCACAATTCACCATTCACCATTTACAATTCTACTAAACGACGGTCTCGCCAAACTCTGCTAAAATACGCCCTCTATGGACGAACCCTATCTCATCACGCAAGCCAAACAGAATGACGTTGAGGCGTTTAATACGCTCGTGTTGCATTATCAAGACCTCGCCTTCTCGGTCGCCTATCGCATTATGGGCGAACGTGATGGCGCGGCGGATGCTACGCAGGAGGCGTTTATCAGCGCGTATGAGAAACTGCACACCTTCCGTGAGGGCAATTTTAAGGCGTGGCTCATGCGTATCGTCACCAATAAATGTTACGACGCGCTCAAGTATCATAAGCGACGCCCCCGCTCTTCGCTGGACGAATTAACCGAAGAAAATGAATCATCGCGCTTGCTGGTGGGCGACGGCTATCGCCCCGAAGCAGAGCAACAGCAGGCGGATTTGGTCGAGGCAGTGCAAAATTGCCTCGACGCATTGCCTGATGACCAGCGCATTGTGGCTGTTTTGTGCGATGTGGAAGGCTACGATTATCAGACAGCGTCTGAGATTGCCGAGGCTTCGCTGGGCACGATTAAGTCCCGCCTCAGCCGCGCTCGTCGCAAGTTACGCGACTGCCTACGCGGCGTGGGGGAACTTTTACCCGCGAAATATCGTTCCAGTGAGTAGAGTAGACAGCATTTCAGCTTATCAGCCTGTCAGTTAGTCAGCCATCTACCTGCGTGCCAAATGCACTGATTTTAGCGTATTGGAACGCTCACGTATGACCAACCTATGTTGCCCCAAAGAAGCTGAAATGCTGACTGGCTGAAATGCTGACCATCTCCCTTTGCCCCTTGCACCTTGAACCATTAAACCCCATGCTAAATTGGCTAAAGAAATGGCGTACAACTGAAGAAGAACGACAAGAGGAGCGCATCACGGCGTATGTGGATGACGCACTCACGGCCGTGGAAAAACGCACCTTTGAGCAGGAAATGGGCGCGGATGATGCCCTGCGCCAAGCGGTCGAAGCGGAACGCGCTCTGAAAACGACGCTCGCGCAACTGCCTCGCTTGCGTGCCCCGCGCAACTTTACGCTAGACACGGCCGTGTATGCGCACCGTCCCCGCTCCACTTTTGCCCTTGACTGGTATCCACGCCTGCGCACGGCCACGGCCGTGGTAGGTATCCTGCTCGTGGGCATTCTCGCCCTTAACTTGCTCACGCCACCCGCCTTTGAGCAAGCCGCCGCCCCGATGGCACAAGAAGTCGCCCTGATGGAAATGGACGAGGAAGTCAGCGAGCAAGAAACGTTGCGCATCATGCCAGAGGCGGACGAACCAGAAGCGGCGGGCGACGCGGCGGCCGATTCCGCTTTGTTTGCGGTTGAAGAAGCTGAAGTTGAAGTTGAAGAAGAAAGCGCGGCCGTGATGGCGGATGAAACCGCGCCAGCCGCTCCGCCCGCAGAAATGTCGTCTGGCGCCACAGCCATCACCAGCACGGAAAACGCAGAGAGTATGGAAAGTGCCCCAATTACTGAAGGCGAAGGCGGAGCCGCCGCTGACACTTTGCCAGCACTCGCGCCAACAATAATAATCATCGAAACCACGACCACGCCCCTCCCCACGGCCGTGGTTCTCCCCCCCCCTGAGCCAGAACCAACCAGCATGCCCTCGTTTAGCCTGTGGCAAATCAGCCAACTGAGCCTGCTGATATTGTTCCTCAGTCTGCTGGCCGCCACGCTCATCACCCGCCGCCGACTGTAGGTTAGTTGAAGATTACTCCCCTCTCTTACCTAGAATAAAACAGACCGACAAATAAGACTTGCCAAAAACGGCCGTGTCTTATACCGTATGAGTGGTAAACCATTCTCTTTTTACTTTGATGGCTCTTTGGAAATTCACGGGTTCAATGAGTGACTGTTTTGGCTAAACAGGCCACGTCCAGAGACAAACCACGTGACACATGACACGTGAAACATGACCCTATTGAAAACACCACGAAATCCAAAAGACCCACTTCTATCTACGACTGAGGAGCAAACAATCCATGGAAAAACAACGCGCTCGCGTGCGGCTTAGCTTGGGGGGCAAACTGCTTATCACGGCCGTGGCCGTCGTTTCTCTGCTGGGCTGGGCACCCTACCGCTTTTTACCCGCCCTGCCCGCCCCGTTTTGGCAAGAGTTAATGGGGATGACCACGGCCGTGGTTGCCTACATTTTGCTCACCGCCCCCTTCGACTGGCTCGGCGGTTATCATTTTAGCCCCTCTCCCGTTTCCCCCTCGCAATTCATGAACAAATGGCTACGCGGCATTTTCGCCCATGGCTTTATTTACATCGTCGTGGGCATGCTTTTGCTCTGGGCGGGTCGTTATCTCGGCTGGTCATTTTTCCTGCTCATGTTCGTCTTCCTCATGTTCTTCATCGCCTTTGGGCAAAGCGAAATCGCCCGCTTTGTGGCCCGTTTTCGCCAGCCCGACCTCGATCTGAGTGCGGCGCGGGCGCAGATGACCGCTTGGGGCATTCAGGATGAAAGCGAGGTGCTGGTGTGGCGCAGTGAAACCCCTCACTTCACGGGCGGCGTGGCCGGCGTGATTGGCCGCCACCAAATTATTTTACCCGCCCATTGGGTAGAAAATTGGCCGATATCGGCCCTCGCTTATGCCCTGGCCCGTCGTGAATTTTTGCTGGCGCGGAACAGCTATCTGCGCGGCGCGTTGCTCACGTTTACGGCGCAAGTCGGCGGCATGTTTGTGGTCGCCGCTTTTCTGTCCCGCTCGATTCAGCCAGACAGCGTGGCCGCGATTATCAGCATCTCGCTCGGTTTTACGATTTGGTCATTTTTTAGCGATATTGTCCTTAGTTGGATTGATAGGCGGGGCGTAACCACGGCCGATTTAAGCCTGCTCCAGCTTGGTCTGCCCCGCGAAACGGTCTCTCAGGCGATGTATTTGTGGGATGCAACGCAAGATGACGAGCCACGCACGGCCGAGACCGCCGCCAACTGGCCTTATCCGCATCCATCTGCCTACACGCGGCTGAGCCAGCTCGACCAAGTTGACCCTGACCAGCCGTGGATGCCGTGGCAAATGGCCTTGACGGGTCATTATTATTCGTGGGCGGGTCTTAACTGGCTGTCGCGTCTCTCTCCTTCCATGCTGGGTCGCCCGGCCGTGTGGGTGTTGCCCGTCAGTGATTAGCAGGATCTGTTTAATTAGAGTTGTTCCCAAATAGATTTTGCCTCGAGCAATCGATTTACTGCTCGCTAGAGGTATATAATTTAATAAGGAACTACTCTATTGCTTGTTTTTAGGCATGGTTCAGAAATCCCTTCAAAATTACCTTTACACTGCCGCTTCGTCTTGGCCGTAGGCCACAATTTGCTGGAAATAGGGGGGTTTTTTCGTTTGGGCGA
>JBGTIZ010000054.1:0-5583 GCA_041745395.1 Promineifilaceae bacterium (SeqCode) | reverse complement strand
GCGGTCGAAAGCGTTGTTGTCCCGTATTGTGGGGGCAAATGACGGCCTTTCCTCGGAGCGGACTTATACCCTGAAGGTGTTGCCGCTGGGCGTGTTGCGCGGGGTGGGGGACACGGTGCGGGAGCGGCATTGGGGCGGCTTGGGGCGGTCAGTCGCTATTATTGGCGGGTTGGTGGTGACGACCACGGGCTATGCGTTGGGTACAATTTCCTTGCTCGGCCAAAAAGTGGAGTAGCCGAATCAACTGTTTTTTAATTTAATAGTGCCGTCTTGGCTGGTTGGGGCAACCAACTTGTCATGGCTGGTCTTAGTCTGGAGCAATAACAAGATGAGTAAAATTCTCGTAACTGGTGGTGCTGGGTATGTGGGAAGCCACACGGTGTATGCCCTTATCGAAAAGGGGTATGAGGTGGTGGTGTTTGATAACCTCTCGATGGGCCATACCACGGCCGTGCATCCCCAAGCCCAATTTGTCCAAGGCGACCTGCTTAACCCCGCAGACCTGCAACAACTCTTTCAAGCGCATAGCTTTCAAGGCATTTTTCATTTTGCCTCCCACACCATGGTTGGCGAAAGCACCGAAAAGCCGTGGTTATACCTGCGCGACAACGCCGTCGCCTCCTCTAATTTACTTGAAGCGGCTATCCAGCATGGTGTCGACCGCTTTATCCTTTCCTCCACCTCTAACCTGTTTGACCGCCCCGAGCGCATCCCCATTTCCGAAAAAGAGGCGGTTGTGCCGGGCAGTCCGTATGGGGAAAGCAAAGCAATCATTGAGCGGCAACTGCATTGGATGAATCAACTGTATGGTTTGCGTTACTGCTGTTTGCGCTACTTTAATGCTTCTGGCGCACATGCCAGTGGGCAAATTGGGGAAGACCACACGCCCGAGACGCATCTCATCCCGCTCGTCTTGCAGGTGGCTTTGGGGCAGCGGCCGCACATCACGATTTTTGGGGATGATTATCCCACGCCAGATGGCAGTTGCATCCGCGATTATGTGCATGTAAATGACCTCGCTTTGGCCCATTTGCTGGCGTTTGAGGCGTTGGCAGAGCGGCCGGTGCTGGCTTACAACTTGGGCAATGGGGCGGGCTATTCGGTTAAGGAGGTGATAGCGACGGCGGAGGAGGTGACGGGGCAGAAAATCACGGCCGTGGTTGGGCCTCGTCGTATGGGTGATCCCGCCGAACTGGTGGCCGATAGTCAAGCCATCACCACTGAGCTAGGCTGGCAACCCCAATTCAGTTCCCTGACCAACATTGTGCAAACAGCTTGGAATTGGCATCGCACCCACCCGCAGGGGTATGGGGGAGAGTAGGCGAGTTGCAAGCTTACGGCTCATAGCTTACGGTTCATAGCTTGCGGCTTACGGCTTCAAAAAAGGATAACCCCATGCGTATCGTCATGTTAACCCAGTTCTACCCCCCCGTTTTGGGCGGGTTGGAGCGGCATGTTAAAGATTTAAGCGAAGCGTTGGCCGCTCGGGGGCATGACGTGGCGGTGGTCACTTTGCGCCAAGGAGGGTGGGGCGAGGAGATGTTGCCCTACGAGGAAATCAACGGCGTGCGCCTGTATCGCATTCGGGGCACGGTTTCCCGCTTGGAAAAATTGCTCTTTGTGGATGAGCGACGCAGTTATGCCCCTCCTTTTCCTGACCCAGAAATGGCGTGGGCGGTGCGCCAAATATTGGTCAAAGAAAAACCAGACATCGTTCACGCCCATAACTGGCTCTCCTTTTCTTATTTACCGCTCAAGCGGTGGAGCAAGGCCAAGCTGGTCATCACCCTCCATGAGTATGGCTTGAGCTGTGGTAAATGGACGATGATTCACCAAGATAGCTTTTGCTCTGGGCCCGAGACGGCTAAATGTTGGCATTGTCTCCAAGAGCATTATGGCTTGGCCAAGGGGGCGATGACGTTTGGCGGCCAGCGCGTCATGGCGCGGGCGCAAAATCGGCTGGTGGATATGTATCTGCCCGTCAGCCAAGCGGTGGCGGAAGGGAGCCAACTGGTGGGGAGCGACGTGCCGTATACGGTTATCCCGAACTTTATTCCCGATGAAGCCGCGCCGCCGCCGGCTGATTTTGGGGCGCAGTTGGCCGAGTTACCCGAGGGGCCGTTTGTGCTGTTTGTGGGGTCGTTTGGCAAGCAAAAGGGGATGGATGTGTTGCTGGCGGCGTATGGGGGCTTGCCCGAAGCGTTGACCACGGCCGTGCCCCTCGTCCTCATCGGTTATGAACTCTCTGATTTTCCCCTCTCCCAACTGAATATTCCCCCCAATGTGCGCATCTTCAAGAATTGGCCGAACACGGCCGTGATGGAAGCGTGGCGGCGCAGTAGCATCGGCGTTGTGCCCTCCAACTGGCCCGAACCTAGCCCCACCGTGGTCATGGAAGCGATGGTGGCGGGCACACCCGTCATTGCCACCCGCGTCGGCGGAATTCCGGATATTGTGGCGGAGGGGGAGAGTGGCTTGCTGGTTCCGCCGGGGGATGTGGATGCTTTGCGGGAGGCTTTGGCGTATTTGCTTGAGAACACGGCCGTGTGTGAACAAATGAGCCTCGCCGCCCGCCAGCGCGTCACCCATTTTCAAGCCCACAACGTCGTCAGCTGTATCGAAGCCATCTACCAAGACCTGACCCGATGAACCTCAACCTCGTCACCCCTTCCCGCCCCCGCTGGTGGCCGGGCTGGCTCAACTGGGCGTGGTCCTACCTCTTTCCCCCGCCCCACGCCACCCCCGAGCATGGCGACAAACCCCGCACCGAAGCGGAAAGTTGGGAGCTAGGTCTTTTTCCCATCATCGCCTTTATCGGAGCCATCTGTCTGCTTATCGTCGCCGTTGGTTTTAATGGGGCACGCCGTGCTTGGCCTTACGACGAAACCGTTTTGTGGGTGGGCATGATTACCTTCTACGCGCTGGTGGCGTGGCGACTCGTTTCACCCGACCCTTCCCGCCGGGAGCGCGTCGCGTTGGCCCTGTATGGCGGGGTGGGGCTATACTTGATTAAGGTGTTGCATAGCCCCATTTATTTCACCTTTTATGATGAATTACTGCATTACCGCACGGCCGCGAACATCGTCGAAAGCGGGCGGCAATTTCTGGAGCATTCGCTTCTCCCCGTCAGCCCCCTATACCCCGGCCTCGAGAATGTCGCCGTTGCTTTCGTTAATCTGACCAACCTTGACCTTTACGCGGCCGGCATTTTGACGATTTTGGTCGCCCGCGTCGTGTTTGTGTTGCTCATCTACCTCTTTTATGAAAAGACCAGCCAATCCCCTCGGCTGGCGGGCATCGCCGCCCTGATTTACGCCGCCAATCCCCATTTCATCTTTTTTGATGCCCAATACTCCTACGAATCATTAGCCCTTGTGTTTGTGGTGATGGTGCTGTTCGGAGTGCAATATCGCTTTCATCATCAGGAAGATAAGCCGCTAGGCGCGACGTGGTTGATTATTTTTGGGATTGCGGCCACGCTGGTCACGCATCATGTCACCAGCTATTTTTTACTGCTGGCGTTGACCCTCTGGTCGGTTGTGGCCATGATTTTTCGTTATCCTAATCATTCCCGCACCACCCTGCTGGGGGCGACCGCGCTGGCGGCCGTGGCTATTTTGTCGTGGATGATGTATGTGGCGATTATTACGATTGATTATCTGGTGCCGGTGCTGTCGGGGGCGGTGTTTGATTTGTTCAAGGTGCTGTTGCGAGAGGAGTCGGGGCGGCAACTGTTTTCGGATGAGGGGGAGCATACGTTGCGCTCTTGGGAGCGGATTATTGTGTTGGGCACGGCCGTGACCATTCTTTTGGGCATTATGATTGGGGCATTGTTCACTTGGTGGGAACAGCGCAACCGCTCCACCTACATCTTTTTGGGCATCCTCGGTTTGCTCTACCCCTTCACCCAGCTTTTGCGCTTTTCTGAAAAAGGGCCAGAAATCGCTTCGCGCATTGGCCCCTTCATGTTCATCGGCATCGCCTTTGTGATTGGCGTAGCCGTGACCCGGCTCTATGACCCCACGCGCCAGCCGTGGCCCGTGCCTGTACCGCCCCCCTTTGTGCCAAGCTTCTTGTGGCGAGCCGGGGAGCGGTTCGTCGGCTCGGTGGTGTGGCGGCCTGATTGGGTCAAGCAAGTGGTATTAACGGGCTTCATTGTCATCATGTTTTGGGGCAATTTTTTGGTCAGTTTCCCCCGCTGGGCGTTGCTACCTGGCACATACATGGCCTCGGCCGACACCCGCTCAGTCGAGTCGCAGAGTATCGAGACGGCGTGGTGGATGCGGTCGTATATTGGCCCTGAGCAACGCATTGCGGCGGATAGAATCAATGGCTTGCTCATGGTGGCGTATGGGGGGCAGTATCAGGTGACTGGCTCGTGGCTAGGGATTAATGTGCCGGGGGTGTTTTTGGACGCGCCGTTCACGGCCGTGGAATATGACGTGCTGTGCCGAGGTGACATCGAATATTTGGTGATTGATTATCGCTTTACGCGCTATTTGCCCATGCTGGGCTTTTATTATGAAGTGGAGGAGCGGGCGACGCCGTATCGCCAACCATTAGAGGCGGCCGTGTTGGACAAGTTCCGCACCCGGCCAGAGTTTGACCTGATTTATAATAATGGAGAGTTGCTCATCTATCAGGTAGATTTGGGGCATTGTGACCGGTAAAGTAGTCAATCGGCTCATTATTATTTTAATCACGGCCGTGCTGATGGTTCTCACCCTCTTTGAGTGGAACCTCGGCTTGGTGCGGGTTCTCTTTGCCATCGGCTTGGTGGCTATTCTGCCCGGCTACGCCCTGACCACCGCTATTTTTATCAATTACCCGCTCGGCTTCATCGAAAAACTGGCCTTCAGCTTTGGCTTCAGCTTGGGGCTGACCTCGCTGGGAGGAATTGCCCTGCACTTCACCCCGTGGGGAGTGCAACCTGTGCTGTGGGTGGCTCTGCTCGGTGGCGTCGCTTTGCTCGCTAGTTTTGTGGCTCTGTTCCGCATGGCCTTAGGCACGGAAGTTGATTTGAGCGTGGTGCAGATGCCGTTTCGGCTTAGTGATGTGGTTTTGCTGGGGCTAGCGGGGGTAATTATTACCGGGGCGTATGTGGTGGCGCGGGAAGGGGCATTGCATCGTCCGGTGGAGCCATATACGCAGTTGTGGTTGCTGTGGGCGGATGAGGAGGCGCAAGCGGTGCAGGTTGGGTTTCATAATTGGGAACAGCAGGAGGTGATGTATCAGTTGGAGTTGCGGCATAGCCACGGCCGTGTGGTGCAATTTCCCCCTATCACCCTCCCCCCCGGCACCACTTGGCAAGTGACCCATCCCCTGCCGCCCCCCGTCGTCGCCGACGACTTTATCCAAGCCACCCTCTACCGCCTCGACCAGCCCGACCACATCTACCGCCAGGCGTATCTGCGCCGCATCAGCGATTAGGAATGAGGATTATTTGTAACTACTAACCCTCTCTGGTGATCAGAGGTGAGTAAGTTTGACCAATCAATACATTGTGCAAAGCATCTATTACCTTTTGCCCTTGCTTACGCACGGTGGAAATGTAAGACCGTAGGGCACAAAAAGTACTGGCTC
>JBGTIZ010000053.1:0-9251 GCA_041745395.1 Promineifilaceae bacterium (SeqCode) | reverse complement strand
GAAAGCTGAGGGACTAAAAGTCCATAGCTTTCACTATCAATACGCTTAAGCGCACTGAAAGTCATTCGAAACAGTAAAGAGGTTGATGGCTGATAATGAGACGCGGTCGGGCGTTGTTTTCCTCATAGTAATAAATGCAGTGAGAAGTAAGAAGTGAAAAGTTGGGGCTGTCTGACAGCCCTTGAATAGAACGCAAGACACTTCTCACTTTTTACGTTTCACTTTTCACTAACTCACCCTATGGCTAGTTTCTGGCACGACCTCAAACAAGAATTGCGCGACATTTGGCGTGGCGCAGACAATCAATGGCATCATCTCAGCGTTGCGTGGCGCAATCTGAGCCGGCAGGGGCACAACCTCGGCTATGTGGTCATGAGCATTGGCGGCACGCTCCCCGAACGCTCTGGCCCGCCCCGCAGTTTTCTACAACGCCAGCTTCCTCTGCCGCCCGACCCGCTCAGTATGCAGATGGTCAATAGCCGTTTCCAGCGGCTGGGTGATGCGACCAATGTGCAGGGCGTCGTTATTTTGCTCGATGGGTTAGCTACGAGCTTGGCTACCCTGCAAAATTTACGCCGCAGTATCGAGCGACTACGCGAATCAGGCAAAGAGGTGGTCGTTTTTACCCCCTACCTGAACAATGCCAGCTACTTCGTCGCCACGGCCGCGAACCGCATCGTTGTGCCGCCAGGGGTTGAGTTTGAAGTGTTTGGCTTACGGACTGAGGCCAGCTTTTATAAAGATTCGCTGGACAAAATTGGGGTCAGTTTCGATAACATTCAAATCTCGCCCTACAAATCGGCGTTCGACATGTTCGACAAGAGCGATATGTCGCCTGAACTGCATGAGCAGTTAAGCTGGCTCATGGATGAACGATTTGCGATGATGGTGGACAGCATGGCGGAGGGGCGCAACGTGCCCACGGCCGTGATTCAATCCGCCATTGACCAAGCCCCTCTGCCCCCCGAGCGAGCCATCGAGCTGGGCTTGTTTGACGCCGTGGCCTATGAAGACGAACTCGCCTATCTGCTGGCTGACAAAACACAAAAGAAAGAGAGTGAGCAAGAGGGAAAACGTCCTAAAGCGACATTGACACCTTGGCACACGGCCGTGGGACAACTCACCCGCCGCTACCGCCGCGTCCATCCCCGCAAATACATCGGCGTGATTAGCCTCGAGGGCATGATCACCATGGGGGAAAGCGTCCAGCCTCCCATAGATTTGCCCATCCCCCTTATCGGTGGGGCGACGGCGGGCGAAGCCACCCTCACCCAACTCCTGCGCGAAGCAGAGCAAGATGAAGAGTTGGCCGCGCTTATTTTGCATGTGGATTCGGGCGGGGGGTCGGCTCTGGCCTCTGATTTAATTTGGCGGCAGGTGGATCGTCTGCGCCAAAAACGACCCGTTTTGGTTTACATGGGCAACGCCGCCGCGTCGGGCGGCTATTATGTGGCCGCCTCGGCCAACCATATCATGGCCCAGACGGCGACCATCACTGGTTCGATTGGGGTGGTGATGGGTCGCGCCAGCACGGCCGGGCTGTATGAAAAGTTGGGCATCAAGCAGGTCGCTCTGCAACGGGGGGCACACGCTCATCTTTACAGCGATAGTGGCCCTCTTTCGCAAGAAGATAGGCAACTCTTTTTGGAGATGATTACGCGCTCCTATACGCAGTTTAAGCAGGTGGTGGCGAAAGGGCGCGGGCTTCCGTTTGAGGAGTTGGATCCGATTTGCCACGGCCGTGTGTGGACCGGGCGGCAGGCCAAGGCGCATGAATTGGTGGATAGTCACGGGGATTTTGTGGACGCGATTGCGCAAGCGGCAAAGTTAGCGGGGCTGACCATCAACGAGCATGAAACCGTGCCCGTCTATAACTTGTATGGAAGCAGTAATAACTATCAGCTTCCCAACCCGTACGAACCCGCCGAAAACTTGCTCAAGCTGTTCACGGCCGAACGGGTGCAACAGCTTCAAGGGCCACTTTATCTGTGGCCGGTCGTTTTGCGGGACAAGTGGTAAATCGTGCGAGGGGCGACGTGACACTAATTCAGCCGCACCCATTTGTCTATCGTGCCCGAGAGCTGTTGCTGGATAATTTGCTTGTCGGGGGCATCGGGGACTTGTTGCAGATAGGTTTCGAGCAGGCTCATGGCGCGGGCAAAGTTGCCCATTTGTAGCTCGACCAGCCCTTCATCGCGCCATAGCTCGGTGGCTTGGGGCTGAAGCAGACGCAGGAGGCGCACGGTGCGGCGCACCAGCGACCATTTTTGCCTCTGCATGTAGATGAGGCGCAGGTTGTTTAACATACGGATGAGGATTTGGTCCACGGCCGTGGGGTGGAGCCACGCCTCGTCAAACAGATGCGCTTCTATGCCCGCCGTTTCCGTCACCAGCCGCCGACAATCCTTTTCGGAAAGCCACACGCCCTCGTTAAATGGATCTAACCAAAGCAGACCCATCTGATCGACAATGCCAACCACAAAATGGCCTGGCAAGCCCACGCCATGCGCGGGAATTCGCAACCGCTGGGCAATAATGATATAAAGCACAGATAGGGAAATGGGAATGCCCAAGCGTCGCTCTAGCACGTCGGGCAAAAAGCTGTTGCGCGGGTCACTGTAATTGAGCGTGTTGCCCGTGAAGCCTTGTTGCACAAAGAGGAAGTTGGCTAACGCTTCGGCGCGGGCGGGGGCACTGGCATGGGCAAAAACCGCTTCCTGCGCGGCCGTGGTCAGCGCGTTGAGCCTATCGTGATAAAGAACAGTGTCTAAATCAGGATAGGCGACACATTGGGCCAGCACCAAAGAGGCTTCCGCTAAATCAATCTCTTTCTGTTGCAAAATGTGTTGTATCCGTTGCCAAACCATAAAAGGTATTATCTGGTTTTTGAGGCAGGATGCAATTTTTGCTCTGTCACGCTTACCGTCAGGCGGTCAAGCTGGCTCATTCCTCTTCCGAGTTGCCCAAATAGTAGGAAACCCAGTATGATACAGAGGCAATGTCTGCGTCTTAAGTAGATCAACCAGTTAGTTCTTCTTCTCGTGTGTAAGTCTGCCATGCAGTAACGGCAAGTTTAGCTCCCATCATTCGGACAATTTAGCATCGTTGGCATCCTCGTAAGAGTGTTTTTCGGGTTGGAAATGAATGGTAGCGTGGTGTTTTTATAGCCAGCGGCTGAGACAAACAGCATGGAATCTACAACAGCTTATCTGCGTACAATGCGCACTCGTCTAACAGTTTATTTGCTGTGTATCGCGCTCATTCCCACGGCCGTGACCCTCTGCTTCTTCACCTTCCTCTCCCAACACATTCTCCAAGAACTCATCCTCACCCAAAACAGCCCTGAAGCATTAGCCAGCTTTACCCAGCTCCGCATCGTCGCCGCTTTGGTCATCATAGCCACCTCTTTGCTAGTTGTTTTCTTCACCGTCATTATCACTCGTCGCATCTCCACCCCGCTTGAAAACCTAACCCACGCTGTGCGCCAAATGTCAGCCGGTCATTTAGATATGCGCGTGACGCCCACGGGAGAATTCGACGAAATAAACGTTTTGGAAGTTGGTTTCAACGAAATGGCCGACCGCTTGGCGCAACAGGTACATCAACAGGAAAAGCTTATTCAAGCCCGCACAGACCAACTCGTCACCGCCGCCGATGTTTCGCGCAGTATTGCCCTGCTCCGTGACCCCGGCGACCTGTTGCCCTTTATTGTGCGCACCATTCAGGAGCGGTTTAAGTTTTATTTTGTAGGGATTTTTATCCTGTCAGAAGGCAAACCTGAATTGGTTTTGGTGGCGGCGGCGGGCCACCATAGCGAAACACGCCTAGAGAGCCACACCACATTAACCATTCACAGTGACAGCATTATCGGGCAGGTTTCGCGCACGCTCGCCCCTTACATTGCCTCCGATGTGCAACAAGACCCGTTCCATCTCTCTAATCCGCTTTTGCCCGATACGCAGTCAGAAATGGCGTTGCCGCTTCAGCTAAATGGTCAATTATTGGGCGTGTTGGATTTACAGGCGAGTGAACATGGCCGTTTTGAAGAAAGCGATCTTTATTACTTGGCGGGTGTAGCTGACCAAGTTTCGGTCGCTTTGGAAAACGCACGTTTGTATAACCAAACACAACAATACGCCCGCGACATGGTACAGGCCCGCGAAGTGGCCGAAGCGGCTAATCAGGCCAAGACCCGCTTTTTGGCCAGCATGAGCCATGAACTGCGCACGCCGCTCAACGCCATTTTGGGCTTTACACAAGTGCTGGAGCGGGATTCAAACCTGACCCAACGGCAAATGGAGTACTTGGGGATTGTGGCACACAGTGGTTATCACTTGCTCAGCCTGATTAACGACGTCCTAGAAATGTCCAAACTAGAAGTGGGCCGCGTGGCTATGCGTGAGGACGTGTTTGATATGCGCCAATTTTTGAACGGCCTCAGCGAGTTATTTCAGCTTCGCGCCACCAGCAAAGGGGTGTCGCTCAAAGTGAGCCAAGCGGGGGATGTGCCTGCGTACATCATGGCGGACGAGGGCAAATTGCGCCAAGTGTTAATCAATTTGCTGGGTAATTCGCTCAAATTTACGCACACGGGGGGCATTCATTTGCGTGTGGGGTTTGAAGAGGGGGAAACGGCACCGCGCCTGCATTTTGTGGTGGAGGATACGGGCAGTGGCATCGACCATACCGCGCTGGATGAGGTGTTTAAGCCGTTTGTGCAGACCACGGCCGGGGAAAAGCAAGCAGAAGGCACGGGCTTGGGCTTAGCCATCACGCGGCAATATATTCATTTGATGGGGGGGGAAATTTCTATCCAGAGCAATTTGGGAGAGGGGACGGTTGTACAATTTTATATTCCGTTCCAAGTTGCCACGGCCGTGGAAGTGCAAAAAGGGTGGCAAGGGCAACGCGTGGTCAGCATCCGCGCCCCGCTAAACGGCACAGAACAGCCTTATCGCATTTTGGTGGTGGATGACCGTTACGAAAATCGCCTGCTACTGCGGGAATGGCTCACGGCCGTGGGGTTTGTGGTGCGCGAAGCGGACGACGGCCGCGAAGCGGTGGCCGTGTGGCATGAGTGGCGACCACACCTTATCTGGATGGACATGCGTATGCCGGTCATGGACGGTTATGAAGCGTCGCGGCTCATCAAGTCCAGCGTCGCCGGCCAAGAAACAGTGATTATTGCGCTGACCGCCAGCACCGCCAACTCGGAGCGTGCCCTTGTTTTGTCATCTGGTTGTGACGACTTTGTGCGCAAGCCCGTGCGCGAAGCCCTTATCTTTGAAAAAATGGCGGAATATCTTAACCTGCAATATGAATATGCCCTGCCGCCCGCTTCCCTGACCCCCGCTTCGGGGCTGAGGGGAAATGGAGACACGGCCGTGTCGGAGCAAACCTTAGTCTTACACCTCGCGCAACTGTCGCCGA
Organism: Promineifilaceae bacterium (SeqCode); assembly: GCA_041745395.1. Lineage (GTDB taxonomy): Bacteria > Chloroflexota > Anaerolineae > Promineifilales > Promineifilaceae > Hadersleviella. The sequence continues at coordinate 3,821 of JBGTIZ010000053.1, read as the reverse complement.
GGCAGAAACATGCCCTACTCAACGCCGCTAATGCCCTCGATATGGAAGCCACTCATCAGGTCATCGAGGCTATCCAACAGTCAACCCCGCCGCTGGCCGACCAGTTGGCAGAGTTGGTAAACAATTTTCGTTTTGACTCCCTGCAAAACCTACTCAACGAGGCCCTCAATGACGCCACAGAAAAGCAACTATCAGGCCGACATCCTGATCGTTGACGACACCCCAGACAACCTGCGTATTCTCACCTCCATGCTCCAAGCACATGGCTACCGTGTGCGCCCCGCCATTAATGGTCAAATCGCCCTCACGGCCGTGGGGCAAACCCAGCCCGACCTCATTTTGCTCGATATTATGATGCCCGGCATGACTGGCTACGAAGTGTGCGAGCGGCTCAAAATCGACCCACACACCCGCGATATCCCCATCATTTTTATCAGTGCCCTCGACGACACGCTCGATAAAGTCAAAGCGTTTGAAATTGGAGCTATAGATTACATCGCCAAACCATTCCAAATTGAAGAAGTCCTCGCCCGCATCGAAAACCATTTGACCCTGTACAAACAAAGGCAAGAAATCGCCCGTCTAAACGAGTTCAAAGACCTGCTCCTGCGTACCGTCTCCCACGACCTCAAAAACCCTATCACCAATATCATTGGCTACAGCGAGCTTTTGCTAGAGCACGCCGAACAAAAGGTCTCAGACAATTGTCAAAACCACGCCCAATCCCTCACCATTCTGAACCGCATTGCGCAAACGGCCAACCACATGCACCAGCTTGTAACCCGCCTACTCGACCTATCTGCTCTCGAGGAAGGGGGGGCTGACCTGCAACTATCATTGGTTTCACTCTCTGAACTCCTGACGCGGCAGGTGCTCGATTTTGACCTATCTATTCAGCAAAAGCAGATTCGGCTAGAAACGGCTTGGCCCGAGTCAGGCGTAATCATCGAAGCGGATGAGCATTGGTTGGGTGAAGTGTTCAGCAATTTGCTGGGCAATGCGGTCAAATACACGCCCCAAGGCGGCACCGTTCATTTGGCAGCCAAATTCGAGCCATATAAAGATGATATGCAAATTATCGTAGCCGATAACGGCATCGGCATTCCGGCTGAGGCTTTGCCCCATATTTTTGAGCGATTTTATCGGGTGGAGGCGCACCGCGATTATGCGGGCAGTGGGCTGGGGTTGTCTATCGTCAAGGCGATTGTGACGCGGCACGGGGGACACATCAAGGTAGAAAGTGAGCTAAATAAGGGGACGACGTTTACGGTCACGCTCCCGCGTCGGCAAGAGTGAGGAGCAAGGAAGAGGGCAGAGGGAAGAAGGAAGAATTTTCTTCCCTCTGCCTTCTTCCTTCTTCCCTCTCAAAGCATTTCGGGGGAGACAATTTCCCAACGAAAGGGGTCTGTCTGGGCGGGCTGGTTAAAGAAGTACTCTTCCAGATAGGGTTCAATCTCTAATTGCCAAATGTCGGCCAGCTCACGGCCAACATCAGGGCGTAAAAAGTAGCTAATTCCCACGCCGTAATGTGGGTCTTGGAGATGCGCATTGAGCCGTTCTAGCACCCCAATTAACCCTTCGGGGTCAAAATCGGTCTGCTGGTGATAATGGCGCAGAACCTCATAATTGGGCGGGAGCCAGATAAAGGCGAAGCGGCGGCGCAGGGCGTGGTCTACGAGCGCGACAGAGCGGTCGGCCGTGTTCATGGTGCCGATAAAATAGACGTTTTCGGGCAGTTGAAACAGCGTGCCACTAGCGAGGGGAATGGTCGCTTGGCGATATTCAAGCAGGTAAAAGAGTTCGCCGAAGACTTGGGACAAATTGGCGCGGTTAATTTCGTCAATGATCAGCACGGACTGCCCCTCTTTTTGCCCCGCACGGCCGCAAAAATCGAGCAGACGGCCCGGTGTTTGTTGGTAGGTGAGGGTGCCATCCACGGCCGTGGACGGGCGCAACCCCTCCACAAAATCCGCATAATCATACGCGGGATGAAACTGCACCAACGCCACCAAGCCAGCCTGCCCACTCACCCACTGCTGAGCCAACTGCTCCGCCAAAAACGTCTTGCCCGTGCCGGGCGGGCCATAAAAAATGATCTGCTTTTTGCGGCGCAACGCCCGCCGCCACTGCTGAATCGTTTCCGCAGGATAGCCCGTGCGGGCGGCCATCTCGGCCACGGTGTAAACAGGGGCGGATGAGGCGGTCACATTTGCTTTTGTTTGATAGGGTGTGGGGTCGTCGTGCATGATGTGGGGGGTGGCTGGGGGGTCAGTGGTTAATGAATCGGGCACGCCCAAATCAACTTGCCCCCGCGCATCGAGTCGCCCCGTGCGCTCCCGGCTGGCCTGATACGCCACCCAGATAAAGCTCTGGATGTCTATCATATCTTTGGCACCGTAACTGGCGAGGGAGGCTTGCAAGGCGTGGCAATTTTTTTTGTACCGCTCGTACATATCGGCGGAGGGCACGGCCGTGTATATCTCTCCCATGCCCATAAACTTCAAGAACCATTTCGCTACGCTGGGCTTGATGAACATATCCGCATGGGGGCGAAGCATGAACAGAAAATAGGTAGAGAATGTCCATTTGTTAGGCAAGCCCTCGGCCGTGCAATAAGCGGCAAACGTTTCGATTTTGTCGGGCGTGGGGCGCTGTTGGTGGAGCAGGGCGCGGATTTGCTCGGCTAAATCCCATTTGTTGAGCTGGGGCGCGTAAAGCAGGGCAAGGTCGCCGCGACTGGGCTGGGCAGTCCACAACAGGTTGTTGTCGCGCCCAATTTTCTCGAGCCGTTCGATGAGGTCGTCATACACGGCCGTGGCTAATATCTCTTCAATGGCCCGCCGCCCCAGTAATTGACGCGCTTTCACGGCCGTGTCTCGTTTATAGGTTATCTCGTCCGCCACAAACGGCTCATGCGCGAAGCCGTCCCAGTCAGGATAGCGTTCGCGCACCAAAGCGAGTAAATCGGTCAAAACCCAGTCAGCAATCATGAGGTGTGTATTGTGAACCCTTTTGCTTTGCAGGGCAAATACAGGCTAACTTTTGCCCCTTCGCCCCGCCTCGGGTTTGGTATAATGAACCATCTATCAACTTAACCGAAGAGGAACGAATCAGATGAATCGTACGCATTGGCTCCCGCTTGTTTTTTTAATGCTTCTGCTGGCTTTGGCTGGCTGTTCCGCTTTTGGGGGAGGAGAGGGGGATGAGAACACGGCCGTGGGCGACCCCAACATCGCCGCCGATACCTTCCCCAGCACGCTAGGCATAGACCAACCCCTCGTGGGGCAAGGCTTCCTTATGTGCAACGCCGCCTGCTCCGATCGCGCCCAGTGCGGCTACCTCAACGACGTCACCCCCGTCGTTCTCGTCAACCGCGCCGGCCCTGCCGCTGACGGACACGACGCCTTTACCCAGCAAGGCACGCTGGCCGACATCTTAGAAATGCAAACCGTTACCATGCAAAACAATGCCACGGCCGAGCAATTTCAAGCCTACTTCTACCGCATCCGCACCCCCGACATCGAATCTGGTTGGGTCGCCGGATGGTGCATCCAGCAATAAGGTCTTTCACACTTTCACCCTATCGGGCCACAACCGTCCACCTGACACCTGACCCATTGCCAGCATCAACCTAGCTACACTATACTGACCACATTAATACCCAACACAAGTCCGTTGCCGGCACTGGTTCAGTTAAGTGGGATTTGAACAAACGGAAGAAATGAGCGAAAACTCTAGGCTCAAAGACCAATTTGAGTAAGGAGATCGACATGACTTTCGATTTGTTCAAACCCCTATGTCCAGAATGTTACACCGATAAC
>JBGTIZ010000052.1:0-20337 GCA_041745395.1 Promineifilaceae bacterium (SeqCode) | reverse complement strand
GGCCTTGGTTGCGCTCTGGGCGTCCTTTGAGGGCCGTGAAGGGGCTTGCCACAAGCCACAATATCTATTTGCCTGAATGACCACCGCGCTTTGATTTTGTCAAGGTGCTTTCCAAATACCCCTTTTTGCAGGGGACTCAGTAATGAGTAATGAACAATGAGCAAAGGGGATGTTTTCCAAACATTTCCTTATACTCATTACAAATTATTCTGGGGATGAAGGCGCGGGTCAATTGCCTGTTCCTTCATCCCTTTTCCCTTTCTATAGTGATGTGGAGTGATGTGGATGAATTTGGAAATAAATATGCGCCTGAAAACGACTTTTTTGTTAGCCCTGTGGGCAACCCTGTTTCTTTTGTTAGGCTGTAACACGGCCGAGCCAACCCCTTACCCCCCTTTGGAGCCGGGCGACCCCGTGCGTGGTGAAGCCCTTTTTCTCCAGCCGGTGATTGGCACGCGCAACGCCGTGGGATGCGTTACCTGTCACTCCTTGCAGGCAGACGCCGTTTTGGTTGGCCCCTCTGTCGCGGGCATAGGCTCTCGTGCAGGCGATATTGTGCCTAGCCAAACGGCTGAGGAATATTTGCGCATAGCTATTGTAGACCCCAATGCGTATATGGTTCCAGGGTATCAATCTGGTTCTATGTATTTGAATTATGGGCAAGAGTTGTCACCGCAAGAGATAGAAGACCTCGTCGCGTTTATGCTGACGCTCGAGTAATTTTTGGCGTCTCACCTGCCCCGAATTGAATCATTATGACGCTTCCTCCCACAGACGACAGGGACGGTCAGAAGCCGCCGCCGCAAAGAGATTATTTACCAGACTGGGTGTTAGAACATGCGGCTTGGAGCCGACTGCTGGAGAAACCCGCGCATCACGCATTTGATTTCAGACCAAACCCCATGAGATCCCAAAGAGCCTCAATTTATTGCCCGCTTTATCCGCGCTTTGCATCGGTATGCGTCGGGGGCGTTGATTATTACCACCTTTTTACATGCGTACCGCATCTTGTTTATGGAGCGGTTCCGTGGGCCGCGCTGGCTGGCGTGGACGACGGGCATTGGCATGACCATTATCTTGTGGTTGGCAGGGGTGACGGGGTATTGGCTGATTTGGGATGAACGCGCCCAGCTTATTACGTATGGGGTGCGGGATATGCTGGGGCCGTGGGGGGCGAGCTTCATGGTGATGATAAGCCAAGCGTATCAGACGGGGGAGAGCTGGTTTATTTTGTTTGGGATTTTAGTGATTCATGTCTTGCTGTTTGTGATCACGGCCGTGTTCTTCATTCTGCACATCATCCGTCTGGCCCACGCCAAATGGATACCAGATCTGCCGTGGGTGGCGGGCATGGGCGTTGTTCTGGTGCTAGGCTCTCTGTTTTTTCCCTTGACCGTGTTGCCCCCCGCTGATTTTGCTCGCTTGCCCAGCCAAGTTACATTCGACCCGATTTTCCTCTTTTATTTGCCGACGGTGGGCAATGACACGGCCGTGTTTGTGCTGTGGAGCGTCCATTTCGTTATCCTCACCTTCTTCTTCCTCCTGCCTTGGATACCGGGCCTGCAAAAAAACAACCCGCCCAAAGTGCGCGTCATCGAAGAAAAATGCACGGGCTGTACCCGCTGTGCCCTGGATTGTCCCTACAAAGCCCTCGAGATGATAGAACTGCCTGAGGGGAGTGCCCATAAATTCTTGGCCGTCGCCAACCCCGATATGTGCGTCGCCTGTGGTATTTGCCTTGGCTCTTGTTTGGATGATGCCATCACGCTGGGCGATACGCCGCCAGAAATAATGTGGACGATGGTCAAGGAGCGACTGGCTTTTGCCCAAGCCACGGCCGTGGATCCTACCGATATTGAGCTGGTGTTTGCCTGTGAGCGGTATGCGAACCAGAGCGCACGACCCTATCTTGACCAACATTTGCGCACGGACACGGCCGTGGTGGCGACCCATAAAAACGTCGAAGTGATCGCCGTGCCCTGCGCGGGGAGCATCCCGCCCGATTTGCTGACCTATGCCCTTGAGGAAGGATCGGCTGAAGTGCGCGTGTTGGGCTGTCCGCCGGATGATTGTGCCCATCGGCTGGGCAATCTCTGGTCGGAGCAGAGATTGACCCGCGAACGGCCGCCCCGTCTGCGTCGCAAATACGCCAATGTGCCTATCACGGCCGTGTGGCTCCCCCCCGACCATTTCCAAGAAGGGCTGGCCGCCGATGTCAACACCGAAGAAAGCAACTGGCTCGAAAGCCGCCGCATTTTTGAGACGATGACGTGGAAGAATTTTGTGCCCGCCTTTACCATGCTGGCTTTGGTGATGCTGGTGCAAATTTTATTCAGCGACATCACTTTTCCCGCCGCTTGGGCGAGTGCGCCCGATGAGGCGCGGGTGCAAATTATTTTGGCTGATATGCGCTTGCCGCTGAGCGGCGCGGCTGGTTTCTTGAGTGATGAGGTGGCGTTGCGAGTGGTGGTCAATGGGGAATTGATAGATGAGCAGATGGTTCGTACCACGGCCGTGGGTGGACAACCCTTCTTCGCCGAATACACCCTCAGTGGCGACCGTCAGCACGACATTCACGTCTACTACGCCGACCCCGCCCAGCGCACCACCTATGACATCGCCCGCCGTACCATCACCCTCAGCGCGGGCGACATTTATCAGCTACAATTCGACAGTGGACACGGCCGTTGCTTCGGCACAAAATGCGCCCAATAAAGTAGCCGTTCAGCATTTCCGCCAGTCAGCAACCGTCTTGGCTAGAAAAGCCACGCCCAGAAAAAAATCACATGACACATGGCACATGAAACGTGACACCATTGAAACCCTACCAGATTCCCAAAAATCAAGGAGATTCCCATGAGCCTCGAAAACTACACCCTCGACAATTTAGAAACATTTATCGGCCAGCCGCTCGGCGTTTCCGACTGGGTAACCATTGACCAAGAGCGGGTTAATAAATTTGCGGACTGCACCGGCGACCATCAATGGATTCACGTCGATTTGGAAAAGGCCAAAGCCAGCCCGCTCGGTGGCACCATCGTGCATGGGTATTTAGTCCTATCCCTTCTACCCTCCCTCACCGCCGACTTGCGCATGTTGCCCCAAGGTGTCATGTACGCCCTAAACTACGGTGCAGATCGCATCCGCTTTACTTCATTTGTCCCCGTCGGCTCCCGCTTGCGCAACCATGTCGAACTGCTCGAAGTCACCCGTAAGCCAAATGGGGGCATCCTGCTCAAGACCAAAAACACCATGGAAATAGAGGGGCAGGAAAAGCCCGCCATGATAGCGGAGACGCTGTTGATGATTTTTCCCGCCTAAGATTAGGAGTAAAAAGTGAAAAGTGAGAAGGTGCGTCCGTCTGACAGACCTCGGCTAGCACGCCAACCACTTCTCACTGCCAATTTTTGACCTGTTACTTCGCTCGAAAACCGAATTATTCGCGTAAAGGCCACAAGTCGCTGCGCCTATCAGATTTGGCCGTAAGAGCGGAGAAAGCTACAATCACGCCTTAAACCCATCCACCCGACGACACCACACACCCACTCAACCCAACTCAACCCACAAATAGAAGTAAACGCCCATGAGCAAAAAAATCAATGTCTTATACATCGAAGATGAGCCAAATATTGCCAAACTGTTAGCCAGCGGCCTCGGCCTGTTTGGCATTCAGGTTCACCCTGCCCTAATGAGCGGCGAAGATTTGCTAGACCAGTACGATGCCCCCCAATATCGAGACGCTAATATCTTGTTGTTTGATATACGGTTGCCCAAAATGACGGGGTTAGAATTGGCTCGTGAACTGCGCACGCGGGGCGAAACACGGCCGATTGTTCTCGTTAGCGCGTGGCCGTCGCCCTCTCGAGAAGAGCTAGCCGAAGTAGGCGCGGCCTTCCTCCCCAAACCATTCGATTTCCCCGATGTGGTGGATACGATTCAGCGGCTGGCGGTCAATACCTATTAAATGTGGGGGCCAGTTGTAGATAAAAAAACGAATCGGGCAACAAGCTGAGTAAGAAGTAAGACGTGAAAAGTAAGAAGTGGGTGACTGGTTGCCCAGCTACTTCTTACTTCTTACCTTTCACTTTTCACTCGTTTACCTGATTTGTTTCTTAACTTGCAAACGGCTTCCGCCTTCAGCGTTTACTCTTCGCTCGAACTCACATCTGCATACCGGCCGCCAATCAACTTCACCACTGGCTTTACAGGCACTTTTAAGTTAATGCCACGCTCGCCGGCACTCACAAACAGATGGGTTAAGTCGCGGGCGGGCTGGTCAACCATTACCTGGAAGCCTTTGTTGAGCAAAGCTAGCGGCGAAATACCGCCCACCTGTAACCCTGTTAGCTCCTCGGCGCGGGCGTGGGTCGCCATTTTCAGCTTTTTGTCGCCCGTTGCTTTAGCCAATTTTTTCAGGTCTAACTGCCGATTAGCGGCCACCATGACCAATAACGGCTTTTGAGGCGTGGGGCGGTCTACAACCAGGGTTTTGTAAACGAGGGCAGGGTCTACCCCAAAATGGTGGGCAATGATGGCGGCGTCGCGCTCCGTGGTGGGATAGGTGACTGGTTCATAAGGGATTTTTTTGCCTTCTAACAATTTCATTGCTAACGTTTTTTGCATTTGCTTCTCCTGTAGTAGTTTGCTTCACCAGATCAATAACGGCGTGGACTCACACCGAAGGGCTTTTCTCGAGAAGGTGAGTCGTTGCCCAGGTTATGAATAGAGTGAATGGACAGTGAAAAACCCGCGAAAACAGACGGCTGACCATGTTTGTCATGTTTGAAGTCGGTATCATTGCCAGATAGGGGTGAGACTACGGTTATTTTGCCTCTTGGGTAGGTTTCGCGGTCTACCTGTCTAGTTGATAAGGCATTTTGCGGTTGCCCATTTGGGAATGGCTTGCATAATACGTAAGCGTGAGCCAGTCAGATGACTGGTTGAGACGTTGAACGCTTACCCTTTAGCTACCCTGATTCAATGGGTGGGGTCAAAATTAGTGACTATCGTACCAAGCACATGAGCGAAACGCCCGTTATACTTTATATAGAAGACAATTTGGAAAATCGTAAGCTGGTTAGCCGCTTGCTGGCCGCGTCTGGTTTTGAGATTCACACGGCCGTGAATGGTCAAGCTGGTCTTACTTACGTGGCCGACAATACCCCCGACCTGATTTTAATGGATTTGAGTATGCCCGCCATGGACGGCTATACCGTGACCAATAAGATGCGCGAACTGTCTCATTTAGACGCCGTCCCCATTATTGCGCTAACCGCCAACGTGATGAAAGGGGATCGTGAACGTAGCTTAGACGCAGGTTGTGATGGCTATATCCAAAAACCAATCAGCGTGGACACTTTTCCCGATCAACTACGCGCTTTTTTGAACAGAGGCCGTATATGACACAAAACGCTTTTTTTCACTCGACGCAGAGCATAGAAACCATGAGGACTTTTTAGTATGGAAGTAACATCCTCCTTGAATAATAACGAGCCAAACCTCGAAGATGTGTATGTATTGGTTGTGGAAGACAATGTTCCCAATTTTGTGCTGGTGGCGCGCTTATTAGCCTTCATGGGTATCCAGCATTGTGAATGGAAAACGACTGGCTGGGGCGTGGTTGACTTCGCCAAGACCATGCCCCGCGTTGACCTTATTTTGATGGATTTGCGCCTGCCGCACGAAGATGGGTACGATGCTCTGCGCCAGTTGCGGGCTGATCCGAAGCTCAAGAATACCAAAGTGGTCGTAGTGACGGCCCAAGCTAGCTCGGTGGAAATGGATAAATCGCGCAAGGCTGGATTTGATGGCTTTCTCTCTAAACCGCTTGACCCCGACAAATTTCCTGAACAAATTCAACGCATTTTGCAGGGCGAGTCTGTGTGGGAACTAACGTAGGGACGACCCTGATTTTTTAAGGCTCTTTGGGAATTCATGGGTTCAGTTAGTGACTGTTTGGTATGTCCATAGAAAAACCACGTGACCCATGACACGTGAAACATGACACGATTGAAAACCCCATACCCACGGCCGTGTAACCGCACCGCACAGCACCCCGAGAAGTGAGAAGTAGATGCTTAGTACTTCTCACTTTTTACGTTTAACACGGCCGTGTCTCACCCCAACGGCAAACTCGTTATGAACTATTTGCCCCCAACTTGGCACACCTATTTACACATCGCCACAGACGACCCCACGGCCGTGCGTCGGGGGCGGCTACTGCAATTTTGCTTGATTTTGGTCACGGCCGTGTTAACCCTGCGGCTGACCCTCCGTCTCAGCCAAGAACTATTCACCAGCACCCTCCAAACCTACGTCATCCCCCTAGTCTTCTTTCTTCTACTCGCCCTGTACCTCTTCCTCACCCTGCGGCTCATCCGCCAGACGCGCTTTGACCTAGCCGCCCATCTTTTGCTACTCCCCCCGCTTTTGGGGGAGGCGATTGTTTTGTTGACCGCGCCGCTCGCTTTATGGGTGCATCCGCTTTTTATGCTCATGTTTATGGTCACGGCCGTGGCTCTGTTACCCCGCCAACAAAGCTGGCCTTACCTGCTAGTGACCATTGGGGCGGGTTTCTATCTGCAAAGCCTTGGCCAGCCCGGGATCTACTTTGCCCTCGCTTCGGCCGCCATCACGGCCGTGGTGTGGGCCATCAAACGGGAACAAACCCACGCCCTCGAAGCCCTCAGCCAAGCCACCGACGAACTCAGCCACCTCAACGCCACCCTGCAACAGCGCATTGACGACCAGCTCGTTGACCTAGAACACCGCAATAAACGGCTTGAATTCAGCTTGAAGGTTATCCGCACCGCCAATGAATCCCTCGCACTGGCGACCCTGCTCAAAAACAGCGTCAACCTTATTCATGACGAATTTGACCTCTATCATGTCGGCATTCTCCTGCTCGACGACACCACCCGCTTTGTGGTCGTCCAAGAAGCAACGGGTGAAGCGGGTCAGCAGTTAAAAACGGAAGGGTATCGGTTGGGTATCGGTTCGCAATCTCTTGTCGGGCAAGCCACCCAACGCCGCCAAGCGCAACACGCCACCAACACGGCCGACGACCCCTTCTTTCAGCGTCATCCCCTCCTGCCCGAAACCAGTTCTGAACTAGCTTTGCCCCTCATCACGCGCGGCTATCTGGTTGGTGCGCTCGACATGCAAAGCCGCGACACCGACACCTTCACGCCCGAAGACATCACCATCTTGCAACTCATCGCTGACCAGCTTGCCAACAGCATTGACAACGCCCTGCTCTTCAAACAGCTTGAAAAACGGAGCGAGCAGATGACCGAACTGCAAATCATCACCAGCCTGATGACCTTGCAAAATGACGTGCAAAGCACGCTAAATGTGTTGGCTCAGCGGGCTAAAACATTGCTCCAAGCCGATGGAACTGGCGTTTTCCTCTGGCGGGAAGAGACCGACAAGCTCGAATTGGTTTTGAATATAGACATGGGCGCCAACATCACTGGTTACAATCTCGATCCAGACGAAGGGTTGGCCGGCCTTTCATTTCGAGAAGGGGAAACCTATGTCATTGATAATTACAATATGTGGTCTGGCCGCTTAGAGGCGTTTGCCGAAGCTGATTTTCAAGCTCTAATGACGGTTCCTCTCAAAGAGCGCGACCGCCCCGTGGGGGTGCTCGCGCTCACGCGCCGTACGCCCGACCATCCTTTTAATGTGGAAGAAATTCAGCTCATTGAGCTATTGGCCGCTCAGGCGGGAACCATTATTACCAATCAAGAGCTGTTTGAAAACCTGCATGTGCTGGTACAGCGTGAACGGGTACTCAACAAAATCACGGCCGAGGTTCGGCATAGCCTTAACGCTGAGACCATTGTGGAATCAGCCGCTCAGCAATTAGGCGAAGTTCTGGGCAACAAGCAGGTGCATGTTCGTCTCTATCCGCCCCACGAGCGATATATGCGCCCCGATCCAAACAAATCATCTCATGGCTAATAACAGAGACAATATAAACACGCCCACGGCTATGACCGCTACAGACCTGTCCTGGTCTCAGTCTATCGCCTTTCGCTTGCCGCTGTTCTTCATCCTGACCATTATTATTATCGCGGTAATTGCGGCCACCAGCGTCAGCGTCATTGTCAACGACCGCACCACCAATCTCACCTTAAGCAACTTCAGCGCGATTGCTAATACCGAAAGTGACCAAATTGTGCGCTTGCTCGAGCAAGAGATTCGCTTCCTAGAGCGGGTAGCCGCTGACAGCGAGATTATCCAGCAGACTGAGCGGCTTAACGGCCTTATGGATAACCGCACCAACAACGACATGGCTCTGTATGATGCGCAATGGCGAGCCACGATTCAGCCCCAAACCGACCCCGAAAGTCTGCCCAATAGCTTCATTCGCGGCATTATTAACAGTCGCGCCACGGCCGTGTTAAGAACCTTTGCTGACGGTGGTTTTCCCGGCCAAAACGGATTGCTGTTGGTCAACAAATACGGCGGTATCGTCGGCGGCAACTATCTTCCCCCCAGCTATGACCAGCGGGACAAAGCGTGGTTCCAAGCCCTTGAGAGCGGCCAGCCCCTCTACATCGTCGGGCGCACCCTAGACCGCCATACCCCCGGCGTAGACATTACCGAAATCGCCGTGCCCGTTCTCAATGGGCAAGGCGAGCTGATTGGCTACCTGCGCGGTGCATTCGACTTTAGCAACCTCAAAGAGATTATTGAGCGAGGGCGGTTTAACATCAGCGGTCGCTCTATTTTGACCGACAACCAAGGGCGCATCGTTTACACCGTGCCGTTCAACAATCAACTGACGCCCTACAACCTGCCGCCCCCGTTTGATATTGATAACCAAGAAGTGCTGGAATTTGTGGGGGATGACCAAGTGCGCTATCTCTACAAAGCGTCTAGCGTCATTGGCAACATGCCGGCCATTAACGACCTAAACTGGTTTGTGGCCACCATTCAACCCCGTAACGAAGCCCTCGCTCCCGTATATGATGCCCTGCTCCCCTCACTTTTGCTCTCGGCTTTGATTGGGTTACTGGCCGTGACCGCGCTTTACCTGCTTTATGTGCGGCCGTTGACCCGTGACTTGGGCACGCTTCAGCAGGGGTCGGAAACCATGCGCGAAAATATTTACGCGCAACCGGTTCAGCTTCAACGGCGTGATGAGTTGGGTGAATTGGCCGCTACGTTTAACCACTTAGCCCAAGATTTGCGCCAGCAGATTGAGTCACGCGAGCATGTTATCGCCGAGCGCACGCTTGATTTGCGCAAACGCGCCAACCAGCTTGAGGCTTCGATGCAGATTGGGCGGGCGGCGAATTCGTCGCTGGAGCTAGACCGTTTGTTGCGCGACACGGTTAATCTGATTCGTGATCGTTCTGGTTATTATCATGCGTCCGTTTTCTTGCTAGATGAGACAGCCACGGCCGTGGTCGTGCGTGAATCAACGGGCGAAGTGGGGGAAATACTCAAGAACAAACCACATACACTCCTCATAGGCTCCAACTCCGTGGTGGGACAAGCCACCGCCCAGCGCAAACCGTTCTTGGCCCGGGATGTGGGCGCGGAACAGAGTTACTTTGACAACCCGCTCCTGCCCGAAACCCGCTCCGAGGTCGCTCTGCCCCTGATTTCACAAGGGCAATTGCTGGGTGCGCTCGACGTGCAGAGCCGCCGACCCGATGCCTTTTTGGCCGATGATCTGAATGTGTTGCAACAGATGGCGGATCATGTCGCGGCGGCGATTTATAATGCGCGCTTATTCACGGCCGTGCAACGGCGCAACCAACGCCAGCGTCAAGTTATTCAACTGTGGCAAAGCATCAGCGTCCTGCGCCAGCCCGTCGCCATTTTGCAAAGAACAGCCACCAGCCTCGTGCAAGACTTTGGCTACACGGGCGCGTATCTGGGCAAGCTCATTGGCAACGAAATGGTGGTGCAGGCCACAGCCAGCCAGCCCGACTATGACCCGATGCCCCTGGGCGTACAGCGCACCGTGCTGGCCGGCCCCCTGCGCGAAGTGGTAGAAAGCCGTGAAACGCGTTTGTTCGCCCATGATTCGCCCAACGACCCCACTTTATATGAGCTAAATCTGCCGTTTATGCGGGTTGAACTCGTTGCCCCTATCATGCGCGGCAGTGATGAGCAGACGGTCACGCACATGATGGTTGTCTATGAAGATGGGGTGCACAAATTAGACGTCAACGATGAAATTTTATTGGCTCTGCTCTCGGAAGCGTTGGCCGCCGCGCTGGCTAACGCAGATTTGCTGAACGAGAAAGACAGCAACCTGCTGGAGTTAAATCGGCTGTATCAAAGAACGACGGACACGCTGGCGCGGGGTCAGATGGCGCAGGCTGTTTTCCCACCGATTGGCTTAGCATCAGGGTTAGAGATGGACACGGCCGTGTCCAACGCCCTCGTCTCGACCCACCGTGTCCCGCTTGTTCTGCGCGAGCAAGTCATTGGCGAAATTGTGGTCGAAGGTGCGCCCCAAGGGTGGACGACCGAAATGGAAACCCTGACCACGGCCGTGGCCCAAGAAACCGCCTACGCCCTCGAGAACAGCGAACTATTTGCCCAAACCCAAGTGCGCCTGCGTGAACAAGAAACCCTGTTCAACCTGACCAATCAGCTCACCCGTGTGCTAGACATCAACGAAATCTATCGCCACGCTAGCCGCGCCTTTGTCGAAGAGTTGGGCGCCCGCGGCTGTATCATCAGCAGTTGGGAAAAAGTCAGCCAAAGCATCACCCTGCGCGTCGAATACATCCACAACGCGGCCGACGCCCAAGAAACGGGTCATTATGCCCGGCAAGACGTTCACCTGCTAGAAGACTTTCCTCACCGTGACCAGATTTTGACCCAGCACCAGCCCCAGTTACTCACGGCCGACCAAGAGCCACAGACGCTCACTCCCGCCGAGCAAACCTTTTTAAGCAGTCGTCAAGCGCACCAGATGCTCGAACTGCCCTTGCTGGCAGGCGATACCGTCCTAGGCTTCGTGACCCTGTACAGCACGGCCGAGCAACCCCTCTTTGACGAACGAGACATCCGTTTTGCCCAAGCGATGGCTATTCAAACGGCCGTGTCCCTGCAAAACACCTCCCTGACCACCCGCGCCCAGGAGCAAGTCACCCAGCTCAACACGCTTAATCGCATCAGCCGGAATTTGTCCGCCGCCCAAAAGATGCGCGACATGTATGAAACCATTCGGCGCGAACTGCTGGCTATCGTCAATGCTACAGGCGTTTCTATCTCGCTCATCACGCCCGACGGCCAAAACGTGCGCTGGAGCTATCTCTACGAACACAACGCGGAAATAGACCTCTCGGCGATTCCCCCCGTGCCGCTCAACAAAGGCTTGACAGGGCATGTGCTCACCACGCGCAAGCCGCTCCTGATAAACAGCCGCACCAATTTGGACGAGTTTCGTGAACTAACTGGCTCCTTCTCGGTTGGGGCAGAAACCAATGCGTGGTTAGGCGTCCCCGTCATTTATGCAGGCACGCTCATTGGCTCGCTGGTCATCGAAAACGAAACGGACGCCAGCGCGTTTGATGAACCAGAAGTAGAGTTAATGACCACCGTGGCCGCCAACTTGGCCGTGGCTATCAACAACCTGCGCCAAGTTCAAGAGCTACAGACCAGCCGCGCCACGGCCGAAATGCTCTACCAAACGGGGCAACGCATCAGCCGCACCGATGATTCCGCCCAAGTGCTGGCCGCGCTGGCCGAAACGCCTCTGCTTGCCCACACGGCCGCGCTCATCGCCTATGTTTTTGAGCAACCGTGGCACACAGGGCACAAACCAGAACAGCTCACCGTGCATACCCACTGGGTGGCTCCCCAGCACACCTTGCCCGCCATCACCGTGTCCAGCCAAGTCAACGATTGGCAAAATGCCCCGCTGTTGCGTCATGCGAACCGGCTTAAACCGTTGCTTATTGCCGATATTCAGAACGCGCCCCAGTTTGTGCCGCCGGAGCTAGCCAGCCAGCTAGCCCCGACCGTGAAGCGACTCGGTCTCTTCCCCCTTATTGTGGGGCGGGGCTGTGTGGGCTTGCTGATGCTCTTGGGCACTGAAGCGGAAGCGTGGGACGCGACGACTATTCAAGATATGACCAGCCTGATTGGTCAGGCGGCGGTGACTATGCAGAACCGCCGTTTGCTCGACCGCACCCAGACCGCGCTAGAAATTCAGCGGCAACAGAGTGTGCAGTTGCAAACGGCGGCCGAAGTCGCGGCTGTCTCGAGTAGCTTCCTTGAGGTAGATGAGCTATTAAACGCGGCCGTTTCGCTCATCAAGGAGCGGTTCGACCTCTATTATGTGGGTATCTTTTTCCCCGACGAAGAGCGCACCATCGCCCAGCTCCGCGCAGGCACGGGCAAAGAGGGGCAACGCCAGTTAGCCCAAGCGCATAAGCTCCCGCTCGACCGCAAATCGTTGGTGGGCGGCACGATGCTAGACGGCCAGCCCCGTATTCGGCAAGACGTCAACGAGGCTGTAGACTGGTTCGCCAACCCTAATTTGCCCGAAACAAAATCAGAAATTGCGCTTCCCCTGCTGGTGCGTCAGCGCACGATTGGGGCGTTAACCGTCCAAAGTCGGCATCCCTACGCCTTCTCGCCTGAGCTGGTGCGCGTTTTGCAAACGATGTCTGACCAAGTGGCTATCGCCATTGACAATGCGTCCCTGTTTGAACGATTGCAGGGGAACTTGGACAAGACGGCTGAGCTATATGAGGCGGCGCGGCAGTTAATCACGGCCGTGGATGAGCGCGAAGTGTATGACGTGCTGGTCAACTTCAGTCAGCGTACAAACCTGTTCGACGTGACTTTTGTGCTGGCTAACGACCCCGAAGCCGTTGACCAAATTACCCTCCTTGCCTACAGTGGCCCCCCCACGGCCAAAGATAAAGAACCCCCCGCCTTTTCGGCGCGGCAAGATGATCTGCTTCCGTTGCTTAGCACGGCCGAGCAAACCACCCCACACATGATTTTGCGCCCCGCCGCCAACGAAGAACTCGCCGACTCTTTCCGCGATTTCCTCGCCAGCGAAGTAATCGAAGCGGCCATCTTTATCCCCGTTTTTGCGGGCGACAGTTGGCTGGCGACCCTTGTTTTGGCGCGGCATTTGCCCCGTTTGCCCCAAGTGAACGAGCTACAGCCGTTCCAAACGCTGTGCAATCAGGCGGCGGTGACCATTGCCAACCAGCGACTGCTCCGAGAAACCAGTGCCCTGTACCAGCTTGGCCGTTCGCTCAGCAGTGCCATTACTCAAGAAGATATGGCGCGAGCCACCGCCCGCGAGATTGTCAACTACATTGGTCTGCCGCAAGTTCGCGTCGTTTTTTACAAAAAGAGCCAATCTTTTGAAGGGCTATCTATGGACTTTGTGTTGCCCGATGGGCAGGCGCAGAAGCCGCAAAAAGTATTGTCTGACCGGCTGTATGATGAATTGATGGCTACGCGCCAGCCTGTCTTATTGATAGATGATGACACCGCTATCATAGACCCCGAAGCGGACGAGCGGCTTGAACGGTATTTACGGCCGTTTGGGGTACGTGCCGCGCTGTGCGTGCCCGCGTTTAGCCAGCACCAAATGCTGTTGGGGGCGGTGATTCTCGACTCGTTTAACCCCACCGCCTCGTTCACGGACGAGAGTATCAACTTTACGCTGATTGCCACAGACCAGTTTGTCACCTCAGTCGAGAACATTATCTTCTTTGATGAGGCGTTGGCGCGCGCGCAACAGTTGATTACCCTGAACCAAATTGGGGCGCGGATTTCGGGCACGCTGGATAGTGGGGAATTAGCGCGGCTGGTGTATCAAGAAGTAGCCGCGCTGATGCCGTGTGACCTGTTTTATCTAGCGGAGTATGACGCGCTGGAACGGACGTATAAAACGCTGTTGCTGGAGTATGACCCTGATGTGGTGTCGGTGCCCGAAATATTGCTCCACGGCCGTGTTGACCCTCATAACCCTCTGCTGACCCGGCTCCAAGAGGGGGAGACAGCCGTCTTGCCTCAAGTGGATGCCCTGACGCAGACCGTGACGGCGTTATACAACCCCACGGCCGTGGGACAAGATAATGGCCTATTATTACCCTCCACCATTTTCTTGCCCATGCACCAAAACCGCCAGCCCGCCGCCTTCATGATTGTGCAAGCCGGCACGCCCTTCGCCTACACCGCCGAAGAAGTCAACCTGCTTCGCGCCATCAGTAATCAAACCGTGCTGGCTTTGGCCAACGCTCGCCTGCTGGCCGAAACGCAAGAAAACGTCACCGAACTGCGCACCCTCTTCAACATTACCCAATCCGCCGCCACCAGCGTTGACGCCGACGAGCGCATCGCCAACATGGTCAACACCTTGCACTTCACCCTCGGCGAGGCCAAAGTCGAACTGCTTCTGCTCGACGAAACCTACCAAGAGCTAGAAGTGACCCAATCACGCGGTTTCATGGCCGCCGAGCTGGGCACGCGCTTCCCTGCCCAAACGCAAGACAATTTGTTTGTGCAGGCGATGACGACCAAAGCCCCGCGCCTGATAAGCGATTGGTCAGCCGAACCCAGCTTCAAACTCAATAGCCAGAACCCCACCCGCTCCCAAATGGTGATGCCGCTCGCCCTAGGGCAACGCATTGTGGGCGTGCTCAACGTAGAGAGCCGTACAGCGGGGCAGTTTGATGACCGAGATTTACGCTTGCTCCAAACGCTGAGCGTGAGCTTGGCCGCCACTATCGAAAGCGGGCGGCTTTTCCGCGATATTCAAAACGCCAACGAGCAGTTGCGCGAGCTAGACAAGATGAAAACGCAGTTCCTAGCCAATATGTCGCACGAGCTACGCACGCCGCTCAACTCGATTATTGGGTTCTCCCGCCTCATTCTGAAAGGCATTGATGGCCCCATTAATGAGACGCAAGAGGAAGACCTCAACTCGATTCACAACAGCGGCCAGCATTTGCTCAATCTGATTAACGATGTGCTGGACTTGGCTAAGATGGATGCGGGCAAGATGGCTCTGGTCTTTGATGAAGTAGACCTCGTTGAGCTGGCGACCAGCGTGCAGTCCACGGCACGCGGCCTTATTCGTGATGACCAAGTTAATCTGCGCTGGGAAGTGGCCCCGGGTTTGCCCAAAATCGAGGCGGATCCGGTGCGTTTGCGCCAAATTTTGCTCAACTTGCTCTCTAATGCGGCCAAATTTACGGAAGATGGGTCTATCGCGCTCAAGATTCAGGCGCAGGGCGACCAGCATGTGCAAATTTCGGTGCAGGATACGGGCATTGGCATTGCCGAAGCGGATTATTCCCGCTTGTTTACCGCGTTTGAGCAGGTGGACGCCAATCCGTCACGCGCCGTGGGCGGCACGGGGCTGGGTTTGCCGATTGTGCGCGAATTGGTGCAGTTGCACCACGGCCGTGTGTGGTTTGAAAGCCAAGTTGGGCGCGGCACGACCTTCTTTATCTTATTGCCCACCCGCCAGCCGCGCGTCACCGCCATGAACACCCCGAGCGCGATCCCGAGCACGGCGGAGGAGGTTAACCCCACCTCCCTCAGCAACGGTGTCACCAGCACCGCTAGCCCGACCAAGCCAGAAACTAGCCATCAGCGCAACACCCTGCTCTTGGTTGATGATGAACTGGGCATCCTGACCCTGTACCAACGCTATCTGTATGACCAACCTTTTGAGTTGATTAGCGTGCGCAATGGTTCCAGTGCCCTGCTTATTCTGGAAGAGCGAGCCGATGCGCTTGCTGGTATCATTATGGATGTCTTTATGCCCAATATGTCTGGCTGGGACGTTTTGCGCACCATGCGCGAAAACCCCGCGTATGATGATATTCCCGTTTTGCTGTGCTCCATTGAAGACAACCGCGAAAAAGCGGTAGAGCTAGGGGCGCAAGCGATGCTTCCCAAACCGATTATTGCCGATGATTTAATCAAGGCGTTGCGCCAGCTTCGCATTTTGGCGTAAGCCGTGAGCGGTTGGTTGGAATTGCTGACCGACCGAAGAATTAACATGTTATTACCACCCTTTGATTTGCAATGCCGCCGCTGTGGCTATACTGAAATTTATGCCGAACCACGGCCGTGTTGCCCAGCCTGCGGAGCGGGCTGGCTCAACGCCGTCTATGACTATGACCACGCCCGCCAGCAGTGGCAAGCGCACCTGCCCCATCGCCCCGCCACGCTCTGGCGTTACCGCGAACTGCTCCCCCTGCGCGACCCAGACAGTTGCATCAGCTTTGGGGAAGGGTGGACGCCACTCATTCGCGCCGAAAACTTGGGCTTAATGCTCGGACATGCCCACATTTACATCAAAGATGAGCGACAAGGGCCGACTGGCTCCTTCAAAGATAGGCAAGCGACCATCGCCATCAGCAGTATGAAAGCGGCAGGCATCCATGAGGCCGTGGTTTCCTCGACGGGCAACGTCGCCATTGCCTATTCAGCTTACTGCGCCCGCGCGGGTATCAAGCTGTGGGTCTTTGTGACCAGTTCCGTGCCTTCCGACAAGATGCGCGAAGTGGCTCTGTATGGCTCGGAAGTCATCAAAGTGGCGGGTACGTATGACCAAGCAAAGCAAATTGCGGCCGAATTTGCGGCCAGTCGCCACATTTTCTTGGATAGAGGCGTCAAAGCCATTGCGGCCAAAGAGGCCATGAAAACGGTCGCCTATGAAATTGCGGAACAGTTGGGTGCGGTCATGGCTGGGGCAGACCCGATGATTACCAACCATGCCACCGCGCATCCGTGGCAAACGCCCGACTGGTTTGTGCAGGCGATTAGTGGCGGCATGGGGCCGGTCGGCGTTATGCAGGGCTTTTCTGATTTGAAGCACATGGGGCTGGTGGACAAAATGCCGAAGCTGGCTCTTTTTCAGGTGGCGGGCTGTGCGCCGATGGCGCAGGCGTTTGCACAGGGATTGCCCACGGCCGTGTCTACTGCCGTTGCCCACCCCGCAACTGATATTGCCACCCTTGCTACGGGCGTGCCCGGCGAGGCTTACGAGGTGCTGTTTGACCTGATTCAGCAACATGGCGGCCTGATTGAGTCCGTGACCGACACTGAAGCGTTTCGCGCCCTGAAAGTTGTGGCTCAGATGGACGGGATTTCGGTGGAGCCAGCCACGGCCGTGGCTTTTGCGGGGTTATTCAATCTCATCCGCCAAGGCGTCATTCAGCCCCACGAAACCATCGTGATTAACGCTTCCGGTCACACCTTCCCCGTCGAAAAGCACATCGTCGGCGAACGGTATACCCGCGATATGAACCCTGAACAATTCAGCGACCGCGACGCTCAAAACCCCCGCGAAGATGGTCTGCTCCGCGCTCTCGAAGCGCTCGATGAGCGTGTCAAACGCATCGCCATCATCGAAGACAATCCCGATGCCACTCGCCTGATTCGTCGTATCCTACAATCACAGGGCAACTACTTCATTGATGAAGCCGCCAACGGCACGGATGGACTGGCCCTCATTCGTGAAACACGGCCGAATTTGGTTATACTAGACCTCATGATGCCCGGTGTAGACGGCTTCACCGTGGTCGACACCATGAAAACAGACGCCCTTCTGCGCCACATTCCCATCATCGTCATCACCGCTAAGGAGTTAACGCCTATTGAGAAAAGACGATTAAGCGGTAAAATCAAAGGACTGTTGCAAAAAGGCTCTTTTATGGACGTAGACTTGTTGCGTGATATTCAAGAAGTGCTACCTTAACGCTCGAGTGCAAAAATCGTGACTGAAAAAAAAGTAACCATCCTCTATATTGAAGACACCATCGCCAATCAAAAGCTGGTGCGGCGTGTGCTGGAACGGCACGGCTATGACGTCCACATCGCTAATGATGGCCTCGAAGGCATTTCGCTGGCGCGGGAGACCAACCCTCAGTTGATTCTGATGGACATTAACTTGCCTAATATGGATGGCAAGGAAATTACCACGCGCCTGCGCAGTTTGCCCCACTTTGAAAAAACCCCCATCGTCGCTCTGACCGCCAATATTTCTTCCCAAGCCCGCTCCCAAGCGTTGGCGGCTGGGTGTAATGGCTTCCTGACCAAGCCGATTGATGTGATTAATTTTCCGCGTCAGGTCGAATCCTTCTTGCAGGGGCGCATTGATGCCCTGAGCCAGACGGAGCAAAGTGAGCAA
The DNA here is from genome assembly GCA_041745395.1 of Promineifilaceae bacterium (SeqCode). Lineage (GTDB taxonomy): Bacteria > Chloroflexota > Anaerolineae > Promineifilales > Promineifilaceae > Hadersleviella. The sequence continues at coordinate 2,186 of JBGTIZ010000052.1, read as the reverse complement.
TTAAAGCTGTATGCTCAGGAACTGGTCGGTAAACTGGAAAACAAGGTGCGGGAACTGCAAGATGCCAATCAACGCTTGCGCGAGTTGGACCGCATGAAAAGTGATTTTATTGTGCTGGTTTCGCATGAGCTACGCACGCCGCTAACCCTGATTAACGGCTACGCCTTTTTGCTGAAAGACCGGGCCAAACAGGCGGAAGCTGACAATGATGCGCAGTTGGCTTATATTGCCAATGGGCTGGGCAAGGGGATTGACCGGCTGAGCACGGTTATTAACGAGATTATCTCGGTCTCGCGCATTGCGGCGGGTACGCTGGATTTGGCTATGGGGCCGATTCGGGTGTTTGAGCTAATGGATGATGTGATTAAGAAGCACACGGAGACGATTACCACGCGCTCTATTGAGCTAACCGTGGCTGATTTGACGACGTTGCCGCTTATCGAAGGGGATGGCGGGCAGTTGCGGTCGGCTCTAAATAATGTGGTGGAGAATGCGGTGAAGTATACGCCTGATGAAGGACGCATCTCTATCCACGGCCGTGTGCTTACGGATGCTGTGGTTATTACCATCGAGGACACGGGCATCGGCATCCCCATTGAAGAGCAACGCCGCATCTTTGACCAATTCCACATTCTCGGCTCCATTCAGCACCATTCCACCAGCAAATCAAATTTCAAGGGTGGCGGTTTAGGCTTAGGGTTGCCCATCGCCAAAGGCATTATCGAAGCGCATCAGGGACGCATCTGGGTGGAAAGCGAGCGGCGCGATACAGAAAATCCTCCTGGGAGCGTTTTTCATATCCTGCTCCCCCTTAAACAAGCAAAGTGATTGAGTAAAAAGTAAGAAGTGAGAAGTCGCTCAACCTATTTCTCACTTTTTACTTCTCACTCGCCCCTTCTCCTCCACAATCGAGCAGTACCACCTTTTCTCTACACCGGCGTGTACAAGTAGTCACAGTGCCCCGAGAAAGCACCTATGACAAACGTCAACAAGGACAACTGGTATCGGGGCCTGTTTTGGGCGTTGCTCTCCCCCCTTTTTCTTGGTGTTACCCCCATTCTAGCTAAAATTGCATATCTATTTGAGGCTGACGTGTACACGGTGGCCGCTTTTCGCACGGTGGCCGCCGCGCTTATTTTGTGGAGCATGATCCTGCTTTTGGCTCCGCAATTAATTCGTAGCTCTGCTATGGCCGTCCTGAGCAGTTTGCTCGCGGGAAGCATTAACGGAGTGGGGTCGCTCTTTTATTACAGCAGTCTCACTATGATTGATGCGTCATTGGGGCAGTTGATTAACATCACTTATTTGGTGTTTGTCACCGTTTTATTGCGCATGATTGGGCAACAAATCTCGACCTTGACGATTTTGCGCACAGGGATAGCCATTTTTGCCGTTTATCTGTTGACGATTGGTAGTGTGAATGAGCCGCACTGGCTGGGGGTGGGCTTTATGCTCATCGCCGCCTTTTCTTATGCGGTGCAGTTGGTGTTGAGCCAGCGCATTTTGCGGGACATTCCCGCCCCAACGATGACGCTTTATGCTATTACGGGTATGGCGGCGGTGGTCACGGCCGCGTGGCAGGTGGTGCAACCGTCGCTGAGCGCGATTGCTCCGGCTGGCTGGCTGGCTATTGTGGTGATGGGCTTGGCGACCGCTTTGGCGCGGTTGACGATGTTTTTGGGGGTGAAGCGGTTGGGCAGTTTGCAGACGGCTCTGCTGAGCATTGCCGAGGTGTTGGTTAGTATTTTCTTGGCGGTTTTTTTGCTGGGGGAAGATCTCACGGCCGTGCAGTGGGTGGGGGCATTGCTCATTACGATTACGGTTTTGCTGGTAAAATATGAAAAAAATGTCCCCACGTTTGATTGGTGGTCACTGGCTTATCGTCGTTTCACGCGCAAGGAATAGGTGGATGTCAAAAAAGCAGGTTTGGTTTGTTTGTCTGACTTTCTTTTTGTTGGTTTGGGGGGGATGCAACAGTCTGTATCGCCTAAATGGGGAGGATGTGCGTTTGGTGTTGGATGAATTGAACCAGAAAGCGAATCAAAGGCACTGGTTCAGTTAAGTGGGATTTGAACAAACGGAAGAAATGAGCGAAAACTCTAGGCTCAAAGACCAATTTGAGTAAGGAGATCGACATGACTTTCGATTTGTTCAAACCCCTATGTCCAGAATGTTACACCGATAAC
>JBGTIZ010000051.1:0-17009 GCA_041745395.1 Promineifilaceae bacterium (SeqCode) | reverse complement strand
GGGAGGACACGGCCGTGTCCTCCCCCTCCAACCACAATTGAGCCAGCCGTGCTTCAATTGCCGCACGGAGATTTTCAGCAGAAGCGTTCATTGCGTTGGGAGGCACAGGCCAGCCAGAAGTTCAACTTTTTAGAAAAGTTGAACTTCTCCTCACGCCCCTTTCTGTGCCCGAATAGCCGCACTCATAAAGCGGCTCGTCAACTCCTGCAAGACGGCTGGCTCCATACTTCCCAACACACTCTGCAACTCGGCTGGCAAAGCGTTCAGCAACTCCTCTGGGCTGTATCTGTGCTGGATAATGAGTTCGATGTCTGTAAAGCCCGCCGCCTCCAGCAACTGGGTCAGGTGGGCGCGGGGCAATGCGCCCAAGGGACAGCCCGCCGTGTCCAGCCCCGCCTGAATTTCCTCGGGGGAGATGGGAAAACCGCTCAAATCGCCGTCTATCATCACTTCGGCGAAAACCACACGGCCGCTCGGTTTCAGCACCCGGTATGCTTCGGCTAGCACCGCTTCTTTCTCTGGGCAGAGGTTGATGAGGCAGTTCGCCATGACCACATCCACGGCCGTGTCTGGCAACGGCAACGCTTCAACCTCCCCCTGACGAAACTCGACATTGGTCGCCCCCACTTTGGCGGCATTGACCCGCGCCAGTTCGACCATTTTCTCGGTCATATCCACGCCGTAGACAAAGCCCGTTGGCCCCACTGTTCGCGCCGCCAGCAGGACATCCAACCCGCCACCAGAGCCGAGGTCTAGCACGACTTCGCCCGGTTGCAGGGCGGCCACGGGGTGGGGGTTGCCGCAGGCGATGGAGCCAGCCACGAGGCTGGGGGGGAGGCCGTCTACTTCTTCTGCGGTGTAGATGTGATGGCTATCACGGCCGTGGTGAGGGGTTTCCACGGCCGTGGCTACCTGTAACTGTGCTTCAGCCAGACGGCCGTAAAAAGTCCGCAGGGTCGCTTTGACATCCTCCGCCAAAACTTTCTCACTGAACCACTCCTCGTACTCATCCAAAATCGTGTCGGGGAAAGAGCGGCGCGACCATTCCAACATCGGGGCATTATCGGGCGCGACGCGCCAATACATATCTTCCATGCCAATCTGCCAACAGCGACGCGTCACCTCGCCGATGAGCATCTTGCCCAACCGTTGGCGGGGCTGGTAGACAAAGAGAATCTCAATGAGCAGTTGCAGAGGCTTTTCCCGCACGGTGCAGACCCAGCCCGCGACCTGCCCCTCATGGCGCAGGACAAAACTGGTTTCCCCATCCCACGCTTCTAACGGCCGTGCAAAAGGAGACAAATCAGGAGGATACCGCCCCTCTTCACCCAATTTGGCGATGGCTTGCAGGTCGACCTCGGTCACGTCGGGCCACGAGACGACTTCGTAGGGTGGTTCAAAGCGCAATTTTTGCCACTCCAGGCTCGGAGCGTCTAATTCGCGGGTCGTCCAGAAAACGATGTGGTTGACGCGGGGCGACTGCCACCCCTGTTTGTGCAATAACGCCTCAAAAGCGGCGGTCTGTTCGTTGGGGCGGTAGATGGTTTGGATGCGGTCGAGACCTGTTTGTAGAACGGCCTCCTCCCCAGCCGCCAACAGACCGGCGCCAATACCGGCGCGACGGTAGGCGGGCAGCACATAGAGGTCGCTCAACAGCGCGTCATCCGTTGTGACATAAAAGACCGCTGCCCCAGCCGGTTGCCCCCAGTAGGTAGCCCCAAAGATGATCTGTCGCTCATCCCCAACGCTCTGGAGCAACGCCCCGCGCAGGCCGGGTTCTAGGATAAGCAGGAAGGGTTGGATGGTACTGTTGTTTAAGCGTTGGATAGTGAACATAGCGTTTATATAGAGCGCTGCAATCTAGTTGTAGATTAAAAAATCAGTTTGGTAATCATTTTCCCTCCCTAACCCTCCCCCACAGGGGGAGGGTTAGGGAGGGGGAATTTGTTACCCGATCATTTTCTTAACCTGCAAGCAGATTGGAGCGCTCTGGTGACGATTAGCAGGAACTTTGAACGACGGTTTGATTGGGGCGGACGTTCGGGCAGCGGCTACTAGGCACAATTAGATGGGGGCGCAAGGTACGGCCGCCGCCAACCAAAGCCAGTTCCAAATTGTCAAGAGGGAGCGCCTCTGGGGTGGGAACAAGCGGGGGCAAAACCAAAATATGCTGTCCCGGCTGTTGCTCCAACACGGTGATCTGCATCCCCGGTGGCAAGACGACGTTCAGCAGATTAGCAATGGCCGCTTTGGGATTGTCCAGCAGCGATTGGCGGAAATCGGCGTCATGGCTGGCGCGGTGGACGATCTCTTGTTCAATTGCTTCTTGGGTCTTGTTTAACATGATGTTTTTCTCCTGTGAAGTTTGTGTATAGATTAGACCAATCTTTTTGCAAGTTAAGAAACAAATTGGGTAAACAGCGGGATTGTCGTAGGGGCGGGACGGTACGGGATAAGTTGGGCGATAACCAACCCTGTTCCGTCCGTACCGACTCGCCCATGTTGTGCGTCAGGTGGGCGAGTCGGCGCGGAGGCAAGTTGAGCCGTTTTAGGTCAGGTATTACCGCGCTGTCCCGCCCCTACGGGGCATTGGTTTATACTCGGTTCATTTTTTAATCTACAACAAGATTGGTTCAATCTCATAAAAATGGTTAACGGGTGATAAGCGGTAAATAGATGGAACTGCCTGTTGGCGCTGGTGCGGTTGGTGTTGGCGTGGGTGATGGTGTGGGTGATGGTGTTGGTGATGGTGTTGGTGACGGTGTTGGTGTTGGTTCTTCTACTGGCTCCATCTGGAACCCGAGGACGCGGTGGTTGTGTAGGTCGGCCACGAAGAGGGCACTACCGTCGTCCATAAGGGCTAACCCAATTGGCTCATTGAGCGACCTGCGACTGCGCCCGTTTAGATTGGCTTCATTTGTGATAAAGGAGCCGTCCTGCCCCAAGACCTCATCGGCCGTGCGGTCACTGGTGAGGGGCTGGCGATAGGTCAAAATGCGGTGGTTGTCTCTATCCGCCACGTAGAGGTTGCCCGAGCTATCGAGCAACAGGGACGAGGGGTAGCTGAGGCTGGCGGCCGTGACCCCATCTTTGTTGGGTAAGCCCGTGGTGAAATCTCCCCCTTGGCCAAAGACGAAGTCGGCCGTGGTGTCCCCATCATGGCCCGCCAAATAAACCAGCACCCGATGATTGTTGCTGTCGGCCACGTAGAGATTGCCCGCCTCGTCCAAAGCCACGCCGCTGGGATAGTGGAGGCCGTTCGCGCTGATAGCCCCACCAGCATTGGGGGCAACGCTGCTCATATCCGGCTGGCCGAAGACCCGGTCAGGCGTGATATTCTGACTGGCCAGCGGCGTCTCATAGAAAAGTACCCGGTGGTTGAACGTATCGGCCACGTAGAGATTGTCTTGGCTGTCCAGAGCCAGCGACAAAGGATTGTAAAGATGCGGGTTGCCTTGGCCTGAAATAATCAGCGTCGCGTCCATGCCATTGATAAAAGGCTGTGTGTAGACCAGAACTAGACTCGCAGAGGCTTCGGCCACGTAGAGATTGCCCTGGCTGTCTAGGGCTAAGCCTGTGGGGCGGCCCATGTTGAGACCCATCGGGAGATCAGAGATGTAGGTGGTGAAGTTTGGTTTGCCAATGACCAGATCGGCGGCCGCGCCGTCGCGTTGGGCTTCAATGCTCGGCCAGCTTAGAACCCGGGCGTGTCCCGTGTCGGCCACAAAAAGCCGCCCTGTAGCGGGGTCAACGACAACGCCCGACGGGTTAAAGAGGGTAGTGGGACGCACCGGAGCAAATGGCCCCCAGTTGGTGGTGAAACCACGCTGGCCGAGAACAACGTCGGCTTGGTCGTCCCCTAGCGTAGGCTCGTAGATGGTGAGAGCGATGGGAGCCGAAACGCCGCCGGGAGCTGGGTTGCGCAGGGTAATGATGATTTGGGCGGTGGTTATCACCTCACTGGCTTCAATTTGGACTTGGGTAAAGCCCAAAAATTCCGAGCCAGTGGTGCGGGCGACCCCGTTAATTTCGACAACGGTTTCGTCAATAATGCCCGACCCCCAGATATCTAGGGTAAAGCTCTCCGCGCCAGCCCGTATTGTGCCCGGATCGAGGAGGACGATGTCTGGCGTAGGGTGATCGAGGGGTTGGTTGTATTGGAGGGCGCGGTTGTTGCCCGTGTCGGCGATAAAGAGGTCTAAGTAGCTATCATCAACGGTGATGCCGCGTGGCGCATTGAGGCTGGACGCGCTGACCCCGCCATTATTGGCCGTGTTGCTCACAAAATCGGGTTGGCCGAGTACATCATCGGCTATGCCGTCTGGGTTGAGGCGGTCAAAGAGGAGGACGCGGTTGTTGTTGGTGTCGGCCACGTAGAGCCGGTTGCCCGCATCCAAGCCCACGCCCATTGGCCCATCTAAACTAGACGCGCCTAGGCCGCCGTTGTTGGGCGCGTTGCTGGTGTAGTCCGGCTGGCCAATCAGCCCATCGGCGATGTTGTCAAGGGGGTTTGAATTGAAGTAGAGGATGCGGTTGTTGCCCGTATCGGCCACGTAGATGGCCTCACCCAGCAGGTCGGCGGTTACACTGGTGGGGCCGTTCATACTGCGCTGGGTGGGCGGGTCGGGTGCGGCGTTGAAGGTGAAGGGATCAACCGTGCCATCGCCAATCTCTTGGCCCACCAGCCAGTTAGCGTCCGGGCCGATGGTCCCGGCTTCGTTCCACTGGTAGACCAGAACCCGGTTGTTGCCGTGGTCAGCTATCACGAGGTTATCGTTCACATCCGTGACCAACCCCATGGGGCTGGCGAGGGTGTCCGAATCGGTGGGGAGGGCCGTGTTCGACTCAAAGTCTGGTTGGCCTAGGGCGTAGTCGGCATATTGCCCGTTTTCATAGATGGGAGCGTAGAATTCGTCGGGGTACCACCAGCCATCCTCACAGAAGTAGCTATCTGGGTCGTAGTAGCTCTCTTCGTCGTTGGCAAACTCGTTGTAGTTGAGGGGGAAGAAGACCAGCACCCGGTTGTTGCCCGTATCGGAGACATAAAGCAGACCGTCAAAGCCGACGGTGAGGCTCGTGGGGGCGTTCATGCTGTACTCGGTGGGGGGGTCTAAAACGTCGGTGGTCTCAAAATCGGGCTGACCCAGCACAAAATCGGCGTAGTCGCCATTTGTATAGCTGTAAGTGCAGTTCCAGCCCAGTACCCGATTGTTGGCGGTGTCGGCGATGAAGACTTGGCCGGAATCGAAGAAAACAATGTCGCCGGGCTGGTTCAGGCTACTGTCCGTGGCTGGTATGGCGACCGTGTTGCTGGCGAAGTCATCCTGACCATAGACTTGATCGGCCACTTTGTCTAGTGTGCCGTCCATAATGGCGGCACTGGCGGTGCGTACAAAGCTCATTCTAGGGGGCGCATTGGTGGTCGGTTGCACCTTGCGCATGGTTAACGTCGGGTTATCTAGCTCGTTCGTTATGTTGGTAACGGGCTGGCTCCAGAATTGTAGGAATAGAAACGCAAGCAGGCCTAAGCCGAGGGCACCGACCGTGAGGCGGAACCCTTTTGACCAGGCAGAAAAAAGTGCAGGTAGCATGGCAGATTCTCCATAAAGTGTGAGTGTGTATAAGGTGATGGATTCGCGTTATACCTTAGGTATGGTGTGAAGTGTAACTGCCAAGCGTGAACTAAACGTGAACTAAACGTGGTAACCTGAACAAAATCGCAAGGATTTTAGGCGCGAGACTTATTCAAGCTGTGCATAATCCGCTTGTCGTAGCGACTTTAGTCGCTTTTTTACTCGAGTAAAAAAACGGCTAAAGTCGTTACTACGAGTAAATTTGTTCAGTTTATGGAATCCTCGTTCCTGCCGGCGTGTTCCTTAAGGGGCGCGAATAGCCAGCGCGGCTAGCTCTTCGTAATAGGGCAGGCACTCAGCCAAAAGCGGTTCCAAGTGCTCGGGGAAGGGGTCGGTTTTGGGGCGGTAGGGGTGGAAGGCCGTGGATTTGTGGACGCTGGTGTACCAATAGTTGGCCCAAGAGCCGTCTTCGGGCCGTGCGCCCGCCTCCCAGCTTAACATGCGCTCGTCGAAGGGGAGACCGATGTGGGTGCAAAGCTGGCTGAGGACGCCTCGGGGGTTTTCGAGGATGTAGCGGGCGTCTAACACGGCCGTGTTCTGCCCCACCCCGCGCAAATAAGCGAGCAACTCCAAATGGTGCGCGTAACCGACATCCGCCATCGTCGGTAGCTCGATATTTTTCGCATAAGAAGGGAGCATCTCACGCGGGTGGCGCGTCAGCAAAATGTTGACCGTGTCCGCCATGAACGCCCAATCCATCTCGACCAGATGATGGGTCATCTGCTTGAAAAAGACGGCGGATTTGCCAGGATAGTCGGCAAAAATCACGTCGCGCAGGACGAGGTTGATGTCTTGCTCCATGGTCTGGAGGACTTCTTCCGCGCCGGGATGATAGTCGCGGGCGGGGGTGTGGGCCAGAAAATGGGCGTAGAATGGTTCGTCTACCACGGCCGTGTCTGGCCGTTGGGCAAAGCTGTACATGAGGGCGGTTGAGACGTTGCGGGGGCCTGACCAGAGGCAGATGCGGAGGGTCATGGGAGTCCTTTTAGAGTGCTGAGGCGCGACTTACTTCGGCCGCGACGAGTTGGTCGTATAGGGTTTGCAGGTGGCGGGTCATCGAGCCGTATTGGCCTGAGCCGATGGTGCGCCCGTCCACGGCCGTGACGGGGGTCAGGCCGCCGAATGTGCCCGTGACAAACGCCTCATCCGCCCCATACACATCAAAGAGCGAGAAATTCTTCTCAAAACAAGGGATGCCATGTTCACGGCAGACGCGCAGGACTGCCCCCCGCGTGATGCCGTTCATGCAATATTGCCCCGTTGAAGTCCACACTTCTCCATTTTTGACGATAAAAAAGTTGGTCGCGTTACAGGTCGCCACAAAGCCATGCACATCCAGCATCAACGCCTCATCCGCGCCCGCCTCGAGGGCTTGGATTAAGGCCTGCACCTCGTGCAGTTTGCTGTGACAGTTCAGGCGCGGGTCCAGATAATCGGGCGAGCCGCGCCGAATGGTGCTGGTAAACAGGGTGATGCCCCGTTCGCGGCTGGCGGGGCTGGCCTGTTTGTGTTCGGCGATGATGACCAAATTGGGGCCAGAAATGGTCAGGCGGGGGTCTTGGGACGGGGTTTTTTTGATGCCCCGCGTCAGCATGAAGCGCACATGCACATGGTCGTGCATCTTGTTGGCGTGAATGGTTTGCCACAGCGCATCCGTCAACTCTGCCCGGCTGAACGGGATTTTTAACCCAATCGTGGCCGCGCCTTGCCACAGCCTATCCAGATGCTGGTCAAGAAAAACCAGCACGCCTTCGTGCAGGCGCAACGCCTCCCACACGCCATCCCCCACTAGATAGCCGCTATCAAAAACGGAAATTTTGGCGTCGGGGCGGGGAAATAGTTCGCCATTGACATAAATCAAAACATGTTCGTTACGCGGGTCGTCCAGCGCGTTGTGTGTGCCGTGGATGTTATCGGGCATAAGACCTCCAGAGGGGGTGTAGGGTTCAAGGTGTAAGGAGCAGGGTTTGTGGACTGGTTGCCCCTTGCACCCTGCACCTTGTACCTCGTTCATCGCACTAAAACGGGTTCAATAATATCGCGCCGTATCGCGTCTAGCACCATCAGCCCCGTGAGGTCGCTGACGGGGTAGCCACGGGTGAGGACGATGGGGTCGCGGTAGACGTTAGCGTTGGACATGGAGAGATGGATGCCATCTTCAGCCATGCCGCGCTCATAGAGGGAGTTGGCGATGAAGTCGAAATCCCAGAGCGGGACGCCGTATTCGGTGGCGAGGCGGCGCATGATGGGGTTGTTCAAGTCGCCCCCTTCAAAGCGGTCTGCTTTGGTGGATAAAATGGGAATAACGCCTTGGTCGAGGGTGTATTCGATGATGACACGCAGGTTTTCTTCAAAAGTGAGGCTTCCCGTGTCGTTCGTGCCGATTTTGATGAGCAGGAGGGCGGGGTTGTGGCGGCGAATTTCGCAGTCGAGCATATGCTCGTTGGGCAAGCATAGCTCTTTGTCAGCCCAGGTGGGGTCGAACACCACGGCCGTGGCCAAACCAATCCTCTGCGCGGGGCCATTATGACTAAAGGAGCCGGTGAAAAAATCAATGGTCGGCTGGAGCGCGTCGTAGGGCGCGAGTTCATACTTGGCGGGGTTGTCAAAGCGGGCAAGATAATGCTCACTGGTGGTGACGCTGTCCCCCAGTTTGGAAAAACGGGTGGGATCACGGCCGTGTTCAAGCAGACCACGTTGAAACACTTCCCGCAGGCGCAGAATGCCCGCTTCGTCAGGCATGACCACAAACCACCCTTTTTGGATGCCGTTGATAAATTGGTCTGGACCGGGCGTGGGGGAGGGGCCAGTGGTGGGCACGGCCGTGGGTAGAACAGTCGGCCAAGGGTAAGGAGTGGGGGATGGCTCGACCAGTTCAACAATAACGGTCGAGCTGGACACGGCCGTGGGTTGGCTGGTCGGGCTGGGTGGTGGTGGATTGGTTGGCTCAGATTCAGGTGTCGGTGTGGGTTCAGAGAGGGTGGACACGGCCGTGGGGTCACTCACCGCTGTTGCCAGCGGTTCATCCATTTCACTCGGCTGACAACCCACCAGCCCCAGCCAAAGCAACAATAGAAAAACAGGTAGTAGAGGTAATTTAGTCATGTGCTTCATAATGATAGCGTCAGTATTAGGAACTTAGTTCCTGCGCGACACGAGAGAGAACTGTTTGTATTATTTCGCTTGCTTCACAAAATTGACAGCTATGCCCGATAGGGGTATACCATTATCCGCAAATTGAGCGACCACTAATATAGAGGCTCTTGGGGAATTCAGGCGGTCAATTAGAGACCATCTTGGCTAAACAAGTCACGTTTAGGGAAAAAGTACGTGACACATGACACGTGGCACATGATACCGTTGAAACCCCCACGAAACCCGAAAAATTCTAAATAGATGAAGGAAAAATACATGAGTGCAACAACTTGTCAACGATGCGGTGCGGGGGTGCGGGGCTTGGTGTGTGAATATTGCGGCGTTTTGCACCACGCGCCCACCTCCACGGCCGAGGAAAAAGAAGCGTGGATTGAGTTCCTCGGCATTTTACAAACCAAAGAGCCAGAGACGCAAATCATCCTCTTGCAAAACGGCTTTCTACCCGACAGCCTCCCCACCCTGATTGATGCGGGCTTGCACTGTATGGGTTTGGTTGACCTGAGCGACACGGCCGACCCGTTGGTGCAAACGGCGCATCAGCGGTTGCAGGCCATCATGGCCAAGCTCAAAATTCTGCCCGCCACCCCTGAAAGCGAACGCGCCGTAGCGCAGTTTGAAGAAACCATCGCCGCGTATCGCCACGCCGACCGTCGCTTTAACCGCTTTTTGTTAGGGGGCTTGGTGGCTTTGCTCGGCCTGTGCGCCGCGCTGGTGGGGGGCTTGGTGCTGTGGCTGGGGTGAGAAGTGAGTAGTAAAAAGTGAAAAGTGAAAAGTGAGAAGTAGCGTCTGTCTGACAGCTCTTGGTTAGCACGCCAACCACTTCTTGCTTTTTACCTCTCACTTCTTACTTTACTCAGCGGGACGCAAGTCGTGGATGTTCATCTGCAAATAACGGTTGCCGTTCCATTCATTGACCGACAAGTTATAGACCACATCCACGGCCGTGGGCATCTTTGTCGCCCAGCCCCCCTGACCAAAAGCAATGCCTCGCAATGAACGCGCCGGGGAGCCACCCGTGCCTAACTCAATCTGCAAATGGGACTGGTCACGGCCAACCACGCGATGATGCACCACGGCCGCGCCTCGGCTCAGAAAAATCGGAGTCGCATTCTCTGCCCCCGTCGGTTCCAACTGTTGCAAGACCCCGTGTAACGCCCAATCTACCTCATGTAAATCAATTTCGGCGTCAATGGCGATGGTCGGGCGCATATCTGTTTCCGCCAGTTTCACGGCCGTGATGGCCTGCATCCGCGCCACAAATTCGGGGATATTTTCATTGCGAATGGTCAGCCCCGCCGCCTGCGCATGACCGCCATACCGCTCGAGCAAATCGCTCACCTCGTCGAGGGCTTCGGTGATGTGGAACTCAGGTACAGAGCGGCAGGAGCCGTGGCTCGTTTCCCCATCTCTCTGCAACACAATCGTGGGGCGATAATAATTTTCTTTAAGGCGGCTGGCGACCAAACCGACCACGCCCGAGACAAATTTGTCATCGGTCACAAAAAGCAGAGGGGCTTCCACATCGTCGAGCAACGTTTCGGCGTGCGCACTTAGCTCGGCTGTGATGAGCTGGCGACGCCGATTCAAGTTGTTGAGGTCATCCGCCATTGGTCGCGCCATCAGCAAATTATTGGTCGCCAGCAGACGCGCCGCGTCGTAGGCGTGGGAGAGCCGTCCGGCGGCGTTGAGGCGTGGCCCAATGGCAAACCCGATGGACTCGGCCGTGATGTGCCCCGCCTTGAGTCCCGCCACTTGTGCGAGTGCCGATAGGCCCGGTCGCTGGAGCGTGTTGAGCGTGACTAAGCCCTCTTTCACCAAGATGCGATTTTCCCCCACGAGCGGGGCAATATCAGCCACCGTGCCGATGGCGACCAAATCGAGCAGAGCAGTTAGGTTGAGCGTGTTGGGGGTGATGGCTTGGCTGAGGGCTTGGGCTAGTTTATAGGCGATGCCGACGCCCGCTAGCATCGTTTCGGGGTAGGGGCTATCGGCGCGTTTGGGGTTGATAATGGCGTTGGCGGGGGGCAGGTGGGGGCCGATGCTGTGGTGGTCGGTGATGATAACGTCGAGGCCTATATCACGGCCGTGTTGTACCTCCTGCACCGAGCGAATACCGCAGTCCACGGTAATGACCAAATCCGCCCCAAACTCCTCTTTGATTCTGGTGAGGGCGTCAAAATTTAGCCCATACCCTTCGTCTACGCGGTCAGGAATATAGGGGCGCACATTTTTGCGCTCCGCGCCTAGCCCGCGCAGGGCTTGGGTGAGCAACACGGCCGAGGTCACCCCGTCGGCGTCGAAGTCGCCATAGATGACGATGCTCTCGCCGTCCCGAATGGCGCGGGCGATACGCTCGACGGCCGTGTCCATATCCGGCAGTAAAAACGGGTCTGTTTCAGGCAAATACCGCCCATCCAAAAACGCCTGCACCTCAGGCAGGGTGGTCAGACCACGGTTATAAAGCACCTGCGCCAGCACAGCGGGCAAATGGTCTAACTGTTGACGAAAATTAACAGGCATCGGCGGCGCAACCTGCCACCGCTTGGGACGAATTGTAGAAGGAATTGTTAGGGTAGAAGTCATAGGAGGGGGGGGTAGCTGTAAGCTGTGAGCTATAAGCCGTAAGCTGGTTCGTTAGCTCGCTTTATCTGGTTTTTAGCTGGCGGATTCGCCTTAGCCACCAACCATTTGCTCATTGCTCATTGCTCATTGCTCATTGCTTTTTGATAGGAGCCTAACACTTTGAGGAAGGATGAGTGGCGCAAAATGGCGAGCATCGCTTCGCTGACCTGTTTTTCTTCTTCATGACCTTCAAAATCGACAAAAAAGTAATAATGCCACGGCCGATTTTGACGCGGCCGTGATTCGAGCTTGGTCAGGTTGATGCCTCGGTCAGCCAGTTCGCCCAGCACGGCATGTAAAGCTCCCGGCACATGGCGCGTGGTGAAAATAACAGACGTTTTGTTTGCGCCAGGCTGGTAGGGGCGGTCAACACGGCTCAGAACAAAAAAGCGGGTGTAGTTGCCCGGCACATCTTGAATATCGCGGGCCAGAATGTCGAGGCCATAAGTCTGGGCGGCTAACTCGCTGGCGATGGCGGCCGTGTGGGGCACTGGCTCGGCGGCGAGGTCACGCGCTGACCCGGCCGTGTCGAAGTAGACAAGGGGCGTAATGCCCATGCGGGCAAGCGTTTTGGCCGTTTGCGCCAATGCCTGATGATGGGAACGAGCGACCGTTATCTCGCTCAAATCCGTGCCCGCCGGCGCCATGAGGCAATGCTGGACATGCACGATTTCTTCGCCAATGACGCGCAAATCTTGGTCTACAAGCTGGTCGTAGGCGGGTATGACGGTGCCAGCGAGCGAGTTTTCGACGGGCAACATGCCGTAGGTGGCCCGTCCGTTTTGCACGGCCGTGAAAATATCGGCAAAGCTTTGGCAAGGCAGGCTAACAGCCTCTTGCCCAAAATGCTGGCGCACCGCCTGCTCTGAATAAGCACCGGGCGCACCTTGGAAAGCGACGAGGGGGGGGGAGGGGGTCATGGGTTGGTTTGAATTGTGAATGGTGGATTGTGAATGGTGAATTGTGAATGAAAGCTCTTGGGTCACTATTCGTCAATTCCTTGGTCTTCTGTTTTATCCGTCTGCAAAAAGGTCAAATGAACCGCACAGGGCACGGGGAACGCGGCGATTCTCTCAAGAGCACCCGCCCTTTCGTCCTTCTGCCCTCGTCCCTCGTCCTTTTTTAACGCCCCCTACTCTATTCTGTTAAGCAAAATTGTCAACCAGCAGAGCGGCGGTAGAACTGAATTTGAATACCGCTTTTGGGGCGGGGAAAGGGCAGATAATCGTAAGTTAGATCTTGGTCGGGCAATAGTTGCCAACTGTACTGTTGCAGAAGCATGGCCAGGGTGAGGCGCATTTCTGCCATGGCGAAGGCGGCTCCGAGGCAGATGCGAGGGCCGCCGCCAAAGGGGATGTAGCTGAGCGGCCAATTTTTATGCTCTTCACGGCCGTGTGCCCATCGTTCAGGGTCAAACTGTTCTGGCGCTGTCCAGATTTCAGGATTGTGATGCTGTCCCGCAATCTCGAGCCGAATTTTCCACCCTTGGGGTAAGGTGTACCCTTTATAGGTCGCGTCCTGAAGCAAAACGCGGAATGTGCCGCCCACAGGTGTGACGGTGCGCATTGATTCATCTAGCACATGGTTTAGATAGGGCAGGCGGCGCAGTTCGGCTTGGCTAAAGGGGTCGGTTTGTAAATTTGCTTGCCTTACTTCTGTTTGGGCATGTTGCCAAACGGCCGTGTGTTGCGCCAATAACAGCATCAGATTACTCAACACCGTGACCGTCGTATCATGCCCCGCAAAAAGCTGATTTTGCAAATCATGCACAATCGCCTCATCCGTGAGTGGTTGCCCCGTGTGATCCGTGGTGCTCAGCAGGGTTGCCAATAAATCTGGCTCTGCGGGCGGGGGCGCGGCGCGACGCTGGCGCACGATCTCGCCAATCATGCGGCGCAACTTTTTATTGGCGCTAACGGCGCGGCTGTAGGGGGTGAAGGGCAGGCGCACGGGCACGCTGACGAGGCCGCGTGTCCAGCGGCGAAAGTAATGGCTGAGAGTGGGAATGTCTATAGAGGGGTCGTCCACGGCCGTGGGGCCAAACAAAAAGGCGATGATAATCTCAAACACCAGCCCCTGCATCTGGTCTAAAAGGGTGATGGGCACGGCCGTGTGCGCCCACTTTTCCAGATGACGCGCCGTGATGGCCTGCATCGTGGGCGTGAACGCCTGCAACGCACCCTGCTTAAAGTGGGGCATGAGTGCCTGCCGTCGGTGGCGATGTTCCTCGCCCGTCAGCAGAGCCACGCAATGCTCCCCCAGCAGGTCGCGGGTAGCCCGGTTCCACAGATTTTCGACTACTTGCCCTTCGTTGGCAAAAATCCAGCGCAGGGCATCTTTGTCGGTCAGAAAAATCGTTTTCGCGCCGATAATATGGGTGCAAAACACGTCACCATATTTGGCGCGTCGTTCCGCGACAAATTGCGCGGGGTCTTGGGCAAAGGGGATGGTCTCGCCAATAAGCGGCAAGCCAAGGTCGCCAGGAGGAAGCATGGGGAGTCAGGGCGAGGTGCGAAGGGCGACGTCGCCCCTCGCCCTTCGCACCTCGCACAGTTTTAGCGCACGGCCGTGATAAGCGTGTAGTTGCTCGGGTTTAGGCCGACATTGGTCACGATAACCGCATAATCTTGCGTTTGCGGGAGCGTGCCGCGCCAGCCTTGGATGTTATTGCCCAAGGTGACCCCATCGCTCACCCCGACCAAACGCATCATCACATTGTCGTTATCAGACTGCACGCTCAGGTCAAGCGTTTGCCCAGCGTTGGCGCGGAAAACGTAATGAATAAAGCCCGTTGGCCCCAACATGCCCGCTTTAACGGTGCTGATCGAGCCGG
Source organism: Promineifilaceae bacterium (SeqCode) (assembly GCA_041745395.1). Taxonomy (GTDB): domain Bacteria; phylum Chloroflexota; class Anaerolineae; order Promineifilales; family Promineifilaceae; genus Hadersleviella. The sequence continues at coordinate 2,765 of JBGTIZ010000051.1, read as the reverse complement.
GGGCAAACGTAACGCGCTCGGGGATGATGACCGACAAAGTATAGTTGGTCGCTGGCCCTGTGTTCATCACCAGAACGATGTAATCCTGCGTGGTGGGCAAAATCCCCATCCAGCTTTGTACGCCGTTGGCCGCTGAAGCGAGCGGCAGGCCATCGGTCGCGCCGTAAATAGTCAGGAAGACGCTATTGGTAGGGGCGGTGGCGTTAATCGCCAGCCCTTGTCCCGCCACGCCCCGCAGGGCATAGGTGGCTATGCCGTTGGCCGTGAGTTGGCTCGGTAAATTGGTCGCTGTGTTGCCGGGGGCCAAATTGATAAAAGTGGGCGCACCGGGCAACGGCTGGGGCTGGTTCGGCGGTGCGGGCTGGCCGGTCGGCCGCTGGTCAGTCACGGAGACGGTCAGCGTGAATTCGGGCGTGCCGCTAGAAGGTAAGACGCGGAGCAGAAAATCTTGGCTCATCGTTGCTTGCCCAAGCCAGAAGCTGGTGCCTGTGACAAGGCCATCTTGGTAGGGGATGCCGTCGGTCATGCCTTGCACCGACAGTACGGCCGATTGATTGGGGCTATTAACGGCAACTTGGAGCCATTGTCCCTGAGCCACGTTGACCACGTAGGGCAAAATTTGGCCGACGGCCAGACTTTTGCTGACACTGGCTGTGTTTTGCCCCGGAGCGAAGGTGATGCGCTGGGGTTGGCTGATGTGGATTTGGTAGGGAGTGCCGCTTTGGCTGGTTAGCTTGGCGGGGCGATTTTTCACGGCCGTGTTGGCTTCCGTGTTACTGTCTGGCTCAATGGTGACGCCCTCGGCCGTGACGTGCAAAACATACTCTTGCGCACGCGGCAGTTGACCCGCCCAGCGCGTTAGCCCCGCGCTGTCATGAACCAAGGGGATACCATCTTCCAACCCATACAGGCTGAACTGAAGGGTGCGCCCTTCGCTCACCAAATCAATGAGCAACGGTTCGCCGCCATTGGCGCGTAAAACAAAGGTGTCGACCTCTCCGGCGGCCAGCGTGCCAGATAGCACTTTGCTCACTTCGCTTAAATCAAACTGCACCCGCACCGCGTCATCGGGCAGACGCAGGTCAACTTCAGCGAAAAGTTCTTCTGCGGGTTCTGATTCTGATTCGGATTCTGTTTCGCTGGCCCGATCCGTCACCAACGGCAAGTGAACCGTCCCAGCGGGGGCGGTGGGCGTGCCTTCTGCCTGTTGCCGCACGGGCGGGCTGGATTCGGCGATGCGGGTTTGCACGGCGGGGGGTGGGGCACAGGCGGCAAGGATTAGTAACATAAATAGGCTGAGCATCAACGCGGCGCGACTGGGACGGACGAGGCGGCTTCGATAGTTTTTCTTTTTCATCATGGGTTGCTCTCCCGGGCAAGATAAGGTGAATAGTACAAGGGTTAGTAAGCTGGAGCCGTACAGCCCCCGTGTATGATACACAAATCAGGCGATTTGTACCGACATTGGCTCTTTTCTTTTAGGGAGTGGCACGCAAGGGGAGGGGGCGGTTTAGGCGGTCTTACTCTTCACTGTTTAACTCAAAACGACGCTTCGCCAAATTTTTACGCACGTTGCCCGCTTGGAAGACACGGCCGTTCATCGTAATAAATACGCCGGGTGGGAGCGTTTGCACGGCCGTGATAGCCGAAGCAATGTTAAACACCGCATCCGTTTGCCGAAAACGAGCGGGTTGCATCGCCCCCGTCAGCACAATCGTCTTATCGGGAATGCGCATTAGTTGCTCGGCCGTGGTGGTCATCGTGTCTGTGCCGTGCGTCACGACAAACATATGGCCGGGGGCTTCGGCAATCGTGTCATAAATAAGCTGGCGGTCTTCATCCGTTAGCTCGAGGCTATCTTTGCGCAGGAGCGGGATGACCTGATACACGGCCGTGACCCCCGCCTCGCGCAACACATCCCCCACCTGTGGCTCCCCAATGTGAAACTCGCTCTGAGCATCAAAATAAATCTTGTCTATCGTGCCGCCAGTCGTAATGATAGTGATCATACTCTCTCAGTCTCTCAGTCTCTCAGGCGAGTAGGACAAAGGCATGCCTTTGCCCTACTCATCGCTCATTGCTCAGCACTCGTTACTCTTTACGTTACGCGTAATCCTCAAGCGGGGCACAGGAACAGACCAAATTCTTGTCCCCGTACACATTATCAACGCGACCCACGGCGGGCCACACCTTGCGTTCGCGCACCCACGGGAGCGGGAAAGCGGCTTGTTCACGGGAGTACGGTCTGTCCCAGTCGCCAGTGAGAACCACGGCCGTGTGGGGCGCATTCTTCAGCGGATTATTCACGGGGTCCAGCTCCCCGTTTTTAATCGCCTCGATTTCCTTGGCAATCTGAATCATCGCCTCACAGAAGCGATCCAGCTCTGCTTTCGACTCACTTTCGGTCGGTTCAATCATCAGCGTGCCCGCCACTGGCCACGACATTGTTGGCGCGTGGAAACCAAAATCCATCAGCCGCTTAGCAATGTCATCCACCGAGGCATAATCCTTGAGCGGGCGCGTATCAATAATGCACTCATGCGCCACCCACCCCTTCGCGCCACGATACAGCACGGGGAAATATGGCTCCAGCCGCGTGGCGATGTAGTTAGCGTTCAGGATGGCCGTTTTCGAGGCTTGGGTCAGTCCCTCTGCCCCCATCATGCGAATGTAGGCGTAAGAGATGGTCAGAATGCTCGAGCTACCAAAAGGCGCGGCGGCCACGGCCGTGGTCGCCTTTTTCCCACCAACGCCGGGCACAACGC
>JBGTIZ010000050.1:0-2707 GCA_041745395.1 Promineifilaceae bacterium (SeqCode) | reverse complement strand
CCCCCCCCCCCCCCCAAAAAAAACACCCTCTGTCCAGCGAGGCGTGGCCGCAGACCACGCCGAAGCGGAACTGTAACGGGAAGTAATATTTAGACGATTACTTGGGGGTTGCATCAAAATTGGGGTGTGTTGGTGGGGTTGGTAGATTATGACACGGCCGTGTTGCCTTTGCTAATCTGACTCTGCCCGACTTGCCCAACTCCTACAAACGAGGTAGGAACTCGTTGCCCTTCTACCCACTCCCGCACCATCTCGCTAAACAACTGCGGCTGTTCCGCATTCCACTGATGACCCACCTCGGGCACAACATATCCGCGCACAGTTGGCAACAGGTCGGCCAAATAAGGCACAGCGCGGCGAGCAGGAGCCGTATCTTTGCTTCCCACCACGGCTAACGTGGGCGCACTAATTTGGCGTAACAAATTATCAGGGGGGAGAGGTTGCATATTGACCTCGGCCGTGATGGCGCGTAGGGCGGCGGGGTTGGTCTGCAACGCCGTCTGCACAAATGCGGCGCGGGATTCATCCTGCGGCAGGCCAAACATGGTAGCGATAAGGTTCGCGCCCCACGGCCGATGATAGAGCCGCAACATGCCCTGACTGAGCAGACGCAACGGAGCCGAAATAACGCCTTGGGGCACACCAGAGACGAGCAGGGAGCGCACCACGTCGGGATGCTGGGCGGCTACATATAGGCCAATGATGCCCCCCAGCGATAGACCAACCAGATGGGTACGCCCCTCGGGGCAACGAGTGCGAATCATGTCGGCCACGAGGTCGGCCGTGGTGGTCATGTTGACCCATTGCTCGGAGCCGCTCTGCCCCACGCCCGGAAAATCAGGCAGGAAGATACGGTATGCGGGCAGGTCGGCGACTTGGCCAAGCCACATCCAACCAGAAACCATTGAGCCGTGCAAAAAGGTAAGGGGTGTGCCCGTTGCTGGGCCATGTTCAGCGGTATACATGAGATTTTTGGTTTATTCCTCGGGTGAATGGGGTAAGGTGGCGACCACGGCCGTGCATTCAGCCAGCCAGGTCAAATAACTCTTCTCGATAGTTACGCCCAACTGCAACGTCAGCCGCCGCAGGGTGCGCATCCGCTCTATCTGCGGGTCATCAATGGGCGGCATGGGAATTTCCGCAAACAAAGCCAACTGCGCCTCATGCGCCGCTTTTTGCTGGTCGAGCAGGGCTAGAAGCGTTTCGTTGGGCAGGGTTGCGCCAAAAAACAACTGCACCAAAAACGGTTCACGATTGGCGGGTAAAGGCTGTTCCGTACGCAACCAACGGTCTAGCTCTGCCCGCCCGCTGTCCGTCAGATGGTACACCTTGCGATTGGGGCGGTCATCCTGCCGTTCCAATTCATAAGTCAACCAGCCCGTCTCCTCCATTTTGCCTAGCGTACGATAAATTTGGGATTGGTCAGCCTGCCAAAAATGGGTCACAGAGTGGTCAAAGGCGCGGTTTTTCAGGTCGTAGCCGGTCATGGGCTGGACAGATAGAAGCCCCAAAATGGCGTGTGATAGGGACATGCTTGTTTTCCTCCTTCTCTCTTTTCTCGTGTCGCCACATTACGGCTCACTGGTGAAGTCCCCCTTCATGCCTTGCTATGATTTTTGTCACAAGCGTTGATGACGAACGATAGCAATAGATTTTTTGCATTATAGATGACAACAAATATATATGCAATGTCCTATATGAATAAAGCTTTGGATGAGGAAGAGGATGCTGGCGGGGGGGATGGGTTGGTTGTGCAAGGTTAGCCGAGGGTCGGCTTCGCGGAAATCGTGTGAGAGGGTGTTCGTTGAGGTGTTCGGGGGGGCAAAAATGGGGTGCTGAGCGAGACGTGCGCCTAGGTGTTGGTTTGGTGGTAAGGCTGGTCTCGTTCAAAATCGAGCGCAAATAGAATCTCATTTGTTTGGTTGAGTTGCTTGCGCGAAGTGACCAGCAGGTCAATGCTCGGCGCATCCTTGACGATGGCGAACAGATCTGGCGCGGCTTCTAGCACATGCTCAAAGTTATCAATCACCAACAGCATCTCGCGCCCTCGCAGATAGTCTACAAGCTGGGCGAGTGGCTGGCGCTCACTGTCCATCAGGATTAAGCCCAGTTCATTAGCAATCATCAAAACCACATCGTCTGCTGAGGAAATTGACGCCAGCTCAATCAAAAAAACAGGCTTCTGGGCCACCCCGAAGTCTGTGAGGCGCAGGACGCCCTCCCCGTCTAGCAAAACATTGGCGGGTTTCAGGTCACGATGGATGATGCCCAGTTTGTGGGCGCGGGTTAGGGCATCCGCTAGGTCAAGCATCATCCGCAAGGTTTCAGGAAGCGTTAGCTGGCGTTCATCAAGGAGGTGCTTTAAATCCCCACCCGCTATGTAGTCCATCACCAGATAGTGGGTCTCATCGACCTCAAACGTGTCGAACAGTTTAACGATATTAGGATGGTCGAGGTCGCGCAGGGTTTGTCCCTCACGCTTGAAGCGCTCGATTGATTGGTCATCGGCCAAATTAGAATGGAGTTTTTTGATAGCAACAATTTGTTCAGTGTGGGTGTCGAAGCCTTTGTACACTGTCCCCATGCCGCCAGAGCCAATTTCATCATTAAGCAGGTAACGTTGGGCTATCTGTAGTGGTCACGAATCAGTAACGTACTTTTTTTGACAAAAGGCGTCTCTTCTAAACCGACTAGCTTCGTGGGTGGG
>JBGTIZ010000049.1:0-31084 GCA_041745395.1 Promineifilaceae bacterium (SeqCode) | reverse complement strand
CCCCCCCCCCCCCCCAAAAAAAACACCCTCTTGACAGCGAGGCGTGGCCGCAGGCCACGTCGAAGCATTTTATCGCTTCTGGAAAGCGACACAATCACATCTGTTTTAGCAAGACGTGACCAATACAGACAGTTATTCACGACAATCCAGTTTTTAAACAAGTTCAGGTAGTTAGTTTACCTAACAGAAAAGCGTGTCGCATCTTATGTTGGCAACTGAAACATATATATTAACGTTGGAACAAACTACGATACAAGCGAGTTCGTTTGGGTATGAAAAAAGTTTTCTCACCATCCCACGGGATTTTAGCCTTTCTGTTAACGCTCACCCTCATTGCCCTCCTAACTATGACCGGTGCACTTTGGCGCTCCCTCTTGGTGGCAAGCCTCTTGGCTTACTTCCTCAACCCCATCGTGCAAAAGTTGGAAATCCGTGGACGGCTTAGTCGGCCATGGGCCACCAACATCATCTACATCTCGTTCTTCCTCATTTTCCTGTCCACTATTTACGTGAGTGGCCTGCTCCTGCTCAACCAACTCCCCCAATGGAGTGCCGAACTCAACGAAGCGTTTATAGCCTTGCGCCAATGGCTGGAACAGCCGTTGCACTTCCTTGGTTTTACCATTCAGCCCCAAATCATCTCCGACTACCTAGCGCGCTCGGCCACCAACGCTCTTGGCGGCGTCTCGCTTTCGGCCGATGGTTTGCTCGGTGGCCTTACCGATAACCTCCTCTGGATATTGGTTATTTTGGCCAGCCTCTACTACTTCTTGCGCGATGGCACCAAAATCAAGCCCGCCCTCATCCAACTCCTCCCCCCCGCCTACCACACCGAAGTAGATGAGGTTTGGACGGGCCTGAATCAAATTTGGGGCGTATTTTTGCGCGTCCAACTCCTCATTTTTGCCGTCTTAACCGTACTCGTCGTCATCAGCAATGCCCTCATCATCTGGCTCTATCGGCACGGTTGGCTTCCCCTCTCCCCTATCGGGCTGATCATCCTGCTCCTCATCGTCTACACCGCCATTCAGCAAGTGGATAACCTCTGGCTACGGCCGCAATATATGGGCCAAGCGCTCAAACTCCACTCGGGTGTGGTCATCGTCACCCTCATCGCCGCTTTTATTTATACGGGGGTATTAGGGGCACTCATTAGCGTCCCCGTTCTCGCCAGCAGCAAATTTTTAGCCATCTATTTTTACCAACGGTGGATAAACTACCATTACCCCCCCACCCCTCAACCAACTCCTACCGATTCTGAGGCATAACATCGTGTCCCCCATCTGGCATACTTTATCTGTTTCCCAAACCCTAGAAACCCTTGAAACCACGGCCGAAAACGGCCTTTCTGCCACCACGGCCGCCGAGCGGCTAGCCACCAACGGCCCCAACGAGCTGATAGACAAAGGGGGCAAATCTCCGTGGCTTCTACTGTGGGAGCAAGTCAGCAACATGATGGTGCTGATTCTCATCGCCGCCGTCGTCATCTCTGCCCTGTTGGGTAAAAGCACCGAAGCAATCGCCATTGGGGCCATCGTCGTCTTATTTGTTCTGTTGGGCTTTGTCCAAGAATATCGCGCCGAACAAGCGATGGCCGCCCTCAAAAAGCTCTCCGTGCCCATTGTGCGCGTGCGGCGCGACGGCCGTCTGCACGAATTGCCCGCCCAACAGCTCGTGCTGGGCGACATCGTGCTACTGGAAGCGGGCAACACCGTGCCCGCCGACGGCCGCCTCGTCGAATCCGCCAACCTGCGCGTGCAAGAAGCGGCACTCACGGGCGAATCGGAACCTGTCGAAAAAGAGACCACCGCCTTCGCCACCCCCAACTTGCCCCTCGGCGACCGGCGCAACATGGTCTACACGGGCACGACCGTCACCTACGGCCGAGGCACGGCCATCATCACCAGCACGGGCATGAACACCGAACTGGGCAAAATCGCCACCCTCATCCAGAGCGTGGGCGAAACCACCACCCCGCTCCAGCACCAGCTCAACCGCATTGGGCAATTGCTGGCCTTGGCGGGGGTGGGCGCGGCCGTGTTAGTCATGCTCGTGGGTCTGTGGATGGGGCAACCATTGGCCGATATGTTCCTGACGGCCGTCGCCGTGGCCGTCGCCGTCGTACCCGAGGGATTGCCCGCCGTCGTCACCATCACCCTTGCCTTGGGGGCACAGCGCATGTTGCGCCGCAGTGCGCTCATCCGCAAATTGCCGGCCGTGGAAACGCTCGGCTCCGTCACCGTTATTTGCTCCGACAAAACGGGCACGCTAACAGTTAACCGCATGACCGTGACCGTGATTGACGTGGCGGGGCACTATTTGGAGTTGACGGGCACGGGCGAGAGCCACGACCCGACGCTCCACTCGGCCGAAACCCATCCCAACCTGTTCGACGGCCGCCCCTCCGCCATCGCCTTTACCCTGATGACGGGCGCATTGTGCAACGATGCCTCGCTCCTGCCCAACCCCGAGACGGGGCGCTACAGCTTTTTGGGCGACCCCACCGAGGGGGCGTTGCTGGTGGCGGCCGAACAAGCGGGGCTGAAAACAGCCGAACTCATCCAACTCTTCCCGCGCACGGCCGAACTCCCCTTCGATTCCGAGCGCAAGCGCATGACCACGGTGCATCGCCTGCCCACGGCCGACCAACTTGCGCCTGTCATGGCCCCACTGTTGCATCCCAGCAAGCCCTACCTCGCCCTCACCAAAGGGGCCGTAGATGGCATGTTGGCCTTGGCCACCCAAGTTTGGACCGAAGAGGGTCTTCAACCACTGGATGAAACGTGGCAGACCCGCATCCAAATCGCCAATGATGAAATGGCCCAAAAGGGGATGCGCGTCTTGGGTCTGGCTCTCAACTGGCTGGCCACCCCCACCGACAAGCTAGAAGCAGACCTTATTTTCGTCGGACTGGTGGGCATGATAGACCCGCCCCGTGCCGAAGTGAAAGCGGCCGTGGCCACCTGCCGCCAAGCGGGCATCCGCCCCATTATGATTACGGGCGACCATCCCCTAACGGCCAACTTTATCGCCTACGATTTGGGCATTAGCGATAACGGCCGTGTCAAAACGGGGGTCATGCTCGACCAAATGAGCGAGGCAGAGTTTGAAGCGGCTGTGCTGGAAGTCTCGGTCTACGCTCGCGTCTCCCCCGAACACAAGCTCCGCATCGTCGAAGCGTTGCAAAAACATGGCCACATCGTCGCCATGACGGGCGACGGGTTAAACGATTCGCCCGCTCTGCGCAGGGCAGATATTGGCATTGCGATGGGCATCACCGGCACCGATGTCTCTAAAGAAGCGTCGGAAATGGTGCTGTTGAACGACAATTTTGCCACCATCGTCGCCTCGGTAGAGGAGGGGCGGGTTATTTATGACAACTTGCGCCGCTTCGTTAAATTCTCCATTGCGGGCAATTTGGGCAAGGTGCTGGTCATGCTCATCGCCCCGCTCATGGGCATTGCCGTGGCGTTGCAACCCTTGCAGTTGCTGTGGCTCAATCTGCTCACGGATGGGTTGTTGGGGTTGGGGCTGGGGCTGGAATCGGCCGAGAAAGGGGTTATGCAACGGCCGCCGCGCGACCCGCAAGCCAGCTTTTTCAGCGGCGGCCTCGGGCAACAGTTGGTCTGGATAGGTGCGCTCATTGGGGTGATTGGGCTAGGAATCGCCTACTTCTTTTTCAGCCCAGCCGAGGGCGAGATTAGCACGTGGCAAACGATGCTCTTCACTACCTTGGCTTTTCTGCAAATTGGGCAAGCCCTCGCCTCTCGCTCCTCCCAAGAATCGTTCTTCAGCCCCAATTGGCGAAGCAACCCGACTTTGCTGGGGTTGGCGGCCGTAGTTTTGCTCTTGCAATTGGCCGTGGTTTACCTGCCCTTTACCCAGCAATTCTTCTACACCGTGCCCCTGACCCTGAACGAGCTACTCGTTTGTGCGGGCTTGGGGAGCATCGTCTTCTGGGCCATCGAGCTAGAAAAGCTCATCCTGCGCAGCGCCCAGCGCTAATTGATGTCTCGGGCTTATTTCACAAGATAGGACAAGGGACTGGGGACATGGGACTCGAGTGCGTCACGGTCTTTAGTCCCCTGTCCCCAGTCCAAACTCAACCTTCAACCCTATCAACTCTCGATCAACTATCTCCATGAATTACGAAGACCAAATCCTTGATTACCCGCTTGCCCCAGAAGAAAATTCGCTGGGCGAAAAACTCAAATTGATTGTCAGCCAATTACCCAATAACCCTGAGGGGATGACCATCGCTGAACTTAGAGACCTCATTGGGAAGGACAGCCTGATGCTGTTTGTCATCTTCCTGAACCTGATTTTTCTCGTTCCCGTTTCTATTCCGGGGGTCAGTACGGTGTTTGGGGCGGTCATCCTGCTCATCGGCCTTAGCCGGCTTTTTGGGCAAAATCTTTGGCTACCCAGCAAAATCCAAAAGCGGGTCATTGCCACAGATAGGCTTGGTGTCGCTCTCGAGCGTGCCTTCATATGGGTTCATCGCCTTGAGAAAATCAGTCGGCCGCATCGCTCCAGTTGGGTGCTAACCAGAGGGTTTAACATCTTCCACAATTTAGGGTTTGTCTTGGGGGCGCTCCTGCTCATGGCTCCCTTTGGCTTTATTCCGTTTAGCAACACAGTTCCGGCCGTGGCTTTGCTCTTTTTTGCCATTGGTTTTATCCAGCAAGATGGCATTTCTGTGTTGCTGGGGCATGTGGCCAATCTCGTCACCATTGCCTACTTTACTTTTCTCATTGCTGGTGGTGGCGCATTGATTTATGAATTATTCAACTTCGCGTTGGGATCATAACCTGTCGTACATCAGAACATCGTTTCGGTCGGTGGAGTGTTAATTGGCACTTTTACCAGAGAAAAAATGTCAAGGTAGCATCACAATAACCGTGGTGGCGCCCCGGCGTGCGAAGCCTTTGACCGTCTCTTTGCCGCTACCGCCGGTCGTATCATTGTTTTTGTCTAGCTCGGCCGCTTTGGCGGCGTCAACCAGGTTGCAGTTGCCTATGTTGTCCACCTCTCCAGCGAATCTCCCGACTCTGCCCTCGGCGGTGGTGGCGTTGCATCTGGCGGGGGTCTCTTTGGTGGAGGCGTTTGACACGGCCGTGGATTACGCCTCTATCACTCGCCTTGTGTGAATGGCTTGTGCGCCGTCAAAAACGACGTGAATCATTTTGATTGACGAAAGCCCAACTCTCGTTTATATTCTCCCCCGTTCTGCCCGACAAAGATGCGGAGAACGCCGAATTCTTCCTCGAGAAAAAACCAGCCCCAGACCGCACCCTCATCCTCCGCAACCAGCCCCTTTTATTCATTGTTCCTTATTCATTACTCATTGAAACGGAGTTTCCATGCACGAAATTATCATCGCCTGTGTGCAATTCCAGCCACAGCTAAACGAACCAGAAGAAAACATCATGAAAATGTCCGCCATTGTGCGCGACATTGGCTCTAAACAGCGCACCGACCTGATTATCTTTCCCGAGCTAGCCACCACCGGCTTCGAGAACGGCCTGCACTTTACCGAACTGGCTCAGCGCGTGCCCGGCCCCGCCGTGAACGTCATGGCCAAACGCGCCGCCGATTTTAATACCCATATTTTGTTTGGCCTGCCGACCAAGCAAAAGGTGGAGAGCGTCATCTATAACAGCGCAGTCATGGTTGGCCCTGACGGCGACGTGTTTGGCGAATATCGCAAGGTGCATTTGCGCGGCGAGGAACGACTGCCTTTTCGGGAAGGGTTCAAATATCGCATTTTTGAGACGGGTTTTGGTCTGGTGGGGGTGATGCTGGGCTACGAACTGTATTACCCCGAGGTGGCGCGGTCGCTGGCTCTGGAGGGGGCGGATTTGATTTGCTGTTTGGCGAATTGGGAAGAGAGTCAGATGCGGGAGTGGCGGGCGTTGAGCGTGGCGCGGGCGATTGAGAATAATGTGCCTATCGCGGCCGTGAATCGGTGTGGGGAGGATGTGACGCTCACTTTTGGGGGAGACACGGCCGTGATTTCTGCCCGTGGTGAATTGCTAGACGCCCTGCCTACCCCTATAGATGAAGAAACAGGGGAAATTGGTCACGCGACCGAGGGGTACATCATCACCAAGCTCGACCTAGACGAACTGCGTGAAGCCCGCGAAGAAACGCAAAATTTCCAAGCGCGTCGGCCGGAGACATATCGTTCGTTGGTGAAGCGTTATTGAGCGGGGTGCAGGGGAGAAGTTCAACTTTTGGCCGTCAAATTGTTTGATGCACCAAGAAAAGTTGAACTTCTGGCTTGGCGGGTACGTGACAAAAAAAAGCCCAAGCTGAGACAGGAGCATTTGGGATGGTGAGCATTTGAGCGACTTTGTGTATGGGTTTGAACTTCTTGGCGGCCGGGGACAGATGTTGGCTTCGGGTGGTGACGTCTGGCGTCGAACGAAGACGGGGGGCACGCTAGTGGGAGTTCATCTCATCGCTGAGTTTGCTGACCTGCGCCTGCCTCAGTTGGGCAGTTATGGCTTTGCCATAGGTCTATGAAATTGTGAATACATGAACACCATACGCTTTCCGCTACCTCTGGGTCAAGCGATTATGGCAACTGCATGTTAAAATCCACGGCCGTGGTCAAAATTTTAAGCTTGTGCCCCATAACCAACTTGGCACAGCATGAGAAACACGGCCGTGTCCTCCCTCAAATTTTCCCTCTCGCCCAAAAGTTGTTATACTCAAAGATGTTAATCTTGGTTGTGCGTCAATCGGCTTGACGGCGACTCGGATTAAACATCACAGCTAAAGGAGAAAATTAGCACATGAGCATTACCAACGAACGTAAAGCCGAAATCATCAAAGAATTCGGACAGGAAGAAGGGGACACAGGCTCCCCCGAAGTCCAAGTCGCCATCTTTACCGAGCGCATCAACTACCTGCAAGGCCATCTGGCCGAGCATAAGCATGACCACAGCTCACGCCGTGGCCTGCTCCAACTCGTAGGCAAGCGGCGCAGTTTGCTCTCTTATTTACGCAAGAAAGACAACGCCCGCTATCGTGATGTGATTAAAAAGCTGGGGATTCGCCCGCTCAAATAAGACAAGTTCGATTTGAAGCGTGGCACAATAATGTGCCACGCTTTGCATTTGGGGTAAATATCAGGTTTTAGGTGTTGGGATCTGTCCCGTGCGTCGTTTTTTCAGAGGCGTAAGGTACGTGCCAGACCCCAGTCCCTAAAACCCCCAGACTGGATTTTCACAGCCTCTTTCCCCCAAATTGATTGATAATTAAATAACGGCGGCGAAGCAACGCGCTCTCTTTGGTAAGACACCAAGGGCGTTTTGTGCTGTTGCCTATTATTAACCACGGCCGTGTGGCATAACGTGATGCTCGCATCACGCACATGGTTTGATTGGAGCTTGGCGTCTGTAAAACAATGAATAATGAATAGTTAGTAATGAATAAAGGGGCGGGTCTTCCCCAAAGAATTGAGCTTAGCCCGCGCACTTATCTTAGCAACCAACCCTTTTACTCATTATTCATTACGCCTTATTCATTTATTTATAGCCGCGAGCCTCCAATCACCATCTGCCGCGTGGCCCATAGCTACAAGGAAAACATAAAAATATGAGTAACGAACAAACATTTAAAACCCACATTGGTGATTTAGAGGTATCTATCTCCACTGGCAAGCTAGCCCAACAGGCTGGCGGCGCCGTCACCGTCGAATTTGGCGACTGCATGTTGCTGGCCACGGCCACCATGTCCCGCTCCGTCCGCGAAGGGTTAGATTTTTTCCCCCTCAGCGTAGACTTTGAAGAAAAAATGTACGCCGCAGGGCGCATCCCCGGCAGTTTCTTTCGCCGTGAAGGACGCGCCTCCACTGCTTCCATCCTGATTGCCCGGCTGACCGACCGCCCCCTGCGCCCCCTCTTCCCCGATGGGATGCGCAACGAAGTGCAGGTTATCGTCACCACCTTCTCCTACGATGGCGAAAACCAGATGGACGTCATGGCTGTTAACGCCGCCAGTGCCGCCCTGACCATTTCTGATATTCCGTGGGACGGCCCCATTGGCGCCATCCGCGTCGGTTATATCAATGATACCTTCGTCGCCAACCCCACCATCGCCCAGATGGCGGACAGCACGCTTGACCTCCGTTTGGCCGGCACCAAAGACGCCATCCTGATGGTGGAAGCGGCGGCCAACGAAGCACCCGAAGAGCTAATGGTGGACGCATTGGCTTTTGGTCATGAGCACATCCAGCCCATTATTCAAATTCAGGAAGAGATGCGCGAAGCTATCGGCAAAGAGAAAGCAGAAGTTGTGCTGAACCTGCCTGATGAAGAAGTAGCCGAATTGGTCAAAGCGAAAGTGGGCAACCGCATCGCCGACATCGTGGCTGAATTCACCGACCGGCACGAACGGCGCGAACATATCAGCGCATTGCGCGAAGAAGTGACGGAAGCTCTACAGGCGGAAGCCACGGAAGAAAACCCGCTTAACCTCAAAGAGATGGGCAACGCTTTTGATGCGCTTATCAAGAAAGCGGTGCGGAAACGTATTTTGGTCAACAAGATTCGTCCCGACGGCCGTGATTTAACAACCATTCGTGAATTGAGCAGTGAAGTGGGTATTAGCCCCCGGGCGCATGGCTCTGGCCTCTTTAGCCGTGGCGAAACCCAAGTTCTCTCTTTGGTCGCCCTCGGCACGCCCCGCGAAGCGCAAAAGCTAGACGGCCTCGAGCCAGAAGAGTCGCGCCGCTACATGCACCACTATAATTTCCCCCCTTTCAGTACGGGCGAAACATGGTTCCTGCGTGGCCCTAAACGGCGCGAAATTGGTCATGGTGAACTAGCTGGTAACGCGCTCCTGCCCGTTATTCCGCTCGAAGAAGATTTCCCCTACACCATTCGGGTCGTGTCTGAAGTGCTCTCCTCCAACGGTAGCACCAGCCAGGCCAGCGTATGCGCCTCGACTTTGGCGTTGATGGATTGTGGCGTGCCGATTCGCCGCCCTGTGGCGGGGATTGCGATGGGTCTGATTAGCGACTTTGAAGAAGACGAAAATCGCTACGCCGTCTTGACCGACATTCAAGGCATGGAAGACCACATTGGCGACATGGACTTTAAGGTTGCTGGTTCATCCGAAGGCATTACCGCCTTGCAGATGGACATTAAAATCGGTGGCTTGTCTAAAGAGCTGATGTCCGAAGCGTTGGCGCAAGCCCGCACCGCTCGTTTGCAAATTTTGGACAACATGCTGGCTACCATTGCGGAGCCACGCGCTGAAATGAGCAAATGGGCGCCGCGTATGGTTGCTGTACACATTAACCCCGATAAGATTGGGGCAGTCATCGGTAAAGGTGGCTCCACCATTCGTAGTTTGGAAGAAGTGTACGGCGTGTCGATTGATATTCAGGAAGACGGCACGGTCTTTGTGGCTGGCGTGGACGGGATCAAGACGGCCGCCGCGATTAAACAAATCGAGCTATTGACCAAAGACATCGAAGCGGGTGAGACGTATGTCGGTAAGGTAGTGCGCGTAGTTGATTTTGGCGCGTTCATCGAACTGGTGCCGGGCACGGATGGCTTGGTGCATATTTCTCAATTGGCTAGCGAGCGCGTCAATAGCGTGGAAGATGTTGTCCAGTTGGGTGACGAGGTCATGGTCATGGTCACGGCCGTGAGTCCTGACGGTAAGATTCGCCTGTCGCGCCAAGCCGTGCTAGAAGGCTGGACGCTGGAAGAAGCCCAAGCGGCTGATAACCCCAGCGGCGGTCGTTCCTCTGGTGGCGGCCGTGGCGGCCGTGGTGGTGGCGACCGTGGTGGTCGCGGTGGCGGCGACCGTGGTGGTCGTGGTGGCAACAACCGCCGTTAAGCTACATCGCGCCTGTGTGAATTAAACAATATGACCCTGCCCGGCTGTTTTAAGCCGGAGCAGGGTTTTTGTTTGGGAAGCGTTGTACACTGTTTTATAATGACATAGACCGTTTGGCATCTTAGCCAGTTAGCATATCAGCATTACCCGAGGATTGGCTGGCTGACAATTCGACCTTTCTTCGGTGATAGCGAGTCGTTATGAACTCAGAGCATCCTTCTACTTCAACTCCTAGCTGGCAACCCAGCACCAAACTGATAGCACTCGTGGCCGTTATGCTGGCTCTGTCTGCTTTGGTTTATCTGATGCGGGGCTTAATCATTCCCATCTTAATGTCTATGGTGCTGGCCTATATCTTGATCCCGGCCGTGGATTTGTTTCATAAGCGGCTAAGGTTGCCCCGCACGGCCGCGATTGCCCTCGTCTACATTCTGCTGATAGCCCTTCTCATCGCTATCCCTGCGGGAACCATTCCCGGCATGATTAACCAAGGGGTTGGGTTTGTGAACGCCATTCCTGGATACTTGCAAGACGCGCTGGAACTGGTAGATGAGCCAGTGGCGATACTAGGGCAAGAAATCTTGCTGTTAGAGATTGTGCCGCTAGAGCAGGCCATTGCCTACATGATTGATTATGTGCCTACGGTGGGGGCACGCTCTGTAAATATCTTTGGTAGCTTGGCGACTGCGACCATTTCGACCCTTGTGTGGTTAATTGTGGTGCTGTTTTTGTCATTTTACATGGTCAAAGACCACCAAAAGCTGTTTGATGGGTTGATTGATTGGGTTCCTGGGCAGTACAAACCAGAAATGTATGCGTTGGGTGAAGAGCTAAGCCTCACTTGGAACTCTTTTTTGCGCGGCCAGCTTATTTTATTTGTCATTATGGGCACAACAGTGTTTCTTTTGGCGACGATTATCGGCTTGCCGCACGCGCTTCTGCTGGGGTTTATTTCGGGGCTGGTAGAATTTGTGCCGCAAATTGGGGCGACTTTGGCTATGATCCCGGCCGCGTTGATTGCCTTTGTGCAGTATGACCAAAGCTGGCTGGGGGGGATGATGGGGCCGTTTTGGTTTGGCTTAGCGGTCATGATTGGCTATATTTTGCTTCAGCAATTTGAAAATTATGTGCTTGTGCCTCGCGTCATGGGCAACAGCCTAGATCTGCACCCGATGATTGTTTTTGTGGCGGCCTTGGGCGGGGCGTCTCTGGCGGGTATTTTGGGGATTTTGCTGGCCGCGCCGATGGTGGCCAGTGGGCGCGTAATTTTTCGCTATGTGTATTGCAAGTTGCTGGATATTCCCCCGTTTCCCGATAAAATTCAGGAGACACAACTGCTTTCGACCGCTGAAACGATAGAGCCAAGCGATTTGTCAGCAGACTTACAAACCGACACGGCCGTGAATCTTCTCGGCCATCACAACTAAGCACGCTAATAAGGAGTAATAACATGGACGAAGAAATTGATATGGACTTGATTGCTGAAACCGACAACTTCTCTGTGGTGCGCACTAAAGATGAAAACGGCACGCTCTACCACGTCGAAATGGGCGGCGTTTCCTTGCACCTCGACCCCGAAGATTGGGAAGAGCTGGTTATCCTTATCAAAAGCGCGGACGCTTAACATCAAAACACAATGAGTAATGAACAATGAATAATGAATAAAGGGGTCGGTCTGCTTACGAAATTTGACCGACCCTCTTTACTCATTATTCATTACGCCTTATTCATTTTTTCCGGGAGAAAGCCTATGGCGGATGCCGCCCCACACGTTCAATACCATCCCCTGATTCGTGATTTACCCACAAACCAACGCCCCCGCGAACGGCTGATGAGCGTGGGCGAGAGGGCTGTTTCCAACAGTGAACTGATCGCCATTATTTTGCGCACGGGGTCGGGCGGGGAGAGCGTCTTGCGGCTGGCCGAGCGACTGCTGAGCCAGTTTCGGGATTTGCCAGGTCTCTCCCAAGCGACGCTGGAGGAGTTGCAGATGGTGACGGGCGTTGGCCCGGCCAAGGCGGTGGAAATCAAGGCCGCTTTGGAATTGGGGCGCCGACTCACGGCCGTGACCCCGGAAGAACGACCTAAAGTTATCGCCCCCGCCGACGCCGCCAATTTACTCATGTCTGAAATGAGCCTGCTCGAGCAAGAACACCTGCGGGTTATCCTGCTCGACACCCGCAACCAAGTGTTAGCCGTGCCCACCGTTTATATTGGCTCGCTCAATACCAGCGTCGTGCGCATCGCCGAGCTATTCCGACCCGCCATTCGGCGCAACGCGGCCGCCATTATAGTCGTTCACAACCATCCCTCTGGCGACCCCTCCCCCTCACCCGAAGATGTGCGCGTCACCCGCGAGATTAACAAAGCGGGCAAATTGCTCAATATCGAACTGCTCGACCATATCGTCATTGGGCATCAGCGTTTTGTCTCTCTCAAGGAGCGCGGGCTGGGCTTTGATTGACGGCCGTGAGTCGGCTTCATACAATAAAGAGTCTTTCGGATTTCGTGGGGTTTTGAACGGTGTCATGTTTCACGTGTCATGTGTCATGTGGATTTTCTCTGGACGTGGCTTGTTTAGCCAAGGCGGTCGCTAAGTGACACCGTGAGTTCCTCAAGATTCCGTTTTTTATACGAGTTGATCCTATTCGAGCGGCTTAATCGCCGCTCTTCCTCACTTACTCTCCTACTCCCCCTTCTTCTATGGCCGAAAACAACCTACTCCGCAACAGCGACCTCAACCAAGATTTTGCTCCCTTTCGGGGCGAGAAAAACCAGCTTGTGCCCGCCAGTTGGGGGCCGTGGTGGGTTCCCCCGCCCACGGGTAAAAGTGCCCCCTCGTGGCAAAATCATGTGCCCCGCTATGATTTTCGCTATTTAGATGGGGATATGGTGGCGGTGGTCAATAGCCCCTTTGCCACCCACACGGCCGGGTTATTTCAGCAAGCCCCGGCCGTGGCGGGCGAAAACTATGAGCTAAGCGTAGACGTGCAGGCGTGGTCCAGCGAAGCGGAAGAGACGGGGCTAATCCAAGATGGCTCCGACGTCAATTTGCAGATTGGGCTAGACCCCACGGGCGGGCTAGATGGGCAGAGTCCGCTCATTCATTGGAGCCAGCCCCAGCAAGCGTTGGGAAAATGGGTCACTTTGCGCCTGACGGCCACGGCGCAAGCGTCTGTGGTGACGATTTTTCTCAAGAGTGCGCCCCATTTGCCCAAGCGTCAGCAGACCGTTTTTTGGCGACGCGCTGAGTTGCGTCCCGTGGGGCGTTACAAGCGGGTGACCAATATCGTCGGGCCAGGGGATACCCATATCCAGCTTGAGCCAGAACGGCCGCATCCTGTACAAGAGGCCACGGCCGTGGTTAGTGCCCTGCGCCCCCACAAAATGGTCGAGCTAGAAGTCGCCACGCCCGACGGCCAACTCGTGCCCGTCACCTTTGCGGGGAGCAAACAGGAAGATGACCGCTATTTTTGGCACTATCAATTTACCATCGCCGCTGAAGGGCTGTATGATTTGCGCTTTATCGGCGACAAAGGGGCGCGACTGCTCGCCCAGCGGCTGGTCAAAGCGGCGCGTGAAGTCCAAATTGTGCCCAGCGGCCGTCCTCGGCTTGATTTTCGGCGGGTGTATGTGTTGCTCCCCCCCACGGCCGATGAAACATGGCTCGTCGCCGCCGCCCGAGGGAGCTATATTGGGCGTTATACCGTTGGCTTTTCAGCCGATGATGCGGGCGTGGGCGAAGTGGCGGAGCGTATCGTCATCTGCATCAACCCGCACCATTGGCCCGAAACCCTGACCAGCGTCTGGTATGACCATCATTATCCCGGTACGCGCTTCATCCCCGTCGTCGCCAACAGCCCCGCCGATTTGCAAGCATGGCTCGAGGCGTGGATTGATGAGTAAATAAAAGGAAGAGGCAAGAAGGCAGACGGAAGAAAATAAGCGGGTCTTCTCCAGAAAATCTCCGCGTTCTCCGTGCCCTCTACGCTGAAACTGATCCTTTTGCAGTAGACTCAATATAATTTAACCCTCGAGATGAAACTCTTGGGGTCTCAACGCTTACGTGAGAAGTAGCGTGGCTCAATCCAAAATCTAAAATCAAAAACCCAAAATGGACAGACTTGAATTTGAACAACGACTCCAACAAGAAAAGCCGCTCCTGATGGATGGGGCGATGGGCACGGTGCTGTACAGCTTTGGTATTTCGCTCGAGCGGCCGCTCGATTTGCTCAATCTGGAAAACCCGAAGCTGGTGGCCGAAGTGCATCGCGCCTATATTGAGGCGGGCGCGGACGTGATTTTGACCAACACCTTTGGGGCGAATCGCTTTCGGCTGGGCAAACATTCGGCCGATAACCGCGTGGCGGAGCTGAATTCGGCGGCCGTGTCCATTGCGCGGCGCATGATTGCCAGCTCGTTTCGGCCTGTTTTGTTGGCGGGGTCGGTGGGGCCGCTGGCGGTAACGATGGCTCCGCTGGGGCGCGTCTCGGTGCGGCAGGTGCGCACGGCGTTTATGGAGCAGATTGGGGCGTTGGTGGAGCCGTTGAATGGGGAAGAGGGGGTGGATTTGCTGGTGCTGGAGACGATGAGCAGTTTGCCAGAGGTGCGCACGGCCGTGGAAGTCGCCCGCACCATCGCCCCGCATATTCCCATCGTGGCCCAGATGACCTTTACCCGCGAGGATAGAACCCTGCTGGGCAACACACCCGCCGACACGGCCGTGCAGTTGCAACAAATGGGCGTAGACGCCCTTGGCCTCAACTGTAGCAGTGGCCCCGCCCAGATTTACCATATTTTGCGCCTGATGCACGCCGTTGTGCCCGACATGCCGTTGGCCGTCTCGCCCAACGCTGGTTTTCCTGAGACGCTCGAAGGGGGACGTTTGCTCTATCCCGCTACGCCTTTTTATTTTGGGCAATACGTGCCCGCTTTTATCGCCGCCGGGGCACGGCTGATTGGCGGCTGTTGCGGCACCACGGCCGAGCATATTGCCGTCATGCGCCAAGCGATAGACAACCCGCCCGCTGAGCCACTGCCGCTCCCGCCCGCGCTGGAGGTGTTGAATCAGCACACGGCCGTGGTTGAACTGACGGGCATCGAAGTAAACCCCAACAAGCCAACTCGCTTGGCGCAAGCACTTGCCCAAGGGACGCGGGTCAAATCTATCGAGATGACGCCACCCAAGGGCACGGCCGTGGAGAAACTAATCGCCACCGGCCGCGCCATGACCGAGGCGGGCGCGAATTTTTTTAATGTGCCCGACCTACCTCAAGCGCGGATGCGCATGAGCGCTTGGGGCGCGGGACACGTCCTGCAACAAGCGGTCGGCCTCGAGACCATCCTGCATTTTCCCACTCGTGGGCGGAATCTGCTCCGCATTCAGGCTGACCTGCTCGGGATGCACGCCCTCGGTTTACGCAATTTGTTCGTCACGCTCGGCGACCGCACCAAAATCGGCGATTACCCCGAAGCGGACGACCATTACGACATTATGCCCGGCGGCCTCATCAAGCTTATCAAGGAGCAGTTAAACGCGGGGGTGGACCAACTCGAAAATGCGCTCGACCAGCCGACCAATTTTGTGGTGGGCTGTGGCGTTAATCTAAACAATCCCAGCAATAAGCGGGAGATGCGCCTTTTACATGAAAATGTGCAAAATGGGGCTGATTTTGCCCTCTCGCGGCTGGTGTTTGACCCTGAAAAGGCGGCCGAATTTTTAGAACAATATCGGCGTGAATATGGCACGCCACCGCCGATTTTGGCCGCTGTCCAGCCTCTTTTTAACGCCAGCACGGCCGAGTTTATTCACAACGAAGTGCCCGGTATCGAAATCCCTGAGCCATATCGGCAGGCTCTGCGCCTCGCGGGGGACAATCCGTGGCAGGGCGTGACCATCGCCCAAGAGATTGCCCTGCAACTGTTGGACATTGTCCAAGGCGTGGTCGTTGTGCCGTATAACGACCGGTATGATTTAGCGGCGGATGTGTTGGAAGTTGTTGAGTGAGGCGTGAGAAGTGAGAAGTTGCCCCTTTCTCACTGCTCCCTTTTTGTCCCCGCAATGTGTAACAATGCATCTCCCTGATAAGTGAGGGGGAGATTGCGCAGGCCGATGATGCGGCCAGCGAAGGGGGCGGCGAGCGAGGCGGCGCGGTTGCCCAGCGGATCGTTGACTTGGCCGATGGGTTGTTCAACGGCAACGGTGTCGCCAATCGCCACACTTGGGTAAAACAAGCCGCTAATCCCTGCCCGCACCCATTGCGAAAATTGAGCCACCATCGGTTTTTCTGACGGTGGGGGAGCCGCCGCGCTAGCCGAAATCATGCCCAGCCCTTGCATCACGCGCAAAACCCCATTGACCCCCACCTGAATCGCCTCTTCATCAAAGCGCAACGCCTCCCCGCCTTCGTAAACCAGCACGGGAATGTTGCGCTGGGCGAGCGCGGCGCGGAGGGAGCCGTCCCGGTTGGCGGCGTCCAAAATGAGCGGGGCGCCGAAGCTGTGCGCCATCACGGCCGTGGGGGGGTGGTTTAGATTGGCGCGGATTTGGGGCAGGTTGGTGCGATGGTTTGACCCCGTGTGTAAATCGATGCCGTGCGTGCATTTGGCGGCGACTTCACGCATGAAAAGCGCGGCCAGCCGCCCCGTGAGCGACCCGCGCCGCCGCCCAGGAAACTCCCGATTAAGGTCGCGGCGGTCGGGCAGGTAGCGGGAATGGGTGATGAGGCCGTACACGTTGACTACGGGAATGAGCAGGAGCGTGCCGCGTAAATTATCTGGCCAAGCATGATTGAGCAGACGATGGACGATGGAGATGCCGTTGAGTTCGTCCCCATGAATGGCGGCGCACACGAAGAGACGAGGGCCAGTTTCACGGCCGTGGATGATGTGTACCGGCATTTTGAGCTGGGCACTCGTGTACAGCCGCGCCAAAGGCAGATTAACGGTGCGCCGTTCGCCCGGTTCGATGAGCTTGCGCCCGATGTTGAGGGGGGAGTTAGATGTCATGTTTTTAGGGGCGAGGTGCGAGGTGCGAGGGGCGAGGTTCACGTCGCCCTTCGCCCTTCGCACCTCGCACGCTTTATCGCTTTATCTCGGTAAAAGCACAAACGCCATTTCTGGCCCTTGCCCCATGTGGAAGGCCATTTGGATCCAAAGGGTGGCGAGTGGCTCGAGGTAGCGGGCGTGTTTGATGGGGCCGCAATCCACGGGGGCGAACCCCATTTCGGTGGCTAGTTGGGACACGGCCGTTTTCGCTTGGTCAAAGTTACTGCAATAAAAGAGGGAGGCGGGCTGGCCGCTGAACAGGGGTTTGTCTAAGCTTTGGTAATGGATGCCGTTAAACGCTTTAACCACGTAGGCTAGCGGGAACAGTTGCTGAATTTCTTCCCCAGCAGACCATTTGTGCCCGAGGGCGAGACTGCCGCTGGACATGAGCGGGTTGAGGCAATCAATGATGATTTTGCCCTCTAGCTTGCCGATTTCGCGCTGGACGTCGGTCAGGGCGTACCAAGGAAAGGCAAAAACGATGATTTCTTGAGGGGTGTCCACGGCCGTGGTCTGATAATCTCCGCCGCGCACCCCGTGCCCCATTTCTTGCGCCATGCGTTCCGCCTTGGCCGCCTCCCGCGACCCCAGCATGACCTCATGCCCCAGCTTGCTCCAAATTTCAGCCAATTTTTGCCCCATGCGTCCGGTGCCTAGAATGCCGATTTTCATTGCTTTTCTCCGTTTTTTGTATGAGTCACAGATTGCTTGCACAAAGGTTTCACCGCGGAGGGCGCGGAGAACGCGGAGTTTTTCTCGAGAAGATCCGCCCGTTTTCTTCCTTCTTCCCTCTTTCTTTTTCCTTGTTTACGCCGATTCAAGGGCGGGCAAAATCTGCCCCCGCGCCTCGCCAAACCCCACCCCTTGCGCCCCGCCCGTCAGGGTGAGCGTGTCGCCATCTTGCAGGAAGGTGCGCTGAGAGCCGTCGGGCAGGGTAAGGGGGCGCGTGCCTCCCCAAGTTATCTCGAGCAGGGAGCCGAGACTGTCGGGCGTATCGCCCGAAATCGTGCCCGAGCCGAGCAGGTCGCCGGGGCGCAGGTTACAGCCGTTGCTGGTGTGGTGAGCCAATTGCTGGGCGACGTTCCAGTAAAGCTGGTTGAAGTTGGTGCGGCTGATAAGGTGTCCGTTCAAGTGTACCTCAAGTGGAATATCGTAAGCCCACGGCCGTGTACTCTGCAAATAAGGCAACGGCACGGGGTCTACTTGCGCTGGCCCCGCCATGCGCCACGGCTCCAGCGCGTCCAGCGTCACCACCCACGGCGAAATGGTCGTGCCGATGCTCTTGCCCAAAAACGGTCCCAGCGGCGCGTATTCCCACCGCTGAATATCCCGCGCACTCCAATCGTTGAGCAGAACCAGCCCAAAAATATGCGCCTGAGCTTCGGCAATGGGAATGGGTGTGCCCAATTCGTTGCCGAGGCCGATAAACGCGCCCACTTCTAGCTCAAAATCTAACTGCTGGCTGGGGGCAAAAATGGGGGGCGCGTCGGGGCTTGGTTTGAGCTGGCCGTGGGGGCGGCGTAGCGGCGTGCCGCTGATGACGACGCTACTAGCACGGCCGTGGTAGCCAATCGGCAAGTGTAACCAGTTGGGCGGCAGGGCGTTTTCCGCGCCGCGAAACATTGTGCCCACGTTGGTCGCATGTTGCCGCGAGGCGTAAAAATCGGTGTAGTCGCCGATGTGGGCGGGCAGGTGCATCGTCACCTGCGCCTGCGGAATGAGCGCGTGAAGCTGGCGCAGGCGGGGCATATCTTCACTGAGCAAGGTTTGCAGACGCCGCCGCACAGCTGTCCACACCTCGCGCCCCGCGCCCATAAACGCATTGAGCGCGGGCTGGTTGAACAGGTTGTGGGTGTCGAGTAGCCCTTCGATTTCGAGCAGGGCTAAATCTAGCACGTCGTCTTCAAAAGCGACGCCGATGCGGGGGGCGGACACGGCCGTGCTGAACACGCCGTAGGGGAGGTTTTCGATAGAAAAGTTCATAGTAGAAAAGTGCTGAGCGATGAGTGCTGAGTCCCCTGAAAAAAGGTCAAATTCACCGCGGAGGACGCGGAGAGCGCGGAGATTTTCTCGAGTAGATTTTTCTCTCTGCGTCCTCCGCGCTCTCTGCGGTTAGCTTTTTTCAGTAGGCTCAGTGCTGAGCGATGAGTGAGCCTGCGGCTCGCGTGGCCTGCGGCCAAAAACTAGCGCGAAGCGCACTCGTCGCTCATCGCTCAGCACTCGTTGCTTTACTTATAATTGTTAGCGAAAAGGCCACCACCAGCAATACGGGCACGGTACTCATGGCGACTTGTAGCCCCCATTGGTCGGCGAGACTGCCAAGGAAAAGTGGGGCGAGAAAAATAGCGATGCCGCCTCCCAGCGCAGCGAGGGCACTGGTGCGATTGCTTTGGGCCGGGTCAATGCTCACGGCCGTGGACATCGCCAGCGGAAACAGGTTGGCAATGCCCGCGCCGCTGATAACCAAGCCAATCAGCCGCACGGCCGTGAAGGGAGCTTGCCAAAACAGCAAAAATCCAATGAGAGAGATCACCAACGCCCCCCGCAACAGCCATTCACTGCTGTACCTGCGCGTTAGCTGACTGCCTATGAGCCGCCCGACCACGGCCGCGCCAAAAAAGAGTGCCATTAGCAAAGCCGCCTGGGCGCGGGCGAAACCGACGACCGTTTCTAAATAGTCGGCACTCCATAATACCACGCACCATTCGGCGGCGACGCTGAAGACCAGCACGACCCAGATGAACCAAAAGGTGCGGGGCATGGGCGGGGCGGGGCGGGTTTTGTCCACGGCCGTGGGCGTGGGAATGGACAATTTAGACCCCCACCACGCCAGCAGAGCCACCACTAGTAGAGGCCATACATAGGCCGCCCGCCAGCCCAGACCTAACATGACCAAGCCGCCCACCGCCAGCGGGGGAATGGTCGCGCTGAGGCTGGCGGCGACGTTGGCTTCGGTGAGGGCGGTGGCGCGTGATGCGCCGTGCGCGTCGGCCAGAATGGCTTGCACCATGACCATGACCAGCGTGCCCGACAGCCCCATGAGCAACACGGCGGGAAGCGTTAGCCACATGCTGGGGCCAAAGAGCAGGCCAAGGACACCGACCACTAACACGGCCGTGCCTCCCCACAATATCGTCCGTCGCCCTAGCCATTCCGCCAGAGAGGCTCCGCCCACGCCCGCGCCAATCATGCCGAGGGCAAACGCGCTGGGGTAAAAGCCGCCCTGCGTATAACTCAGGTTGAGTTCGTCCCGCAGGAACGGCATCAGCGGGCCGAGACCAGCCTGATAATAAGCGTAAAAAGCGAGCAGGGCATAGTTAAGCCAAGTGAGGGGGGTACGGGTAAAGGTCATAGGGGATTTTATCTGAGGGGGGGAAATAAAACACGGTCGTGTGCTGGGGTTTGAACACGGCCGTGGGTGGAGGCTATTTAGGTTGTGTGATGTTGTCGAGAGGTTTGCGCTTGGTTACCTGTGTTTAAATCTGTATGTTCTCAGCCACGACTTTGTTGCAAGGTGTATTCATCTAGCAAGCGCCTGATCATCTTCTGATATGAAATCTGATGTTTTGCGGCTTCTTGTTTGAAGAAATCTACACTGACCTTGCTCAAAGCAATTGTTACCTTGACTGTTTCCTCGCGGAAAGCTAATTCATCAGGTGGTGGCAAAAAGTCCGCTACGATGCGAACTTCTCCTATTGGCCCATCGCTATAGCTGATTTTGTTTGTCATAGATACGTTTTCCTTTACGCCAGTATCCTGCGCCAAATATGCGGATACGCTGTCCTCGGTATGTAAAGCGCACTGTCAAAATTGACCCGTCTACATTACCCAAACAATAGTACCGTTTTTCTAACTCGGTGCTGTGGGTAATGTCTTCCAAGATAATACGTTGAGGGTCGGCAAAGGCGTATTGTGCTTTGATGAACGCTACCCCATGTTTTTCTTGGTTATACAGGTCTTTTTGTGTATCCCACTCAAATTTCGTCTGTCGGTGAGAGTCCATTTGGGAACTATAGCGAATATATGGCTATATAGCAATACTTTCAGCATACATTGTGCCCGTCGCACATCGTCCGTCCCCCCTCGCACGCTTTTACACAAACGAAGCAATCTCCTCCAAGCTCTTTTTGCTGATGTTGGGCACGGCCGTGTTGTCGGCTGGATACCCCACCACCAGCAGGAGAAACGGCCGTTCATTGCTCGGACGTTCTAGAATTTGGTGTAAGAACTTCATCGGGCTGGGCGTGTGCGTCAGCGTAGCGAGTCCTGCGTGATGCAGAGCCGTAATCAAAAACCCGGTAGCGATGCCGACCGATTCGGTGGCGTAGTAATGCTTGATTTTTGCGCCGTCCGCGCCGAGGCCGTAGCTCTGGGTAAAAATGGCGATGAGATAGGGGGCGGTTTCCAGAAAAGGCTTGTTTTCGTCTGTGCCAAGGGGGGCGAGGGCTTCGAGCCATTCTTCGCTCGCACGGCCGTGGTAAAACGCCCGCTCCTCTTCCTCCGCCGCGAGCCGAATCGCCCGCTTCACCGCTGGGTCTTGCACCACCACAAAATGCCACGGCTGTTGATTCGCTCCATTGGGAGCCGTGCCCGCCGTCAGCAAACATTGCTCAATAACCTCTCGCGCTACTGGGCGGTCAGAAAAATCCCGCACCGTGCGCCTCTGCTTCATCTCTTGATAAAATGCCTCCGCCCGAGCCAACATCTCCTCGGGTGCGTACTTTGTGAAATCAAGAAGTATGCTGTTCATAAGCTTAGGCTTCAGGGTGCAAGGTGCAGGGTGCAAGGGGCATCTCTACCCTGCACCCTGCACCTTGCACCTCGCTATAAATTTCCGCGCAAATCTTGGTCCCGCTCAATCGCTTCAAACAACGCCTTGAAGTTGCCTTTGCCAAAGCCGCGTGAGCCGTGCCGTTCGATGATTTCAAAGAAGAGGGTGGGGCGGTCTTGCACCCCCCGCGTAAAGATTTGCAGGAGGTAGCCATCATCGTCGCGGTCTACCAAAATGCCCAGCTTGGCGAGTTCCGCCACAGGTTCGTTGATTTTGCCCACGCGAGCTTCTAGCTCATCATAATAGGCGGTAGGCACGCTCAAAAACTCGATGCCGCTCTGTTGCAGACGGGTGACGGTTTCGATGATGTTGTTGGTCGAGAGCGCCAAATGCTGGACGCCGGGGCCGTGATGATAATCAAGATATTCCTGAATCTGGGACTTTTTCTTGCCCTCGGCTGGTTCATTGATGGGGAACTTGATTTTGCCGCCGCCGCCTTCCATCACTTTGGACATGAGGGCGGAATATTCGGTGGAGATGTCTTTATCGTCGAAGTGCAGAAGTTGGCTGAAGCCCATGCTATCGGCGAAGAAGTCCACCCAGCGGTTCATGGCGCCGAGTTCGACGTTGCCCACGATGTGATCAATGTGCTTGAGTCCAAAGCCGGTCACACGGCCGTGTCCCTGCTCCCGTTCATCCACGCCATTCGCATAGTCACTCGCATGACGAGCCGTAAAGCCTGGCGCAAACGCGCCCTTGTAATCAGAACGGTCTACAAACTTGATTAAAGTGTCCCCATACGCCCGAATGGCTGAATAACGTAAAACGCCATATTCATCTTCCTCCTGCGTGGGCGGAATCGCGCCCGTCGCGCCCCGTGCCGTCGTCTCTTTATAAGCTGAAGCGGCGTCTGGCACTTCGAGGGCAATGACGGCTACGCCATCCCCGTGCAGATGAATCTGGCGGGCAATAGCATGGTCGGGACTGAGCGGCGTGGTCAGCACCAGCCGCACCAGATGTTGTTCTAGCACATAAGAGGCGCGGTCACGACTGCCCGTCTTGAGGCCGCAATACGCCGTATGGGCAAAGCCAAAGCCGGTGCGGTAAAAGTGGGCCGCCTGTTTAGCGTTGCCCACATATAGCTCTACATGGTCAATTTTTTTGATGGGTAAAAAATCGTCGCTCATGGGGTGTGTTCTCCTGTGGTGCAAGGTGCGGGGTGCAAGGTGGATAAGAAGTGGGTGTGGTGAATTGATTGTAGCGGTTCAATTTTATGGTGTCAAACCTGATTATCTGGAGGATGTGAAGGAGTTGGGGGTGGGTGATGGGGGAAACCACGGCCGTGTCCCCTTCCTAATTGAAGCGGTTTAATGCCCAGCCCAACCGAGTTAGGCTAAAATAGCCATTCACCATTCACCATTCACCATTTACAATTCAACCCAATCAACCCATGCCTACCATCTATGATGTCGCCAAGCGAGCCAATGTTTCCCCCGCTACCGTTTCCAATGCGTTCAACAAACCCCACCTGATTAAAGCCGAGACGCACGCCCGCATCTTGCAGGCGGCGGAAGAGCTAGAGTATCAGCCCAATCTGTTTGCCAAAGCGCTGGCGGGGGGGCAAACCCAGATGGTGGGGTTGCTTGTGCCAGATATTCGCTATCCGTATACGGCCACGCTGGCGCGGGGGATTGAGGATGTGCTCACGGCCGTGGACTATCTTGCCCTCATCACCAGCACCGACGGCCAGCCCGAAAAAGAGCAGGCTCTTATCCAGCAACTGCTTCAGCGTGGCGTGGACGGCTTTATTCTTGTGCCCGCCCAGTTTGGCTTGGCGGATAAGACCCTGCAATTGCTTCAAAATTTGGCGGCGCGGCGCATTCCTGTGGTGGTGGCGGGGGAAGAAGTGCTGGACGAGCGCATCGGCTCGGTTGCGTTTCGCTCGCAGGCGGGCACGCGGGCGGCGGTGGATTATTTGGTGGAGCTGGGGCACACGCAGATTGCTTTTGTGGGGGGACGCTATACGGCTGGGGTGGCCGTCTCCCGCTGGCTAGGCTACCAAGAAAGCCTGTTGAATCATCGTTTGCCCTTGCGGCCTGAATTGGTGATTGAAACGGAGATGACGCCAGCGGATGGTCAGGCGGCGTTGGCGCAACTGTTGGCTTTGGCTGACCCACCCACGGCCGTGTTTGCCCTGAATGACCTCCTAGCGATGGGCATGATAGATTACTGTTATGCCGCTGGCATTCGTCTCCCAGAGCAACTTTCTATCATTAGCTTCGACTATTTACCCATGGCTCAACGCACGACCCCGGCCGTGAGTAGCGTGGTTATCCCCGCCTACGAAATCGGTCGCCAAGCCGCCCAAACCCTGCTCGCCCAATACCAAAACCCAGACGCGCTTCCCCCCCAGCTTATGCTAGATTACACGCTCGCCATCTGCCAAACGACGGGTGAGCTGTTTGATAAGTAGCCAGCCTCGCGGCCAGAGAGAGGAAAACTGGGCACTCTTCGCACTTTGGCGAGAGATTGGACCATAGCCACAAATAAAAAAAGAGCCATTCTGCGACAGGATGGCTCTTTTTTATGCGTTTCGGTTTGGCTGTTTTTTGCGGTTTACTCGACCGTTAGCTTGCCAACCATACCAGCGACGGCGTGTCCTTCTACGGTGCAGACGTAATCATAAACGCCAGCAGGGGGAGCGGAGAAGGAGAAGCTCACAGATTCGCCACCCTGTAAGATACCAGCATCTGCCCCGGGGAGGACGTCAGATTCGACTGCGGTAAGAGGGTCCATGCCAAGAGGCAGAAGTACCCAGTTGTGCTCCAGGGTGCCGACGTTTTCAAAGTTGACAATGATCTCGTTGCCAGCGTTGGCGCGTAGAGCGTTCACGTCAAAGGCGATGTCTTGCCCTTTGATGGTGAGGGTGGTGGGACCAGTAGCTGAGGTGTCGCCACCGCCAGCGGGTGCGCTCGCACCGCCACCACAGGCGGCTAAGGCTAAGGTGAATAGAGCAAGTAAGGCAAATAGGAAAATCTTCTTCATGTTTGATGCACTCCTTAAATTTTGTTGATAGTAAAACAGAGTAAGCTTACAAACCGCCAAGTGGGTTTGCAATAATGGGCGGGTGTCTGCCATGGCATCATTACCAACTCATTACATTGGCAGGTTGTTGGTGGTATGATTTGGGTTGTGTAGCCCAAAGGTGTGGCATACCGTCGCTTAGTATGGCCGATTACCACGGCCGTGGGCAGTGACAAACAGCATGTTTGCACCCGACAAATATCATTGTACTTGTGAATTTTTGCACATACAACCTGCCGTACATATGAACCTTGTTAAGTTTTCGTTTGGTGACTAACATTCTCGAGGGATCATCCTAGCCAGAGCTTGCCGTGTTGGCTAGTAGTTACTCGAGAACATCTTTGTATTTTAAGCGGATATTAGCGCGTAAGCAGTGAACTTTATGATTGTTGATACACATTGCCACCTTGATTTTCACCAGTTCGCGGAGGAGTTGGACGCGGTTGTAGCCCGCGCTGTGGAGGCGGGGGTGCGCAAGATTATTGTGCCTGCCGTGGCTTTAGGGGATATTCCGCAGGTGCTGGCTCTGGCAGATCGGTATCAATATGTGTACACGGCCGTGGGCATCCATCCCAACAGCACCGCCGATCTACCCCCCGACTGGCTCGAGCAAATCCGCGACTACGCCGCCCATCCCAAAGTCATCGCCATCGGCGAAATTGGGCTAGATTATTATTGGGATGCGTCGCCCCAACAGGTTCAGCATGAAGCGTTAGCCGCCCAGCTTGAACTCGCCTTCGACCTAGCCCTGCCCGTGATTATTCATAATCGGGACGCCAGCGCGGATGTGTTGCGTTTGCTGGGCGAATCTTCTTTGCGAGACGTGGAGAAGCCGGGGGTGTTGCATTCGTTCATGGGGGATTGGGACACGGCCGTGGATGCGGTCGAAATGGGCTACTTTCTCGGTTTTACTGGCCCCATCACCTACAAAAAAAACGACGAACTGCGCGACATCGTGCGCGAAATGCCGATTGACCGCATTCTGGTCGAGACCGACGCGCCGTTTTTGGCGCCCCAAGCGCGGCGCGGCCAGCGCAACGAACCCGCCTATGTCAAATTTATCTGCGACTACATCGCCGAACTACGCGGCCTCACCCCCGATATGATGGCTAACGTCACAACTGAAAACGCGGCCTGTTTGTTCGGTCGGGACATTATCTACCGTTAAAAAGAGTACTGAGCGACCAGAAAAAAGGACGAGGGAAGAGGGAAGAAGGAAGAAAAGGAGCGGGTCTTCTCGAGAAAATCTCCGCGTTCTCCGCGCCCTCTGCGATTTATTTAACCCTTCCTGACTGTTTATGTTTCTCTCGATTATTGTTGTCAGTTGGAATGTGCGTGACTTGGTGCGGGCTTGTTTGCGCTCTGTTTTTGACACGGCCGTGGGCATAGACCTCGAGGTTATCGTCATAGACAGCGCCTCCAGTGATGGAACGGCGGCCATGATACAGGGCGAGTTTCCCCAAGTGCGGCTGGTCGCCTGCGACGAAAACGTGGGGTTTGCCAAAGGGAACAATATTGGGCTAGAAATGGCGCAAGGGTCGTTACTTTTTCTGCTCAACCCCGACACAGTTGTTCATCCGGGAGCTATCGCCAGCTTAGTCAACTACCTCACCCACAACGAACAAGTCGGCATGGTCGCCCCGCAACTGCTCAACGAAGATGGCACTGTGCAATCTTCCCGCCGCCGTTTCCCTACGCTGGCGACGGGCTTTTGGGAAAGCACATGGCTCCAGCCCTACGCGCCCGACTCTATTTTGCGCCACTTTTATATGGCCGATGTGCCCGACGAGGCTGTCAGCGAAGTGGATTGGGTGCAGGGCGCGGCCATGCTCATACGGCGCGGGGTGTATACGCAGGTGGGCGGCATGGATGAGGCGTACTTTATGTATTCGGAAGAGCTGGATTGGTGTCGGCGCATTAAATTAGAGGGGGGCTGGCCGATTGTGTATCTGCCCGAGGCGCAGGTCACGCATTATCAGGGCAAGAGTAGTGAGCAAGCGTCTACTCAGCGGCATATTAACTTTAATCGGGCGAAGTTGCGCTATTTTCGGAAGTACCACGGCCGTGTGTCTGCCCTCACCCTGCGCCTCTTTCTCCTGCTTAATTATGCTACCCAACTCCTGCTCGAAGCGACTAAAGGTGTTCTCGGCCATCGGCGCGAGCTACGCTGGCAACGAGTCCGCGCCTACGGGCAAGTCCTGCGCTCTGGCTTGCCCCCCGCTGGGTTTTAACGTCATCATGTCATGATAGAAACCTAGGCACTTAGCGGAAGGTAAGCAATCTCTCTGGATAATGGCTCTTTAGGAATTCACGGGTTCAATTAGCCATTGTCTTGGCTAGACAGACCACGTCCGGAGAAAAACCACATGACACATGACACGTGATACATGATACTGTTGCAAACCCACGAAATCCGAAAGCCCCCTCATTCCCTAGGTGATTTGTCCTAAAGCTGACGACACGGCCGTTTTAACTTTGAGCCTGCCCCAAAATCGTATATCATTGGCGCATTATCTACACTGTCGTACGCCAATCAAATAATCACCTTTATCAGTTATCTCTTCATCAAGCTACTTACCTGTGAGTTTAGAATAATGAAAGAATATCTAGTCACCCTGCCCATGCCTCAATCCATTTACGAACCCCTCCAGCAAATTGCGGAGACAACAGGCCGCCCTTTGGCCGACGTTGTGTTGCAAACCGTGCGCTGTGGCATGCCCCCCTCGCTTAAAAAAGTTCCCACCGCTTTTCACCATGACCTATTAGCCCTCAACAACGCCGATGACACCACGCTCTGGCGCATTGTGCAGGGCAAAGATTTAGACGAACAGCCGCAGGACAAGCTCCACAATCAGGCGGATTACCCTACCCTGCGCCGCGCCTACGCGTTTTCACTGCTCAAATGGCGCGGCCATCCTGTGCCGTCGCCCAGCGACATTATGATTGATTAGGATTTTTTAGCCTTTTCACACCCGGCCGCACCGCCCGGTGCGGTCTTTGTGCGACAGGGCGATATGGTATGACACTAAAAATCGGACTGGTCACGGGTGAATTCCCCCCACAAGAAGGGGGCGTTGGAGCCTTCACTCAAGCGTTAGCCAAAGCATTTCACCAGCAGGGGCATGAAGTTCATATCATCACCTCTATTCATGCTCGCCCGCCCACCCCTAACCAAAAACAAGCTGATTCAGATAGCCTGCTAGCGTTATGGCGGCGGCTGGAAGACCGCGCCCGTGAGCCGGTCAACCTCGGTTATGCGCAGTTGCATCCCCGTGGCCGCAGGTGGCACTGGCGTGAAAATAATTTGGTGGCGGATATTGCCGTGCGGCATGAGCTAGATGTGGTCAATATTCAGTATCAGCCCGCCGCCTTTAACATGCGCCACCCGGCTGTGAACTTTATGCCGTGGCGCCTGCGGGGTGTGACTTTGCCCGTGGTTACGTTTCACGATTTGCGCGTGCCTTATCTCTTCCCCAAGGCGGGATTTTTGCGCTCCAAAGCGATTGATTTTATGGCGACGCGGGCGGCGGGGGTCATTGCTACCAATCCCGAAGATTATGAGCGACTGGGCCACCTGCTCTCCCCCGAAGCGGCAGAGGCTCGCGTGCGGGAAATTCCGATTGGGAGCAACATTCATACGTATATCCCCAACCCGATTGAAAAAGCGGAGGCGCAGGAGTCGCTGGGCTTGCAAAAGAAAGATTTTGTGCTCGGTTATTTTGGCTTTGTGAACCCCACGAAAGGGGCGGATGTGCTTCTTAAGGCGTTGGCGGGGTTAGACAAACGGACGCATTTGGTGTTTGTGGGGGGGCGTACGGGGGCGAGCGATAGCAAAACAAATATGCTCTTTTTGCAGACGCTGGAGCGGTTGATTGCGGCGTTTGCGTTAGAGCAACGGGTGCACTGGACGGGTTTTTTGTCTGATGTGCGGGTGGCGACGTTTTTGCACACGGCCGATTTACTGGTTTTGCCCTATAAAGATGGGGCTTCTTTGCGGCGGGGAACCCTGATGGCCGCGCTGGCCCACGGTCGTGCCATTGTCAGCACCACGCCCACCTTTCCCACACCCGAGCTAAAACATGGGGAAAATATCTGGCTAGTGCCGCCGGATAATGTGCTGGCTCTGAGCGAAGCGATTGAGCAGTTGCGGAAGGATGACGCTCTGCGGCGTAAATTGGGGCAAGGGGCGGCGGCGTTGGCGCAACGGTTTAGCTGGGGGAAGATTGCGCTGGACACGGCCGTGTTTTATGAAGAACTGCTTTCAAATCAGAAGTGAAGTAACGGCTTGCCCATCAGGAATACAAAAGACCCCAAGGGTTTGGCTAACCTTGGGGTCTTTTTATTTCAGAAACACGGCCGTGATCCGAACAGTTAACTAAAACTCACCACTACCGACCAGCGCGGCAATCGTGCTAGCAAAGAATATAAGACTACAGCAAGCACAGATAATCGCAATGATCACCGGCAACAAGACCACCATCGCCGCCCGTCCGCTCGTCAGACGATGCGAGACTTTGATGGCAAAATAGCTCAGCACCAGTTGGTAAATGCTCACAAAAATGGCGAGAAACGGTCCAATAAAGGGAATCAGCCCCAGCACGCCATTGATAATAAACAACGGGGCCGTGTAGGTAGACATCAGATAGGTTTGCTCTTCATAAGAGCCATCCCCACCGAATAGCTTGGCAAAAATCCAGTAAATCGCCGCCCCAATAAAGAAGCCCACGACCGAACCAATCAACGTCGAGAACATCATTCCGATAAAAGAGGGTTGGCTAGCGGCAAAAATGGACTGCGCTTCAGCCGCCGACATACCCAGCTCTTCAAAAAGAGGCCCGAGAGACGCCGTAGCGGCCGCGCCCCCAAAAAAGGTGCCGATACCGCTCAAGATACCAGCTATCACGGCCGCGATAAGAATCCCGACCGCCCCTTGGGTCAGGTTAACCATTTTTAACTGCTCACGAAAATACTCTTCGTTGGGGTTGGTTAAAGCCCCTTTCCATGATTGTAGAATTGCATTGAAATCCATTGTTTATCTCCTGTAGGTGTGAATGGTTTGGGATGGGTGTGTTAGTATTTCGACCAGTCAGTTGGTTTCCTCAAATAAATACCGCAGACCGACGGAAAACCAACCAACCCCCATTCTAACGAATTTCTTTCTTACTTGCATTCATTTTGTCTCATAGACGGCTCACATTTGCCTGACAGTACATGCTTTCTGCTCACCAACAGGCGACTGTGCTTTGGGTTGGATTTGCCAATGACCTCACGGCCGTGGTTTTTGCGTACCGTAGGGCAAAGGCATGCCTTTGCCCTACGGTATGGCAGAATTGACAAATTGCCCTGCAAAGCAACAAGCAAATCAGGCAAACAGCCAGAACGGGACATTATTTTTTACCCGCGCTATCTCTCAATCCCCCACAAAAGCCTCTTCCCCAATTATCGGTCGTGAACTTCCCCGGCACTTCCAAAGTGCCGGGGAAATGAGTCGCGCAACTTGGAACGCGAGCGAACATTGCCCCTGTCCCTTCATCCCCGCCTTCTCGTGCGTTTCCTATCCCTTAACTCTCTCATGCCCCATGCCACATACGTGCCATAATTAAACGGAAGCCAACCCACACGATAAGATTCGTCCAAAATCTCTTTGGCACTTCGGCTTCTACCGTCCGTCAGCACAGCTTTCGCCCGTTCAACCGATTGAAAACGCCCCAGTCGCTTCCGTTCCTCGATGATCATCTGTGCCCAAGTATTTGCTATATCATTGTTGGTAAAATCTCTTGCTTGGGCTGTGTTCAGATTAATACGCTGCCAATAGTCGTGGCACCAGAAGGCATAAGGTAGTAGCAAGAAAATGTAAAACCCCAAAAGTGCAAAGTGGAAAGGAGCCATGAGTGGTGTAACCCAAGACTCTGGCCAAAAGTCTGGTCTAAAAAACACAGTGTAGAAGTGTCCAAAAAAAATTGACCCTATAATTGCTCCAGGAGTGATGAAGTTTAAAACGCTAGAGAATATAGAAACTGTATCCACGCCATCAGAAGGGTTAGAAGAAGCAGTTATGGACTTGGTTTGGGAAGCACGGCGTGGCTTACGAGTACGCTTTGGCGGCGTATCGAAATTCAAGTCAAGTTCATGATAAAATTCAGGGAATTTCTTCTCAATGATTTGTGCTAATTTAGGTAATTCGTAACTACTAACCCTCTCTGGTGATCAGAGGTGAGTAAGTTTGACCAATCAATACATTGTGCAAAGCATCTATTACCTTTTGCCCTTGCTTACGCACGGTGGAAATGTAAGACCGTAGGGCACAAAAAGTACTGGCTCCAT
>JBGTIZ010000048.1:0-6850 GCA_041745395.1 Promineifilaceae bacterium (SeqCode) | reverse complement strand
CAGATTGGCTGATTCCATGTAAAAGTGCTACGATTTCTGGCATGAGTTGATTCTCTGGTTGGTTTCTTTTTGGTCAAAAAACTTTACCAGAGTTTCAACTCTTTTTCACTTTTTTAGCTCAAATGTTTGGCGAAGGTATTGGGGAGAGCAGGCTATTTCTATGAGTGAACATTCTTATTACTTTACCCAGCTTTATCCGCTACAAGACCGCGTTTTGGCCGTGCTGGCTGGTTTGGAGACTGGATTTTATCTATCTGGAGGTACGGCCGCCTCACGACTCTATCTGCATCATAGATTTTCGGATGATTTAGATTTCTTTGTTAATGACCACCACGACTTTGTGCTTTGGGCTGATAGATTTATCCAAGCTTTGCTAAAACAATCTGCGTGGTCATGCCAAGTTTTGAACCGTGATGAACGCTTTATACGTCTCGTTGTGACGGAAAAGAATGTTGCCTTAAAGATTGAGATGATTAACGATGTCCCAGCCCATGTGGGTGACATCCGTATCCATGAAGTCTTGGGGCGGGTAGATAGTCCAGAGAATATTTTGGCCAATAAAATCACGGCCGTGCTTGGGCGTGAAGAAAGCAAGGATCTAGCCGATATTTGGGGATTTTGTTGCCAGCAAAATTTGTCACTATCTGTCGCCATTGATGATGCGCAAAGCAAGGCGGCAGGTATTTTCGCTCCTGACTTAGCCAGAGCATTGAATCAAGTCGCTGTTATTGATTGGCAGTTGATCCGTTGGATTGACTCCCCAGCGGCCGATAAATTTGTGTCTGATTTGCAAGCGTTAGCCGCAAGTTTGCTCATTCTGTGAGAAATTCCGTGTTGTGTGCTTAAAGCCCAGCGTTGTTGAGGCTGTTGACCGCGAAGATAAAGCTTTCGGAGAGAGTGGGATGCTCAACTTTAAAACGCACGGCCGTGGCCTGTAGTTTAGCAATCAGCGACGCTTCCTCCGTCTCCTTCTGCTCATCCAGATGGTCACTAATCACCTCCTTTAACTCGAGCAGTAACGCCGCCTGCTCCGCATCATCCAGCTCTGCCATCGCCTTATCTAATTCTGCCTGTAGTTTGTCTAAAATCTCTTTAGCCATTTTGTTATCCTTTAGGTCACTGATACATCACTCATCGCTCCGCACTCGTCACTCCCTAATATGCCCATCCCCCAACACCACCCATTTATACGTCGTTAGCTCCTCCAAGCCCATCGGCCCGCGGGCGTGGAGCTTTTGCGTGCTGACGGCCACCTCCGCGCCGAGGCCAAATTGACCGCCGTCGTTGAAGCGGGTGCTGGCGTTAACAAACACGGCCGAGGAGTTGACCGCATTGATAAATCTTTGCGCGTTTTGCCAATCATTGGTCACAATGCTGTCGGAATGATCGAGGCTGTGGTCTTGAATATGGGTAATGGCCTCCTCGAGAGAATCCACCACTTTTAGCCCCAAAATCAGAGCCATCCACTCCGTCGAGAAATCATCAGGGCCGGCGGGTTCCACGGCCGTGTCCAGAGCCATCTCCCGCAAAATCTCCCACGCCCGCTCATCCGCCCGCAATTCAACCCCGTTCTGCGCCATCCGCTCCGCCACCTGCGGCAAAAAGTCAGCGGCGACCCGCTCATGAACCAGTACGGTGTCCAGCGCATTGCAGACGCTCGGCCGCTGGACTTTGCTGTTTTCGATGATGTCCAGCGCTTTGGCAAAGTCGGCCGTTTCATCCACAAAGACGTGACAAATGCCGATGCCGCCTGTAATAACGGGCACGGTCGCTTCCTCGCGGCATAGTTTATGTAAACTATGCCCGCCGCGTGGAATCAGCACGTCAACGTATTGGTCGAGCCGCATAAATTCCCGCACGAGGGCGCGGTCGGGGTTGGCGATATATTGCACGGCCGTGGACGGCAACCCCACCTGAACTAACGCGCCCTGAATCACCTCAATCAGAGCCAAATTACTGCGGAGCGTCTCTTTACCCCCCCGCAAAATAGCCGCGTTGCCCGTCTTCAGAGCCAGCACGGCAATATCAATCGTTACATTCGGCCGTGCTTCATAAATGACGCCCAGCACCCCCAGCGGGATACGCCGCTTGGTCAGGTGCAGGCCGTTGGGCAAAACGCGGCTCTCGATAGCGGAGCCGACGGGGTCGGGTAAAGTCGCCACTTGGCGCGTGTCCGCCGCCAGCTTGCCGATCCGCTCTGGCGTGAGCAAAAGTCGGTCGAGCAGAGCGTCGCTTAACCCTTTCGCCCGACCATCAGCGATGTCTAACTCGTTTTGGGCCAAAATTGTGACCGTTTCTGCCTCCAACGCCGTCGCAATCGCATACAGGGCGTTATTTTTTTGGTCACCCGTCAGGGTCGCTAATTGGCGACTGGCCTGCCGTGCCGCTTGGCCTAGCTGTGGTAAATTGGTCATCTGTTCTCCTAGCAGTTTTATGCGAAAAAACTTCATTCTAACGTATTTTCACCATCTTCGCCGTTTTTGTATAAAGTCATCCCCAGCGTTTAGTGACAATACCGCCCTTAGCGCTTTTCGCCTGTTGGCGCAGGCTAGTTGTCTGTCGCCAAAGCTTTGACGAATAACGGAAAATCAGGCATTCTTCTGACAAAGATAAAAAGGTAGCCGTTCAGCATTTCAGCTTGTTTTTCTCGACACAATTTGGTCATATTCGAGTGGCTGAATGGCCTAAAATAAGAAGTAACTCGTCAAACACTCTGTTATTGAGTTGAAAAATCAAGTTTGCTACGCAGTCTAGCTAGCTGATTGGCTGAAAGACTGACTAGCTGAACGGCTATCTAATCTCATTGCTTTTCAGGAGTAAATACATTATGTCCGATAATTTTGATGATTATGGTGATTATTACGAAGAATATGATGACAGCTATGGCGCAGTTGCAGAGCCAGCCGCCGAGAACGCTTGGGACGAAGACGACCTTATTGCGGGGGTGCGGGAGGATGGCGACGGGGTAGCCAATGGACAAGACGACGCTAACGGCCAGCCCCGAAGCAACCGCCGCAAAATCATTTTTGGGGCGATTTTTGTGCTGGTTATTTTGCCCCTGTTCTGTTTTGTGTGCATGTTTCTATTTGGCGGCGCGGCCATGGTTTCGGCTCTGTTTAGCGGGGAGGGGTTGGCTAGCCTTAGTGAGGAAGGTGAACCCGAAGCCACGCCGATTGCCACGTTTGTGCCCACGGCGGCCGTGATTGTTGCCCCCACCGACACGCCCGAGCCAACGCTCATCCCCACCATGGCTCCCCCTTCCGCTACCTTTCTGTCACCTGAAAACAATGCCCAAATCGTGCTGGGCGAATCCATTGAAATCGTGGTAGAAGTGCGCGACCCGAATGGTATTACCAGCCTTAGCATCGCGGGTTCAGGTGTCTCGCCCAAAACTTTTAGCGGTGAAACGGAAGTCACTTTTCGAGAACGCTGGTCTCCCGAAAACCCAGGCCAATTCACGTTTGACGTCATCTTGCGTAATCGTGCCAGCACAGCTCTCATCACGTTGGACGGCATTACGGTGACGGTTGTGACTGGCAACGACAACGATACGGAAAGCAGTGGGGAATAGAATAGAACAACGATGAGTGAATAAGGCCAGCGTTCTGCTATGGTTTGGGTTAGCGCAGGTGTGACGCCTTTTCGCCCTGCGCCAGTCTAGCTTAACTCGGTTCGTAATCGTCCAAAATAGAGCCGCCGATAAACTCGCGCAGGATAGAGACGCTGGCAACCACGGCCGTGTCCACGGCCGTGAGTGGTTCAAACCATTGCAAAAAGGCCAGCAAACGATTCGCTTCCATCCGTGCCGGCGTGCCCGGCTCTACTTGGAGCAGCAACGGCTGAGCCAGCGGCTTGAGGGCGGCCAGCTCATAAATCAAAGCGGAATTAAAAAACGCATCGGCGTGATTCTGATACGGGTAAATGTGCCGTTTTTCCCCTCGACGCACGCTTTCCCAGCGGTTAATCGTGTCCTCGGCCGTGTAACCGCGATGCGCCGCGTCCCGCACAATGCGCCGCAACAGCCGCGTTTCCGTGGTCGGCACGCGATTATGTTTGTCAATATTGAGTTGCGTAAACGCATTGATAAACACCCGATACAGCGCATCCTGCGGCAGATTAGCCATCAGGCGCGGGTTCAGCCCATGAATCCCCTCAATCAAAATAACGTGATTGGGCGTCACGCTTAGCTTTTCCCCCCATTCCCGCTGGCCTGTGTGAAAATTATAGACGGGTTGTACAATCGTTTCCCCCGCCAAAAGCTGGAGCAAATGCTCGTTAAACAAGGCCACATCCACGGCATCAAATGCTTCAAAATCTCGTTGCCCATCCCTATCTAGCGGCGTATCTGCCCGATTGACAAAGTAGTTATCCATGCCAATGGTGATGGGTCGCCGCCCCTGCGCCAATAGCTGAAGGGCTAGCCGCTTGCTAAAGGTGGTTTTGCCGGCCGAGGTGGGGCCAGAAATAAGCACCAGCCGCACGGGAGTCGGCCGGGCGGCAATATCGCCTGCAATATCGGCCAGTTGTTTCTCATGCAGAGCTTCTGCGACCAAAATAACGTCCCGCATCCGCCCTGTTTCATGCACCTTATTCAAGGCGCACACGCTGGCTAGCCCCATAATGTCCAGCCAATCTTTGTAATTGTGGAACACATTGACCAAGCGCGGCTCATCCTCAAACGACTGCAGTTCGCAGGGGGCATGGCGGCGCGGAAACTGCAAAATAAAGCCCTCATGGTAGGGACGCAACTTAAACAGGTTGAGATAGCTGGTGCGCGGAACCATAAACCCGTGAAAATAATCATGCACCCCGTTTAGTTCATACATGGTCAGATAATCTTTGCGCCGTTTGGCAAATAGCTCTGCTTTTTCGGGGTCGCCACCCTGCCGGAATAGCTCTAGGGCTTCGCTCAGAGGAAGTTGGATTTGCTTGATGGGTAAGTCCGCCTCGACCAGCTCCTGTATCGCTTGCTGTAACTTAGTCAGTTCGGCGTCGGTGATGGCTTGGTGGTTGTCTAGTTCGCAATAGTAGCCGCCAAAAGGCATAGAGTGCTGAATTTTGATAACCCAGTCTGGGAAGCGTTGGGCGGCGGCCACGATAAGCAGAAAGCTAAGGGAGCGGCGATAGATACGGGCGCCGTCGGCCGTGTCGGTGGTGACGGGGCACAGGTAGGCGTCTTCGTTGAGGGGGTGGGAAAGTTCGCGCAGTTTGCCGTTTTTAACCACGGCTACGATTTGGCCTTGTTCCACGGCCGTGTGGGCCTCATGGATAAATGTTTCGATAGTTGTGCCCCGAGGTGCACTAAAGTGGCGGCCATCTGGAAAGCTCACCTGAACTGTCGGCCGTGGGCCGTTGTCTTGCTGAATCATGTTTTTGTTTCCTTGTGTGAATTGCTAAATGGCTATGTTGCTGGTACTGATACGCATCTTATTTGTGCCCCTTATCATTGACTGTTGCGCTCGCTGAAATCCCCGCGAAGCCTATAAGGAAAATATGTCCACAAATCCCGCACCAGAGAAAAAGCCAGAGAAAGAAAAAGTAGACCGCCGTTTAATCACCATCTTGCTCATTGTGTTTGTGCAGATGCTGGGCGCGTCCATGTTATTACCGATTTTGCCCCTCTATGCCCGCGATGAATTTAATATGTCGGAGCAGACTATCACCCTCTTGCTGTCCGCTTTTTTTGGGGCGCAATTTTTAGCGGGACCGTTTATTGGCCGCTTGTCTGACCGCTATGGGCGCATTCCTATCTTGATTATTAGTCAAATTGGCACGGCCGTGAGTTTTGCCCTCATTGGTTTGGCGTGGAGCGTCCCACTGCTCTTTTTTGCCCGTATCTTAGACGGTATTACGGGCGGCAATATTATCGTTGCTCAAGCGTATATCACCGACATCACCCCCCGTGAAAAGCGCACCGAAGCCCTCGGTTATATTTTTGCCGTCTTTGGACTCGGGTTCATTTTTGGTCCAGCCATTGGGGGGATTCTCTCCGCATTTTTTGGCCCCAGTATCCCCTTTTTCCTAGCCGCCATCGCGGCCGTGGTGGTCGTCGTTCTGACATGGTTCACCCTAGACGAAACCCTCTCCCCCGAACAACGCGCCGCCAATCGTCAGAAACAGGGTAGCAATTTTACCCCCCGCCAGATCATACGCAACCGCGCCCTGCTGACCGTGCTGTTTACCGCTTTTGTGGCTCAATTTGGTCTTGGATTGCTCCAAGCTACCTTTGCCCTATACGGGGAAGACGTCATTTTTGTGGGCTATTCAGACCAGATTATCAGCATTGGTATTGGGCTGTTGCTCAGCGTGGTGGGGATTAGCCAAGTTGTCACCCAAACCTTAATTTTGCCCCGTATGCTTAAACGATTTAACGACACAACTATTATTTTGATTGGCACGGTTAGTCGGGCAGTGGGGTCATTCTTTTTTGCCGTTGCTTTTGCGCCGTTGATTGGGGCGCTGGGGTCTGTCTTTTTTGCGCTTGGGATGGGGATGATGATGCCCCCCTTGCAATCCTTGACCACCAAAGTGGTGGATGATGAGGTGCGGGGTGGTGTTTTGGGGGTATATCAGTCATCGATTAGCCTTGCCACTATTTTTAGCACGGCTCTGGCGGGATCACTGTATGCGATCACGCCCGCCACGCCGTATTGGCTGGCGTTTGCCATGTCGCTGGCTATTATTGCGCTGGTCTTTTATCTAAACACACGGCCGCGTATGGAAGCAGTACAGCCGACGGTCTCGGCTAA
The DNA here is from genome assembly GCA_041745395.1 of Promineifilaceae bacterium (SeqCode). Classification (GTDB taxonomy): domain Bacteria; phylum Chloroflexota; class Anaerolineae; order Promineifilales; family Promineifilaceae; genus Hadersleviella. The sequence goes on along the minus strand of JBGTIZ010000048.1, from coordinate 101 downwards.
GTAATCGTCTAAATATTACTTCCCGTTACAGTCCTGCTTCGGCGTGGCCGCAGGCCACGCCTCGATGGAAAGAGGGTGTTTTTTTTGGGGGGGGGGGGGGG
>JBGTIZ010000047.1:0-25915 GCA_041745395.1 Promineifilaceae bacterium (SeqCode) | reverse complement strand
CGGGTATCGTCGCTATTGACGCGCTCACCCCTATTGGCCGTGGTCAGCGTGAATTGATTATTGGTGACCGCCAAACAGGTAAAACGGCCGTGGCTCTTGACACCATTATCAACCAAAAAGGGCAAGGCGTTATCTGCATCTATGTGGCTATCGGCCAACGTGCAGGTCAAGTTGCCCAAGTTGTGGCCTCGTTAGAAGAACATGGGGCGATGGATTACACCATTGTCGTCGTAGCTGGTGCTTCTGACCCCGCGCCTATGCAATACTTTGCCCCTTACGCTGGTTGCGCCATGGGTGAATACTTCATGGAAAAAGGGCAGGATGCGCTCGTCGTTTATGATGACCTTTCCAAACAGGCTTGGGCTTATCGCCAGCTATCATTGATTCTGCGCCGTCCCCCCGGCCGTGAAGCCTATCCCGGCGACATTTTCTCTGTTCACAGCCGCTTGCTAGAACGCGCCGTGCGTTTGCGCGAAGATTGGGTTGTGGTCAAGAAAGGCACAGAAGTCACCGCCGAAAACGCGCTAGACGTTTCCGTCACAGGCAAAGTTTACTTCGGGAATGATGACGAAGAAAAAATCAAACATGTCTTTGAGCAGTTAAAGGAAGAAGGCAAAAACGTTGACGATTACGAAGCAATTATGGTTCCGGGGACGGGTGGGTCACTAACGGCTCTGCCCATTATCGAAACCCTGCTCGGTGACGTGTCAGCCTATATCCCCACCAACGTTATCTCAATTACGGACGGGCAAATCTTCCTTGAAACAGAACTGCGTGACTCAGGTCATATGCCTGCTGTCAACACGGGTATCTCCGTTTCTCGTGTTGGTGGTGACGCCCAGCGCAAAGCGATGAAGCAGGTTGCTGGGGGACTCAAATCAGACCTAACCCAGTACCGTGAAATGGCCGCTTTTGCCCTGTTTAGCTCTGACCTCGACGCTTCCACCCAGCGGTTGCTCAACCGTGGTGAGCGTTTGATGGAACTGCTCAAACAGCCGCAATACTCTCCCTATCCGCTTGACCATCAGATCATGCTGATTTTTGCGGGGACACGCGGCTATTTGGATGGGGTTGATACGTCTCAAGTAACCCGTTGGGTGTCCGAGTTCTTGGCTTATATGGACACGGCACAACCAAACGTGGGCAAGAACATCAACACCACTTATCGCTTGACCGATGAGAACGAAGCTTTATTAAAGCAAGCTATTCTAGACTTCAACAAGACGTGGTCATAAATTGTGAAACAGGGTCAGACCAAATTTGTTGGCCTGACCCTTTTCCTGTTTATCCTATCTTGTTGAGCTAAAAAGGGGTTTTCCTTTGGCTACAGAGAGAGAACTTAAGAAGCGTATCCGCAGTATCAAAAACACGTCGCAAATCACCAGTGCGCTGGCGGCTATCTCGGCCTCTAAAGCAAGTCGGTCGCAGTCGCAGGTGCAAGCCACACGAGCTTATGCGGAAAAAGCATTTGAAATTTTGAATAACTTGGCCAGCAGTGGCGCGGCGAAAGAGCATCCTCTGCTGACGACACGTGCAGAAATCAAGAACACCGCTATTGTGATCGTTACGGGCGACCGTGGCTTGGCGGGGTCGTATAACGCTGACGTGGTGCGCTTGGTTGAACACTTTATCGCCGCTTTGCCCCATGAGCCAGAGTTGACGGTCATTGGTAAGAAAGGGCGTGATGCGATGATTCGGCGGCGGCGGAATGTGGTTGCTTCGTTTCATGGCATTCCTGATAACCCTTCGACCCTCGATATTTCACCTATCTCCCGCGTGGTGGTGGATGATTATTTGGCGGGTAAAGTTGACGAGGTATTTATCGCCTACACGGACTTTATCAATATGGTGACGCGCCGCCCGGTCATTAAGCAATTATTGCCCCTCAAGCCGTTGGATTTGGAAGGCATGGCGATGGCGGAATATGTGGACAGGGTGGACGTGATAGAAGCGACGGGTCGTGATTACACTTATGAACCAGCGGCGGCACAGTTGCTAGACATTATTGTGCCTCGTTTTGCGTATCTGCAAGTGTATCAATCTATCTTGGAGTCGCAGGCGAGTGAGCATAGTGCGCGTTATGTGGCTATGAATAATGCGACTGACAACGCGGCCGTGTTAATTGAAGATTTAACCCTAGAACGTAACAAGGCGCGTCAAACAGCGATTACATCTGAAATTTTGGACATCGTTGGCGGGGCGGAAGCTTTGGATCAAAGCTGATAACAATGAGTTAATGAGTAATGAATAATGAGTAGAACGAGCTTCATTATTCATTACTAATTATTCATTATTCATTCAATTATTTTTTTTGGAGGACGAATGTCTAACGCAGACGGCAAAGTTTATGCGATTCGCGGCGTTGTTGTAGACGTCGAATTTCCGGGTGGAAATCTGCCCAAAATTTACGAAGCATTGGAAATCGAGCGTGAATCTGGTCGCTTGGTTTTAGAAGTACAACAGCATCTGAGCGATTTTCTGGTGCGCACGGTGGCTATGGACTCAACAGATGGCTTGGCGCGTGGCGTAGCGGTCACGTCTACGGGTTCGCCCATTACGGTTCCTGTAGGTGATGCAACGCTGGGGCGTATTTTCAACGTTATTGGTGAAGCGATTGATGGTCGCCCGACACCTAAAGCTGACACTTATTATCCGATTCATCGCTTGGCTCCCCCTTTCCAAGACCAATCAACAGAAACCCAGACGTTTGAGACGGGTATGAAGGTGATTGACTTGTTGGCACCGTTTATCCGTGGTGGTAAGACGGGTATTTATGGTGGTGCTGGCGTAGGCAAAACAGTAACCATTGCGGAGTTGATTCGCTCGATTGCGCGTGAGCATGAAGGTGTGTCTGTTTTCGCTGGTGTCGGTGAGCGCACTCGTGAAGGGACTGACTTTTATTACGAGATGCAGGAATATGGAGTAATGGACTCGGTTATCATGGTCTTTGGCCAGATGAATGAGCCGCCGGGGGTGCGCTTGCGCGTGGCTCTGACTGGTCTTTCTATGGCTGAGTATTACCGTGACGAGGGTAAGGACGTTCTCCTCTTTATTGATAATATTTTCCGCTATGTGTTGTCTGGTTCGGAAATGTCGGCTCTGTTAGGGCGTATGCCGAGCGCGGTTGGTTATCAGCCGACGCTGGCCTCTGAAATGGGGGCGTTGCAGGAGCGCATTACGTCGACTAAAGTGGGGTCTATTACGTCGATGCAGGCAATTTATGTGCCTGCGGACGACTATTCTGACCCAGCTCCCGTGGCGACGTTTGCTCACTTGGACGCTATTTTGACGCTTGAGCGGAGTGTGTTTGCGAAAGGTATTTTCCCGGCCGTGGACCCGCTCAGTTCTTCGAGCCGTGCGCTTCAGCCAGATGTGGTGGGCGAGGAGCATTACCGCACAGCGCGTGAGGTGAAGCAGATTCTCCAGCGTTATAAAGATTTGCAGGACATTATTGCCATTTTGGGTATTGATGAACTGAGTGAAGATGACAAAATGCTGGTAGCACGGGCGCGTAAGATTGAGCGTTTCTTGGGTCAGCCCATGTATGTGGCGGAACGTTTCCATGGTTTGCAGGGTCAGTATGTGCCGATTCGGGAAACGGTGCGCGGCTTCCGCATGATTTTGGATGGAAAGTGCGATCACTTGCCCGAGCAAGCGTTTTATATGGTTGGTGATATTGACAGCGCGATGGCGAAAGCTGAGAAGATGCGCGCGGAAGAAGCTTAGGCTGGCATTAGGTATGATGTATCGGCCGTGTGGTTTGGTTACACTCGATGGTTGGTACATGAGACCTTATATGAAATGAGTAATGGGTAATGAATAATGAGTAAAGTGGTTTGAGAGTCAAAGAGGCTTTTTTTCTCTACGCCTTATTCATTGCTCATCAACAAGGTGCATTATGACCATTCGTTGTGAAATTGTGACTCAAGAGCGGATTGTTTACAGTGAAGATGTGGACACCGTGAATTTGCCAGGCATTGAAGGGCGCATGGGTATTTTGCCCAACCATTCACCATTGTTAACGGTTCTGGATTTCGGGGAAGTGATTACGCGGAAGAATGGACTGGAAGATTTTTTTGCGATTGGTGGTGGTTTTGCGGAGATTCAGCCAGATAAGGTAATTGTGTTGGCAGATTCGGCGGAAAGCGCGGATGAGATTGATATTCTGCGTGCGGAAGAGGCTCGTGCACGGGCATTGAAAGCGATGGAAGAGGGCGCGACGCTGGATATGGATACGTATGCCCTGATTGAACGTTCATTGCAGAAGGCGAATATTCGTTTGAATGTGAGCCGCCGCCGGGCGAAGTCGCCGCGCCGTCGTCAATTACCGGATATGTCGGGCGAGTAGTCTCTCTTATTAGCTTCGCTTAAACTCTGACGCTTATCCGCAGGTTATGCTCTGAGTCAACGGCCGTGATGATAAAACACGGCCGTGGCTAGTTGCCTAACCTGCGGATTTTGCGTTATATGGAGTAGAGGAAACGGATATGTCATACTTTCGACCAGAAATTGCCATTGATTTGGGCACGGTAAACGTGCTTGTCTATGAACACGGCCGTGGCATTATTATGCAAGAACCCTCCGTGGTGGCTATTAAAGAAGAAGCCAATCGAACACTGATTGTCGAAGTGGGGCGGGCGGCACGGGATATGTATGGTCGCACCTCAGAAAACATCGAAGTGATGCGCCCCTTGCGGGATGGCGTTATTGCGGATTACGCCGTGACCGAAGGCATGCTGTCTCATTTTATTAACAAAGCGCGGGGACGGCGGCCATTTCGGCCCATTGTCATGATTAGCGTGCCTTATGGCGTGACCAGTGTGGAACGACGGGCGGTTAGCGAGGCGGGCATGTCGGCGGGGGCACGTGAAGTGCGCTTGATTCCACAACCGTTGGCGGCGGCAATTGGGGCAAGCTTACCCGTGGGTACGCCAACGGGTAACTTAGTGATGGATTTGGGTGGGGGGTCTACGGAAGCGGCCGTGGTTTCAGTCAATGATATTGTATGTGCTGAATCGGTGCGCGTGGGGGGCGTTCATTTTGATGAAGCGATTATTTCATTTGTGCGTAAAAAGTATAATTTAGTGATTGGGGAACCCACGGCCGAGGCGATCAAAATTAAAATTGGGGCCGCGCTTGAACCAGACGAACGGCAAGAAATGCAGGTGCAAGGGCGTGACCAAGTCACGGGCCTACCGAAAACAATTACAATTAATTCCAGTGAAGTAGCTGAAGCGTTGCAGGAGCCACTCGCGGCCGTGGTCAATGTGGTACGCGCCGTTTTGTCCAAGACACCGCCCGAATTGGCGGCGGATATTATTGACCGTGGAATGGCTTTGACAGGCGGTGGGGCGTTACTGCGGGAGCTGGATACGATGTTGACCAACGAGACAGGCATCCCCGCTTATGTGGCGGATAATCCGATGGCTTGTACGGTGTTGGGGGCTGGTCGTGCCTTGGCTGACTGGCACATTTTGCAACGAACGGGCAATTTGATGTAGGGGGGGGGGAAACGGTGTGTCACGTTTCACGTGTCATGTATCAAGTCACGTAAAGGGGGGAGCGGTTACTCTTTGTCCAAGTAATAGGTCATGTGTTGCATTTGGATAACGGGGTCGCTGTAACGCACCTGCACATAGGGGGGCACAATGAGGTTGATGGGGGCATAGCTAAGGATGGAACGCACCCCCGCCTCCACAATGCGGTCGGTGACGGCTTGGGCGACGATGGCGGGTACGGCTAGAATCGCCATTTTGGTTTTTTCCCGTTTAAGCGTTTCTTCTAGCTCTTCCATCGGCTGAATGAGCAAGTTGTTGATTTTTTTGCCGATTTTTTGGGGGTTGGTGTCAAAAATCCAGCTAATGATAAAACCGCGATGCTCAAACCCTTGATAGTACGTAAGGGCATGGCCTAAATGACCTGCGCCAATAATAGCGACACGCCATTCGTTGGTCAGCTTGAGGATTTGGCGCAATTGATCCACCAGATAGCTGACGTGGTAGCCTGTGCCCTGCTTGCCAAACTCGCCAAAGGTGGACAGGTCTTTACGAATTTGGGCAGAACTAATGCCTAAACGCCGACCCAATTCTTGAGATGAGGTGGTTAATTTACCTTCGTCGAGCATGTGGTTAAGGGCGCGTAAATAGACGGGTAAGCGCCCGATAACGATGTCCGGGATGGTTGTCGTTAATGAATTCACCGATATTGTCTCAGGAGTATGTTTATGATGGGGTAGCAAAAGAGATATACGTGAAAATTTTCACGATTCTAGCATAGGGCTACTTTCATCGCAACTTGCCCGAGCGGCGTTGTTTGTCAAGGGGTCGGACTGGGTTTACAAGTCAGGGTCAAAGGGGGGGCCATGTGGTGTGAAAGTGTTGGCCCACGGCCGTGTCTATGCGTTCATAGGTGTGTGCCCCGAAGTAATCGCGCTGGGCCTGAATGAGATGGGTGGGCAACACGGCCGTGCGTAACCCTTGCACATAAGCCAGCGCGGCTGAGTGGCAGGGCAGGGGGAGGTCTAAAGAGACGGCCGTGGACACGGCCGTGCGCAAGCCACTCCAACGCTTGTTTATTTCTAGCGACAACGCAGGAGCCAGCACCAAATTAGCTAAATCTGGCTGGGCGGTAAAGGCCGCCATAATCGGTTGGAGCAAATCAGCGCGAATAATACAGCCCGCCCGCCAAATAGCGGCAATGCGACTGTAATCAAACGGCCAACCATGCACCTCCGCCGCCCGCTGTAACAGATGAAACCCTTGCGCATACGCCACGATGCGGCCGATGTAAAGCGCGTCGGCTACATCGGCGGGCAAGATGTTGGTGGCCTTGCTGGGGGCAATAGTTGGGGAGAATGTACTGTTATAAGCCGCCCGTACCTCGCTCATATTACTCAAAAACCGCGCCCCGACCGCTTCATTGATGAGGCTAATGGGCACACCCAACTGGCTGGCGACGGCCACCGTCCAACTGCCCGTCCCTTTTTGGGCGGCGCGGTCGCTGATTTTGTCCAGGAGCAGACCATCCCCTAAATCATCAGGCTGACGCAAAATAGCGGCCGAAATCTCGAGCAAGTAGCTGGACAAGGGGCCATTATTACTCCATTGGATGAACAAATCAGCAATGGCCGAGGGGGTGTAGCCGCCGCCGTGGCGCAGATAATGGTAACATTCGGCGATTAACTGCATGTCGGCGTATTCGATGCCGTTGTGAACCATTTTGACGAAATGCCCCGCGCCGCCTGTGCCCATGTACGCGACGCACGGGTCGCCTGCAAATTTGGCCGCGATCGCTTCCCACATGGGGCGGAGCCGCTCCCAACTGGCGGGGTCGCCCCCGACCATCAGCGATGGGCCGTGGCGTGCGCCTTCTGCCCCGCCCGAAACAGCCGCACCGACGAAGTGAAAATGGTCACGGTAACGCGCCTCACGGGTGGTGGTGTCTTCCCAAAAGCTGTTGCCACAATCAATGACCATATCGTCTGGCGTTATGCCGGCGGTGATTAAATCGGCGCAGACGGCATCCACGGCCGTGCCGGCGGGTACAAGCAGGATAATCGCCCGAGGGCTGGGCAATTGGGCGAGCAGGTCGGGCAAAGTAGCGGCTGTCGTCAGGGGATAATCAGCCGTTTGAGCTTGCGCTTGTAAGCTGTCTCGCTTGGCGGGGTCGCGGTCATACCCGGCCGTGTGGTAGCCGTGGCTGGCTAAGTTAAGAGCTAAGTTGGCGCCCATGGCGCCTAATCCGATAAGACCGATGTGTGTTTGCATAAGGCGTTTTGAATGAATAAGGAATAATGAGTAATGAGTAAAGGGGTCAGCTAATCAGCGCACTAACTCTTTTTACGGCCGCCTCGATGGACAAGGCACAATCCACAATGGTGGCTGGCTCTGTGGCGGGGTCGGGTGGTTCAAGGGTGGCGAGTTGGCTGTCGAGGAGCGACGGGGGCATGAAATGGGTGCGGGTTTGCAAGCGTTCTAACAAGAGGGGGCGTTCCCCGTGCAGGTAAACAAAGTGCAGGCCGGGCGAAAGGGCTAACAAGCGTTCACGGTAGGCGCGGCGCAGAGCGGAGCAACTGGCGATGGTCAGTTGGGTTTGGCGGGCGTGGGCGATAGCACGGCCGAGGTCATCTAACCAGCCCGCGCGGTCTGCGTCGGTCAGGGGGACACCCGCCGCCATTTTGGCAATATTGGCCGCAGGATGGAACTCATCGCCTTCGAGAAAGATGGCGTTAGGCAGGGTGGCGGTGAGCGCACGGCCGAGGTGGCTTTTGCCACAGCCGCTGACCCCCATGATGATGAAACCAGAGAAAGACATAGAGTAAGGGGCGCACGTAGGTGGGTCTGTTTGGTAATATGAAACGGTTGTAGACAATGATGCTCCCCACGGCCGTGTTCGCTACAATCAATAATCAAATAATCCAGTAATCGGCCATCGGCCAGCCCACCTATCATATAAATTAACAGGCAAACAGACCACATGCACGTCGCCTTAAACGCTTATTTTTGGAATCAACCTTTTGTTGGCAGTGGACAATACCTGCGCCAGCTTGTATATCATCTCAATCGGTACGTCTCTGATTTAGAGCTGACGCTGGTGTATCCGCACACGGCCGTGGACGATACCCCGACCGACGTGCCGCCCAGCGTCAACGTTCACCTTGTGCCCACTCGGCCCGGCAACTGGGGCAAAGTTCTCTTCGAGCAGAGAGGCTTCCCCCGCGCCTGCACCGCCCTCGGCGTCGATTTGGCCCATGTGCCCTACTGGGGCGCACCCCTCACCTCGCCCGCGCCCCTCATTGTGACCATTCACGACCTCATTCCCCTGCTTGTGCCCGAGTATCAACAGTCGTTGAGCAGTCGGCTCTATAACGGGTTGGTCAGCGCTACGGCGCGGGGAGCGACCCATGTTATCACTGATTCGGCCGCGAGTCAGCAAGATATTGAGCGATTATTAGGCATTCCCGCCGAACGTATCACCTCTGTTTATTTGGGCGTGGGGCGTGAGTACACGGCCGTGGACAACTTCCTGCTCGATATGGCCGTCCAGCAAAAGTACGACCTGCCCGACGATTACGTGCTTTATTTGGGCGGCTTTGCCTCACACAAAAACGTGGTGACGTTGCTCAAAGCGTACACCTATGTCGTCAAAGGGCTGGGGCGTGATTATCCGCTACTTTTGGCCGGCAAAAAGCCTGAAAAAGTGACGCCCCAATTCCCCGATTACGAAGCGATTATCGCCGAATTGGAGTTAGGCGAGCATGTGCGCTGGGTAGGCTTTGTGGACGAGGCGGACAAGCCTGTTTTGTATCGGGGAGCGTCCTGCTTTGTTTTTCCGAGCCAGTATGAGGGGTTTGGCTTGCCGCCGCTGGAGGCGATGGCGTGCGGCACGCCCGTGGTGGCAACGACTGCGCCGGGTATTTCCGAGGTGGTGGGGGACGCGGCCGTAGCGGTTGACCCGCGTGATGAGCGAGCCTTGGCGGGGGCGATTATTGCCACGCTGATTCAGGAGAATTTTGCGGCGGAGTTGCGCCAGAAGGGGACGGAGCGGGTGCAGGATTTTACGTGGGACAAGACGGCGGTGAACACGGCCGTGGTTTACGCCGATGTGCTGGAGAAAGTAGGGCACAAGCAGTGAGAAGGGCAAGGCACATCTTCGCACCTCGCCCTTCGCACCACATCTATTTAACTACACATCCTGAACGCTAACCGTGACCGTAGTGGCCCCATCATAGGGTATAGCCTGAATCGTAAGCGACTCGCCCGTAGGCCAGCCATCAAAAATCAAGCTAATCACATCATCCGTGATAATGGTCGTGATTTCCCGCTCCGTCAGGCCGTTTTCGCTGGCGTAATCGCGGTAAAACGCCACCACATCTTCAAGCGAGAGGTCAGAGGTAAAGGTGACCAAATCCTCACTCAGCGAGAGTACTTGGTAAGCATCCTCCGTAGTGGGTAGGTCAGTTTCACTATCAACGCTTTCAAAACCCGCATCGCCCGAAGCGGAAACAGGATCCACCATAATCGTCCCCGCAATATCCTCCATGACAATGCCCAAATCATCTACCCGCCTGGGGTCTAACAGCATCACCACAAAGGCCAAGTTATCCCCATTGACAATCGCCATGAACTGAGCATAAATGGTCTCTCCGTTTTCGTCACCCTCATAAATGATGCTAGCCGCTGGCTGACCATTGATTGTGGCCGTCTCCATTTCGCGCAAAACCACCGGGTTTCCGACAAAATCTTCGGGAATGGCGAAATCAGTCAGAAATTCTTCGGGCGTGAAGAGGCCTAAGGGTGCGCCGACGATAACCATGCCGCCCGTGCCCGTGAAGAACTCAGCTTCGATGCTAGCTTGGTCAGGAGCCAGGGCAATGTAGCCCTCGCTGTCTTCGATGACCCATGTGCCGGGGTGAATGAGGCTCAGGGCAAACTCTTCGCTTTCGTAGAGGACACCGTCCGCAAAGGGAGAATCAGCCACGGCCGTGGTGCCTGTCTCGCTCGTGGGCGGGACAGGGGTCAGCACAATCGTATCGGCAACGCTCTGCAACGATAGGCCAAGCGTGTCCGCCAGCGCAGGGTCATATATCAGAACGACCAAAGATGCATTGACGCCTTCACTGATACCAATAAATATCGCTTCGGCGGGGTCGCCGCCTAGCGTGCCTTGATAAAGCATCCGTGCGGCGGGCGCACCCTGAATAGCGAAACTTTCCATTGAGCCGATGACCACAGGGTCATCTATAAATTCGGCGGGGTCAACCGCTAGGTCAAGAAAATCCTCGGGCGTAATTTCGCCAAATTCGCCGCCCACGATGACGATGCCGCCCGTGCCCGCAAAGGTGGGCGCATCAAGGCTGGCTTGGTCGGGGGCAATAGCGATGTACCCATCCGTGTCCTCGATGACCCACCCGGCAGGGTAGCTGAGGCTAAGCTGGAACTCATCGCTGGTGTAGGCGACGCCATCCGTCAGCGGGGATGGTGGCGGCGGGGCGTCGTCTACCGCTTCTGGCTCTTCAACCGCTTCGCTTGATTCTTCGGCGGCTGTTGTGTCGGCCAAGTCAAAGGTGTTGAGCATTTGGTCTAGCACAGCGCGATAAGTCGCTTCTTCGTCGCGGGGGAAAAACATCATGACCAGCGCGGTTAGCTCATCGTCAGAGACGAGATAAATCTCCGCTTTGCCGTCTACCGTGCCTTGGCGGGCTTCGATTTTGGTCATAGCGGCGGACAGATTGTTTACAGTCACGGCCGTGGGTTCTTGTACAATCGTCGCTTCCTCACCCGACTCCGTTACGCTGGCAATCATATCTTCCTTCAACAGTTCCAGACCCGCCACCGGCCCATCCTGAAAGGCTAACGAGGGCAAAGTCATGACCTGCACCACCACGCCCCCATCGTAAGAGATGTCCAGATTCACATCAGCGGCCGATTTAAACTCAATCAGCCCATCGGGGGTGGCGCCTACAACCCAACCCTGTGGATACTCAAGACTAAACCCTAACTCATCGTCGGTATAGCTTTGGTACGTAACGGGGGTTGGTTCGGGCGGTGGCTCACTGCTCCCACCGCCACAAGCGGTGAATAAAACAAGCAAAACGGACAGGGCGGCAAGCCAAATAATAGCCGGTCGCTGGACAGTTTTTGATGACAACATGTAATCCTCCTAAGATTGGGGTTGTCTGTCAGTAAGAAAATGAGACGGTGACAAAAAGCGTAACGCAATGGGGTCAAGTGGGCAAGCAACAGGGGGATGTCAGAGAGCATAATGTTTTTCTTTTTGCTTCTCTGCCTCTTGGCGAGAGCCTGCTTTTTTCATCATATGCACCGTAGGGGGCACACGTCAAGGATAAAGTGTCTATCAGCAGTCTGCATGACAAACAAGGGGCGTCAATATGCCGCTGTATCAATCAATGTTACAATCGGAGTTTAGCATCTTGGCTCTTGAATAATTTGTAGAGCCAGCTAGCTATACTCTAGGCTGAACGGGTCGCGTCCAGAGAAAAACGACATGACCCATGACACGTGAAACATGACACGCTTCACCCCTCCCAAAACTCAAGAATATTCATGACACAACATATAACAAACAAAGAAGACAATTGGCAACAGTACCAATGGCTAGAAGATGAGCTAGCGGGGTTGATTGGGCCAGTGCGCTTTAGTGCGGAGATTAACCTGCGACTGGAGCGCATCACTTATTTGTTGGGTCTGCTGGGTCAGCCACACGAGCAGTTTCAATCGGTGCATGTGGGGGGCACATCAGGCAAAGGAAGCACGGCCGTGATGATAGCCAACATTCTCACGGCCGAAGGGTATCGCGTCGGGTTACACACCTCACCCCACTTACAACTGCTCAACGAACGCCACCAAATCAACGGGCGCATGATTTCCACCAGCCGCTTGGTTGCCCTGTGGCAACAGATGAAACCCGCGATAGCCGAGATGCGGCGCGATTTTGCCTTTGGTGCGCCCAGCTATTTCGAGGCGCAATTTGCCCTCACCTGCCTCTGGTTTGCGGCTGAAAAAGTAGATGTGGCCGTGGTTGAAGTCGGTCTGGGCGGCCTGCTGGACGCGACCAATGTGCTACCGGCCGCAGTGGCGGTGTTGACCAATGTCGGCCTCGACCATACGGAGATTTTGGGGGATACGGTGGAAAAAATCGCCCAAGATAAAAGCGGCATTTTTAAGCCTAAGCAAATCGTGGTTAGCGGCTGTACGCAACCAACGGTACAGGCCATTGTGGCGGAAAAATGCACGGCCGTGGACGCAACTCTCTGGCAACACGGCCGTGAGTTTGCCCTCCCCGTGCCCATAGCAAACAGCAACCAGTACCGCTTTAGCTTGCCCGATGGCTCAAGCGTGACGGCTCAGCTTGGTTTGCCCGGAGCATTTCAAGCCCAAAACGGAGCGGTGGCTTTGGCGGCGGTCACGGCCGTGGGGCAAAAAATCGGCCTATCCGTCAGCCCAGCCGCGCAAAAAACGGGTCTGCAAACGGCTCGGTTGGCTGGGCGCGTGGAACAAGTGCAAAGCAACCCGACCGTTATTTTGGACGGGGCGCATAATCCCGACAAAGTGCGGGCGGCGGCCAACGTGTTGGCCACGCGGCGCACGGCCGAGGGCAAGTTGATCACAGTGCTGGCGATTAAGGCGGGCAAGGCGGCCACAGAAATGCTCACGGCCGTGGTGGAGCTGAGCGATGCGCTTATTGTGACCCGTTTTCTGGAAAAAGGGCTGTGGCGAGCCATGCCGCCCGAGGAGCTAGCCCTCGAAGCGCAACGTCTCGCGCCCGATTTGCCCGTGACCATAGAGCTGGATCCGCTGGCGGCTGTCCAGCAAGCGTTGACCCTAGCGGGCGACGCGCCCGAAAATTTGGTCTGGGTCACGGGGTCGCTCTATCTGGTGGGGGACGTGCGGGCGTTGTGGCATGAGCCGAGGGAGTTGTTGTGGGAGTTGGAGGAGTAAGAGAGCAAGAGAGTAAGGGTGTCAAGTCTTCCCTCTTTCCTCTTCCTTCTTCCTTTGAAAAGATGACACCTGAAGCAGAAGCAACCTACCGAACGGCGCAGAAATGGCTTTTTAGTCTGGTGCGTGACCCTGAAGGGACGCGCTTTTTCGCGCCGAAAACCACGGCCGAGCGGCGGGCGGCGATGATAGAAGGCATGGCGCGTTTAGCCGACTTTCTGACCTTTGTCGGCCATCCCGAGCGAGCGTGCCCCGCCGTTTATGTGGCTGGCACGAGCGGCAAAGGGTCAGTGACGATGACCCTCGCCGCTTTGCTCCGCGCCGTGCGCCCTGAGCTGGGCGTGGCGCATCACACCAGCCCTTATTTGCAAGAACCACTCGAGAAGCTGGTGCTGAATGATAGCTGGCTGGCTCCTTCTGCTTTTGTGGAATTGGTCGCCAGCTTTCGCGCCCAGCATGAGGCGTGGGTGGCGCAATCGGCTGAGTATGAGCAGTTGCGCTATGGGGAGGCGTGGGTCGGGCTGACCTTTTGGTGGTTGGCACACACGGCCGTGGATTATGCCATCATCGAAGCGGGCATGGGCGGCCGCTTTGACCCGACCAATTTGCTCCCCGCCGAACTGGCGATTATCACCAACGTCGGCTGGGATCATGTGGGGTCGCTGGGGCCGACGCTGGCGGATATTGCATGGCACAAGGCGGGGATTATTAAAGAGGGGAAGGCTGTACTCACGGCCGTGTCTGACCCTCAGCTTTTGGCGGTGCTGGCGCAAGAGGCACTTGAGAAAAACGCACCGCTGTACGCCCTCGGCCGTGAGATTCAGCTAACGCGCTCAACAGATAAACGGCACATCACGGTGCAAACGCCGTGGCGCAGGTGGGCAGAGATGCCGCTTCCGCAGGGCGTGGGCTTTCAGGCCGAAAATGTAGCTCTGGCTCTGGCGGGGCTGGATGTGCTGGCCGAGCAGGCAGGCTGGCCGATGGGTGAACGGGCGCACACGGCCGTGTGCCAAACCTTGCGCCAGCTTTCTTTGCCCGGACGCATGGAGCAGATGCCCACATGGGCTGATGAACCGCTCGTTATTTTGGACGGAGCGCATAATCCGCATAAAATGGCCGCTTTGGTGGCGACTGTGCGTCAACTGTTTCCTGCGAATGAGTATGAGATCACGGCCGTGGTGGGGGCGTTGGTGAGCAAGGACGTGCGGGCGATGCTGGCGGAACTGTTGCCTATTTGTACACGCTTTATCGCCACGGAGCCGCGTGTGCCGGGCAAGCCAGCTTTGCCAGCGGAGGAGTTAGCCACGGCCGTGGGGGAGTTAGCCCCCCGTTTGCCTGTGGTGGTGGAGAAGGACACGGCCGTGGTTCTACGCCACGCCCGCGCTAACCCACCTAAAAAGACGTTAATTTTAATCACCGGCTCCATCTACCTCATTGGAGCCATGCGTGAACATTGGTATCCTTCATCAAATTTGTTAAACACAGCCCAAGCGGCTGGACACCAGTTGAGAATGAGTAATGAATAATGAGTAATGAGTAAAGGGGTTGGTTGCGGAGGATGAGCGTACTGTCTACGCTTGCTCTCTCGAGAAAATCTCCGCGTTCTCCGCGCCCTCTGCGGTTATTGATCTTTTTGCAGTGGCCTCAATAATGAGTAAAGGGGCGCGTCCATAAACCAGCTTTATTCATTATTCATTACGCCTTATTCATTTTCTCCTCAAGGAGAAAAAAATGGGTTTGAAAGCAGATAATTGGATTCGCAAAATGGCTCTGGAGCAGGGCATGATTGAGCCGTTTGTGGATGGGCAGGTACGGGAAGGAGTTATCTCTTATGGGCTATCTTCCTATGGGTATGATGTGCGCGTGACGGATGAGTTCAAGATTTTTACGAACGTGCATTCGGCGATGGTGGATCCCAAGCATTTTGTGAAGGAGTCGTTTGTCGATTTTAAGGGGGATGTCTGTGTGATTCCGCCTAATTCTTTTGTGCTGGCGCGCACGGTGGAATATTTCCGCATTCCTACTAATGTCTTGACGATTTGCCTCGGAAAAAGCACGTATGCCCGCTGTTTTCGGGGAGATACCCGCATCGCTTTGGTAGATGGCACAGCTCCCACGCTAGAAGAAATGGCAAAACGGGGTGAAGCGGGGGAGATGTTTTGGGGGTATAGCATTGGTGAAAATGGGCGGATGATTGTCACTTTGCTGGAAAAGCCACGCTATATTGGGCGTGATGCTTTGGTTGAGGTGGTACTGGATAATGACGAATCCATTTTTTGCACCCCTGACCATCTGTTTATGCTCCGCGATGGTCGCTGGGTAGCGGCGGGCGACTTACGGCCGCAAGATTCTTTGATGCCGCTTTATCGTGATTTGCATCGTGGATATGAAATGGTGTATCAGCCGCTCAATGGACATTTGTACCCGACGCATCGCATGGCGGACGAATGGAATGTGCGGCATGAAGTGTATGCGGATGAACCAGATACACATCGTCACCATATTGACCACGAGCGGCGTAATAATAATCCGTGGAATTTGACGCGGATGCTAGCTTCGGAACATATTCGCTATCACAATGAGTTGAACTATGGGGAAGATTTTGACCCCGATGAGCATAGCGAATCTATTAAAGTGGCTCTGGCCGAGCGCATGGCTGACCCCGCGTGGCGCGAACGGTATGCCCAGCTTCAAAGTGAACGCGCCCAGCGTTTTTGGGCTGATGATCAATATGCAGAAACACGTCTGCGTCTGATTGAGCAACGACGTAATCCCAGTGAGGAAACGCGGCAAGCACATCGTGATGCCATGTTGAAACGGTATGCAGACCCAGCCGAACGAGCGCGACAAAGCGAGTTGATGAAAATAGCTTGGGCTGATGATGACCAACGGCGGGTGCGACAAGCAGAATTTGCCCGTCATCTTCGTTTGCGGGAAGAAATCACGGCCGAGGTGGTGCGTGAGGCTTTGGATAAAACGGGGTCTATTCGTGGGGCGGCACGGTATCTTGATTGTGACCGCTCTGTTTTTCGCCGTTTTCCAGAAGTGCTTGATTCATTTCGAGGTTTAACAGACTCGCGTAATCATAAAGTCACGGCCGTGCGGGATGTGGCGGGGACGCATGATGTGTACTGCCTGACCGTGCCCGAAGCGGGTAATTTTGCTCTTGAATCGGGCGTGTTTGTGCATAATTGCGGTTTGATCGTTAATGTAACTCCCTTTGAGCCGGGCTGGGAAGGGTATGTCACCCTCGAGATTTCTAACACAACCCCACTACCCGCCAAGATTTATGCTTATGAAGGGATTTCGCAGGTGCTTTTCTTTGAGGGGGATGAACCGTGTGACACGACTTATGCGGACCGCAAAGGGAAGTACCAGAACCAGCAGTCGATTGTCTTACCAAGAATCTGAGAACAATGAGCAAAGGGTGTGTTAAGCTTTTTTCATTGTTACTCTTTGTTAACTCCCGTTTGTTACGCTAGGGGCTAACTTTTGTTGTGAACCAGAGGCGTGACGCTAGCTGAGTTTGTCGAAGTTGGCGTCACGCTTGTTTATTGAGACTACCCACGGCCGTGTGCCGAGCGAGATATTATGTCCCTTTTTGCTTCTGACCCACCTGAAATGCCCCCCCCGATACCCGATGACGCGACCCGACTGCAACAGGCGTTGCACGGATTGTTTGCCGTGGAGCGCGTGCGTTCCCAGAAAGATGGCTATGTGTTTTCTGGCCGCTTGCTGGCGGATGCGGAGTCGAGTTATGAGCCAGTGGCGCAGCGATTTCGCGCCCTAGGTTACACGCCCCTGTTTAGCCACCGTGATAATGAAGATGTGATTGTAGCTCTGGATGGCACGTTTGCTCCCGCCAAGCCCGGACGGCCGTGGGTTAATATACTGCTGTTTATTGCTACGTTGCTGACGACGCTGGCGGCGGGGGGCATGATGATGGGGGAAAATTTATGGGCGGCGGCGTTAGAGGGAAATATCACGGCCGTGTTAACCGCCGTTTGGGCAGGACTGCCCTTCGCTGTATCCCTGCTCGCCATTCTCACCGTGCATGAATTCGGCCATTATTTTGCCGCGCGATGGCACGATGTCAAAGTATCCCTGCCCTATTTCATCCCCTTGCCTGGCATTGGCCTCGGCACGCTGGGCGCGTTCATCTCGCTCAAATCCCCCATGCAAAACCGCAAAGTCCTGTTTGACGTGGGGGTCTCTGGCCCATTGGCTGGGTTTGTTGTCGCCCTACCTCTTTTTGTGATTGGGCTATTTCTGTCGCAAGAAGTTCCGGCAGAATTTGCGTCGCGCCTGCCTGCGCTGGGCAATTCGCCGCTGGTTTATATGATTCAGTTGCTTTTTGGCCGCCCAGCAGAGGGATTCATTCTGTCGCCCCATCCCATTTATTATGCGGCGTGGATTGGGCTGCTCATTACGGCCTTGAATTTATTGCCAGCGGGGCAACTAGACGGTGGGCATATCGCCTACGCGCTTTTTGGCCGGTATGCTGACCGCATTGCCTATGTGACCGTCGGCTTACTGCTCATGGCGGGTTTGGTGTTTTCTTCGACGTGGCTTTTTTGGGCATTTTTTATTTTTATGACGGGCTTGCGCCACCCGCCGCCGCTCAACGACATTGCCAAACTTGACCCACGGCGTCGCTCGCTTGGCATTTTTGCCATCTTTTTGTTCATGGTGCTTTTTGTAGCCAATCCATTTGGCTAAGAGGTCCAATCTCTCGCAAAGGCACAAAGAGCACAAAGTTTTCCTCGAGGATTTTTTTCTTTACTGCTTGGCGTCTTAGCGAGAGCCTGCTTTTTTCAGCAAGCTCATCCCTGAGTCATGCGTAACCATGAACATCAAAAATGATAATGACGTGGACGAAACCACAAAAATTCCCGCACCACCAGAGGGGTATGCCCCCGCCGAGCGATTTCAATATCCGATGGGAAAATTGCAACTGGCGTCCGTGTTGATACTGGTAGTGACGGGAGCGGGGTTAATGTTCTTTTTAGCTTGGTGGCATGGGGAGATGACGTTTAGCTTGGGCTTGGGGGAGCTACTGGTGATAGTGCTAACAGTGGTGGTCGTGATTGGGGTGCATGAGTTGGTGCATGGGGCAGTGTATCATTGGCTGGGGTATAAGGTATCGTATGGGATTGCGTGGAAATTGGGGGCGGCTTACGCGGCCGTGTTTGGGCAGTTTCAGCAGAGGGGGCATAATTTTGCCACGGCCGTGGCTCCTCTCTTGGTGTTAAACACCCTGTTTTTACCGCTATTGCTCGTTCCCTCTGAATTGCTGAACCTCATTGGCTTTACGGCCATCTTGTTTAACACCAGTGGGGCGGTGGGCGATTTGTATTTGATGTGGCGGCTCTGGCGACTGCCCCCCGCCACGCTTATGTATGATGTCACGGTAGATATGATGTTGATTTATCAGCCGTTGGCGCGAGCATAACGGGACTGGTCGCGTAGAACGGCAGAAAAGCCACATGACCGTTCAACCTGAAAACCAGCCCGCTTCTTGGTACAATCCCCTCACTTACCAGTCCCGACCGCAGTGAGGAAAACCACATGAGCATTGAATTTCGCCTTGACCAGACGACACCGCAAGCAGGAACGCTCGTTTATTTGCCGCACGGCACGCGCAGTTTACGGATGCGCATCAGCACAGAAACGGCTTTGCCGCCGCTGAGGATTCGGCCGCTGAACCATCGCCCCGCTGACCAGCCCGACGGGCTGTTTTGTGGTTATGAGGATGGGGCCACGGCCGTGTCCGCGACCTTTGAACTAAGCTGGGGCGGGGGACACGAAGCCGGCCCTCCCGCCAAATCCAAAGACAAATTCAAAGCATTTGAAGAAGTGACCCCGCTCGCGCCCGGCGACTTTCAGGTCATCATCATGAACCTGACCCATCTTGGCTCCGCCTTGCCCGCCAGCGATACGCTTACCCTTGTCGCCGTAGCGGACGAAACCCCCGATGAAATCCACGCCACGCTGGTCGTGACGCTCTTGCGTCCGACTGATTTTCCCACCGAAGGCGTTTCGCGCATGGCACAGGATGCGCTGGGCGTCTGGTCGCCCACGGCTGGCTCTTATTTGCCACAGTATGACACGCGCTGGTGGCCAGAGGAGCGGGTCACATACACGGCCGTGGACACGCCCCCCCTCACCATCCGCCAAGACAACGCCGCCCTGCACGTTTACTGGCAAGACCACCCCATCGCCCACATCACTGACCACACCCGCCCCTCTATTCTGACCGACGGCGGCCTCGTGCGGCTCGATTTGTTCAACTTTGACGATTATTACTATGCCCTGCGCCTCTGGTTTTTCTGGCTCAACGTCAATATTGGGCACGGCTTCTTTATTGGCCGCCACGAAGTGCCCGACGTCGAACGGTTTGATTTGCTCATCAAAAAAAGCGATGGCCTCGTCACGCTGGCCTGTGCCGACCTGCATTGGCGGGAAGCGTGGGGGCTGGCGACCGAGACGCCCGTGCGCGGCACGCTGGGCTTGGCGCGGGAGACAAAAATCGCGCTGGCTGAGGAAAAATTGGGCGGTTTGTGGATGCAAATTTGGGGCAAAAAAGCGACTGCCGCCGATAGTCAACCAGAAACGGCTTATAACCCGTTGCGCTATGTAACCCGCCTTGCCAAGCGGGAAGCGACCACGACGACCCCGATGGTCGCCCGCGCCAAAGGCACTGAGGCACACATTCCCATGTGGCACAATGTGGAAACGGATAATGAGCGGCTGACGAGTAGTGATGTGCGGCTGGGGTAAAAACCCTGTTGGATTTCAAGAAAGCAATTCGGTACTTGGCGAAGGAACGCTCCCGCTATTCATCTTCGCCAAGCGGCTCTATTTTGCCCGACATCCAGAACGCTCCGCTGATGATGCCACCGACTTTGATGAGGCCATGAACCACGGCCGTGTCCGCCACCACATCCACCTCCCCCCCCAGCGTGCGCACCCGCGCCCACTGAAACAGCAAACCCGTGGCGGGATTCACCAAAAGCTCCGCCGCTAGCACCCGCCCCGACAACAACACCCGCGCCTCGGGCAACTCCCCCGCTTGTACATACATCCCACTCGCCACCAGCGACTCCACCGCATACGCTATCCCTCCCTCCTGCGCCTGCATATACGCCGCCTCATCCGCAAACGCATCCAGCCGCTGGGCAAACGCCGCCAGTTGCACCTGCCGCACCACGGGCAGTTGGTCTAGCACATCACGATGTAGTGCATCATCTGGCAGGTCAAAAACCAAATCCACCGTGCCCTTTTCCAAATTATCTGGGTCAGGATTGATAACCCCATAAAACGCGCCGTCGAGCGGCACATTGGGGCGCAAAATATGGGAAATCAAGCTTATGCGCACGCTCGTCGCCCCCCTAAAATGGGGATTGAGCCACACCATCTCCTTCTGCGCGTTTGCCTGCACCCACACCTCTGGCCCATTGCCCAACAGCCAGCGAATATAATACCCATCCGCGACGGGAACCGCCTCGCCGTTATGCGCCGCCTGTAGCTGTATTCTGCCAAAATCATCCGCCGTCTTGGCCACAAATCCAATGGCCGACATATTACTTGCCATAGTTGTTCCTCGAGAGCTGTAAGCTGTAAGCCGTAAGCGGGTCAATCCGTCGCCCCTCGCACATCGCCCCTCGCACCTAACTCAAATTTTGCCTTTCCCGCGTGGCTCATCCATCCGCACGATAACGGGCTGGAATTCTGCCCACGCCTCGACCAAATCCGCTTGGGCGGCCATGACTAAGCGCGAATCTTTGTACGCCTCGGGGGCTTCGTCGAGACCACCGCCAAGGAGCTTGACCCCTTTTTCGCGTAAATTTTTCTGAATGGCGCGTCTATTCAGCTTTTTGATAGCCTGATTGCGCCCCAACACCCGACCCGAACCGTGCGCCGCGCTGTTCAGCGACGCATTTTCTAGCACCATATCGGGCGTATCCCCCAGCCCGCGCACAAAAAAGCCGGGCGTCGCCATCGAGCCAGGAATAATACCCAGCACATCCCGCTCCGCAGGCGTGGCCCCTTTGCGATGAATAAACACGGGTGACTGGTCAGGACGCTCGACCCGCCACGCAAAATTATGATGGTTTTGCAGAGTTGCCAACACCAAATCTTGGCCTAAATCTTGCCGAATGCGTTCGTGAATCACTTCATGGTTGGCGCGGGCAAAGTCACCCGCCAACCCCATCGCCAGTTCATATTCCTGCCCAAGATGCGAATCATGCAGAAAGTAGGCCAACTTGCGCAATTCTGGCGGCAAAAAATGGCACACTTGCTCCGCCAACTGGCTAAAATGATTGGCAATCTTGAAGCCAACTCCGCGTGACCCGCTGTGCGTCACGAGGGCAATATATTGTCCCAGGCTGAGGCCGAGCGGATTGTCTGCCTGTACGGTCAGGTTTGTCCATTCGATAAAATGGTTGCCCCCGCCCGATGTGCCTAACTGTTCGGCGGCCAAATCTTGCAGGCCACGAAGTTCGTGGGGCAGGTCACGCCAGCGGGAGTCATCCAGAATAGGGTGCTGGTTGCGCTCGCTTTTGGGCGGGGCTTTGCGCCCAAAAAAAGTATTCTGCTCGATGAGGCGCACATACTCTTTTTCGGCTTGGCGCAGGTGAATGGGACTGCGGTCAATAATGGTGGCGTGCATCCGACAGCCGATGTCTACGCCGACCATGTAGGGGGCGATGGCTCCTTCTAGCGCGGCCACACCGCCGATAGGCAAGCCATAGCCGATGTGGGCATCGGGCATGAGGGCGACGCGCAGGGTGACGGGAAGCTGGGCGGCGTTGTTGATTTGTTCAAATGAGTTTTCGTCTATGAGGTCACGACCCCAGACGGTGAGGGGGGCGGGGGAGGGAGTGGAAGTGTCAGGTTTCATGTGTCAAGTTTCATGTGTTTGTGTGTAAGGTGCGAGGTGCGATGGGCGACGGGTTCAAAGGGTGACTGGCTAAGCTTCCTCGGATTCGGTGAGGGTGAAGTAGAAGCGACAGCCGTTGTTTTCTGGTTCGTTTTCTTCTGCTGGGGCTGGCTCAGTGCAGGTCACGCCGACGGAGCCGCCGAGCTTCTCTATGATACGCTTAACAATGGAAAGCCCCAAACCGTGTCCTTGTGCCCGCGCTTGGTCGAGGCGCGTAAATTCGACAAAAATCTCATCTTCTTGCCCGAGCGGCACGCCTGGCCCATTATCGCTCACCCAAAAACGCACCTGTCGCTCAGGCAAACGCTCAAACCCTAGCTCTAGCCGATACGGCCGTCCCCCATATTTGATGCCATTGCTCAGATAATTGACCCATACCTCTTCGACCCAAGTGGCGTGCCCCAAACAGACCGGCCATTCGGCGGCGGGCATGATAATTTCCCCTTTGTAAGCGTGGCGCAACCCCTCCAGCCGCAAGATGGCCTGCTCCAACACGGCCGACATCGAAATAGGCTCCAACGCAATCTCCTCGCGGGTGACGCTGGAGAGGACGAGTAGCTCTTCCACAATCGAAATCATTTTGCGGCCGCCGAGAAAGATTTGCGCGGCCATCATCTCTATCTCGTCAGCGGACATGGTCGCGCCCGAGTCGCGGAGCATTTCGGCAAACCCCATCACGATGGACATGGGGCTTTTGAGGTCGTGCGCCACGGTCGAGGCAAAGGCGTCAAGGTCTTGATTTTGCCGTTCGGCTTGCTGGCGCATGCGCCGCTCTTCGTCGAAGAGGCGGGCGTTTTCGATGGTGTTGGCGATTTGCACGGCGACCGTTTCCAGCAGGGTCGTTTCCTCGGCCGTGAAGGTGCGTTCGGGGTCGGTGGTATCTACGGCGATGGTGCCGATGACCGTGCCCCGCGCCAGCAGAGGGGCAATCATGAGGCTGGTGGTGCGCCGCTGGCGCATGAGTTCGTGCAGGGATTGGGTCAGGTCACTGTTTTGCGGATTGTCTACGATGAGGGAGCGTTCTTGTTTGACCACCAGCCATGAAGAGCGGTTGCCTTCGAGCGGCATGACGAGGCCGCGCGGGCTGGGTTCGCCCGGATGGCTGGAGTAATCGGCGACGACGGTCAGGGTTTGGCGGGTTTCGTCGAGAAGGGTGATGCCCGTGTTGCGTGCCCGAAAGAGCTTGGTCATTAGCTCGGCCACGATTTCGAGGGCGGCTTGCAGGTCGGTCACTTTGGCGACGGTGCGGGCGATGTTATTCAGGGCGGCTAGCTCTTCAACGTAGGCTTGGAGTTTGTGGTTGGTGGCTTGCAAATCTTGTTTGATGCGCTCGCGGTTGGTGATGTCGTGGGCAAAAATAGCCACGGCCGTGACCCCATCAATGGCCGACGTAATCGGATTAAGTGCTAAAGCCAGGGTGTGTTCATTCAGGTCAAACTCTTGCTTAAACGGCTCACTCTGAAACCCCTTCGCCAGCAATTGCCGCCAGCGCGGTCTATCTTCTGGCTGGATACAGGTGAGCCGTTGGGTGGTTTGGTTTACCATCAGTCCCAAGCTTTCATGCTCTGCCCAAAATGTTTTGTTGGCGATAATGATGTGTGCCTGACGATCCAGCACCATGATGATGTTGTGGGAGGTGTTGAACGCGGCCGTGTATAGGCTTAGGAATGCTTCTGTTTTTTCGTGAGCGTTGCGCTGTCGCTGGTATTTTTGGCCGAGATGGTGCAGGTTTGCTGAGGTTAGAAAGGGGCGCAGTTGCTCTGCCGTGGGCGGGGCAAGCAGATAATTAACGCCCGAAATTGGTTGGGTGAGTGGATTGGGGGGGGCAAGCAGGCCGATGAATTGGGTGTGGGGAAAGCGGGTCGGCCAGTCGGGCTGAAGCTGGTCGGCGGGGGCGAGACAGAGCGTGGGTTGGGTTTGGTTGAGCTGGGTGGTGATGGCGGCGGGGGACGCAGACACGGCCGTGTGCATAACCACCGCTTCCTCCGCCAGCAGACGGCGCACATCCTCCCCTGTGAACCACGGGGGCAAAGGCACAAGCAGAATCGTAGGCGGAGATGGAATCATGACCATCGCTTTTTTATAGAAGTACGGGGCTGGGTTGTGGGCTAGGTTGTAGGCTAAGTTGCTGAGTGCTCTGAAAAAAGGTCAGAATCTCTCGCAAAGGCACGAAGAGCGCAAAGTTTTTCTCGAGGAGTTTTCTCTTTGCTTCTCTGTATCTTAGCGAGAGCCTGCTTTTTCAGTAGGCTAAGTTATTGATTGGTAGATGCCGGTTGTAGCATAACGAAACAAACTAACAAACTGACTTGCTGACCGCTCACCCGAGACGGCGCACTTTTTCAGGCAAGAGCGCGAGCGTCAATTGTTCGCCAAGATCACAGGGAGGCGGCTGGGGCAGGTCAAAAATGAGCTTTTGCTCGCCGATGGTCAGCCACACTTGGTAATATCGTCCTCGAAAAGAGACGGCCTGCAAAGTTCCCGTCAGTTTAACATAATTATGGTCAATTGGGGATAATTGAGCGGCACGGGGGCGCAAAAGCAGGGTGACGGTTTCACCCGCTGGCGGGAGCGGGTCGCTGGTCTGGATGAGACCCACGGCCGTGTCCACCTCCCCAGCCTCACCCGCCAACACTTGCCCCGTGACCACATTTTCAAACCCCAAAAACTGAGCCACAAAGGGCGTGGCAGGCTGTTCATATAGTTGCTCGGGCGTATCCACTTGCGCCACACGGCCGTGGTTCATAACCACAATTTTGTCCGAGATAGCATACGCCTCGGTCTGGTCATGGGTCACATACACGGCCGTGACCCCCACTCGCCTCAAAATTTGACGCAAATCAATCATCAGCCGCTCCCGCAGAGCGCGATCAAGCGCCCCCAGCGGCTCATCCAGCATCAGCAAGCGGGGATTAACGGCCAACGCCCGCGCTAGGGCGATTCTCTGCCGCTCGCCGCCCGATAGTTGCTCAATGGTGCGTTCTTCGTAGCCGTCCAGTTGCACCAGCTCTAGCACTTCTTGCACGCGCTGGGTGGTTTCTGCTTGTCCACGGCCGTGCATTTTCAGCCCAAACGCGACATTATCCCCCACATTTTTATGCGGAAAAAGCGCATAATCCTGAAACATCAGCCCAAAATCCCGCTTATGCGGCGGCACGCGCCCGATTTCGGCTCCATCCACCCATAACTCCCCCGCGTCCGCCGTTTCCAGCCCCGCCAGCAGGCGCAAAAGCGTCGTCTTGCCACAGCCCGACGGCCCTAGCAGGCAGACAATTTCCCCCGCCGTTATCTCGAGGGAAACATCATCCACAGCGATGGTTTTGCCGTATGTTTTGGTCAAATGTCGAATAGAAAGCATGGGATAATTAGCAATGAATAATGACTAAAATACTATGCACTGCAAGTGCATAGGTTTGGCACTAAAGTGCCTTCGGTGACTTTCGCACCGACTGAAAGCTGAGGGACTAAAAGTCCATAGCTTTCACTATCAATACGCTTAAGCGCACTGAAAGTCATT
>JBGTIZ010000046.1:0-1999 GCA_041745395.1 Promineifilaceae bacterium (SeqCode) | reverse complement strand
CCCCCCCCCCCCCCCAAAAAAATACCCTTTAGGGGGGCCGAGCCGCCGCAGGCGGCGAGGCAGATTCACCAGCACAGAGGGCAAAATCTTTTACCGACTTAATTTCTTAAAGTCCAATAGCCGTTTTTTTGCTTACGGCTTACGGCTTACAGCTTACCGCTTCCCCCACTAGCTCTTGGTCAGGGCTGATGAGCGAATCGGTTAGGACAATATCTTCGATGTGGCAATTTTCGGCAATAATGGTGCGGCGCACGACGCTGTTTTTGACGACTGTGCCCGCGCCGATGCTGGTGTAAGGGCCGATGATGGCCGCGTCTATCTCGGCCTCGTCGTGAATGAAAACGGGGGGCAGAACGGTAAACCCTTCGACGTAACTGCGCTCGATGACCGCGCTGTCGGAGCCGTAGCCGATGGCGAGGAGGCGCACGTTGGCCTCGATTCGTTCGGCGGTATTGGTGAGGGGATACCAATGAATAGCGGGCGCGGTGGGAGCGGGAGTCGCGTCGTCGAGCGGCCATGAATGGGCGTGACGGAGCCAAACCACGGCCGTGTTGCCTTGCTCAATCACTCTATCCGTAGGCGGCACAAAGCGGAGCAACGTTTCTTCTTGCCCCTCAGCCGCGCCGATTAACTCGACATAATCCGCAATGATGACCGCTTGCCCCGTCAGCACCAGAAGCGGCTCCTGCGGGTCAACCGCCGGCAGAACCAGTTCAGGCGTGACCGTCGCCTTGAGGTCGGGCAGATTGGCCTTGAGCCAAGCGGCAATTTGCTCAGGGTGAGACACGGCCGTGATTGTCATCCCGCTCAGATTTGGCCAAAAATCCGCCAGTTGCCCCAGCATGTGCGCCAGCAGGGGCGCACCCGCCACTGGGAGCAAAACGGCGGGAAACACGGCCGTGTCTAAATCATTTGGTTGGTGTAACTGTAGCCAGAGGTGCATGGGATTTAGGGTGCGAGGTGCGAAGGGTGAGGTGCGAAGCGACTTCTCACTTCTCACCTCTTACTTCTCACTTTTTACTTGAGCTTCGGGTGTTGCGTGTGCCACGGCGTGCTTTGTTCGTAGGCGTAGGCCACATCGAGAATCAGTTCCTCTTGAAGCGTGTTGCCCAGCAGTTGCAGGCCGATGGGCAAGCCGTCCCGGTCAAAACCGCAGGGAACAGAGAGGCCACAGCCCGCGCTCAGGTTGAGCGAAACGGTGTAAATGTCGCTCAGGTACATGGCGATGGGGTCGTCTACCCGTTCCCCAAATTTGAAGGCGGTGGTGGGGCTGGTCGGCGTGGCGATGATGTCTACTTGTTCAAACGCCTGCTTAAAATCATTGACGAGCATCGTCCGCGCCTTGAGCGCACGGCCGTAATACGCATCATAGTAGCCCGCGCTCAGCACATACGTGCCCAGCATAATGCGATTTTTGACCTCTGGGCCGAACAGGGCGCGGGTCTTTTGCGTGGTCTCGACCACATCTTTGCCGGGAATGCGCGGACCAAAGCGCACGCCGTCGTAGCGGGCAAGGTTCGCGCTGGCTTCGGCGGTGGCGATGAGGTAATAAATCGGCAGGGCGTATTTGGTGTGGGGCAGGCTGATTTCGACGATTTCCGCGCCAAGCTTAGCGAGTTGCTCGATGGCGGTTTGCACGGCCGTGTTCACGTCTGGCTCCATCCCCTCCACAAAATACTCCTTGGGCAAGCCAATTTTCAACCCTTTGATGCGCTCCCCAGTGAGGCGTTGGGAGAAGGGAGGCACGGCCGTGTTAATGCTTGTGCTGTCCCGCGCATCATGCCCCGCGACCGTTTCCAACATCGCGGCCGTGTCCTGCACCGTGCGGCCAAACACGCCTACTTGGTCCAGCGAAGAGGCGTAAGCGATGACGCCCCAGCGGGAGATGCGTCCATAGGTGGGGCGCAAACCAACCACGCCACAGAGCGCGGCCGGCTGGCGCACACTGCCGCCCGTGTCTGTGCCCAGCGAGCCATAAGCCAGCCCCGCCGCCACGGCC
>JBGTIZ010000045.1:0-5625 GCA_041745395.1 Promineifilaceae bacterium (SeqCode) | reverse complement strand
CCCCCCCCCCCCCCCACGAAGCTAGTCGGTTGAGAAGAGACGCCTTTTGTCAAAAAAAGTACGTTACTGATTCGTGACCACTACATAATCTGGTAGAAACCTGTCAGGTCTGAACAATTACGTTAAAGGTAAGAAGTAGCTGGGCAACCAGTCGCCCACTTCTTACTTTTCACGTCTTGCTTCTTACTCCGCTTATCACCCGCGTTTTTGAATCTACAAAAATCCTGACCAGTTAATAAAAAACACCCACGCATCCCGTCTAGTGTAATTGGCGGGGCGCGTGGGTGTCTGCTTTCCTAATTTAGCAGTTAGGTTGGCATTAGCCGTTTAGACGCTCTTTTCGACCCCTTCTTCCATTAGTATTTTTGGCTCTTCTTGGGCTATGAATGGGCTGTCTGCGGGTTGGACAACCACGGCCGTGTTCCCATCACGCCGCCCCAAAAGCAGTTCAAAGCCCAAATAAAGCGGAGCTAATTGCATTAGCCCGACATACAGAGCCACAATGAGTAACCCCGTTTTGAACAACTCTATTTGCGCGGGTAAGGCCGTATCCAGACGCGCCAGTTCGCCTTTGAAATCATCAATGATGATGACATACCCCCCCAGGACGGCGTCAAACTCGGCGATGCTCTCGTTGATGTTATTCAGGTCATCCGCCAGCATGCTGAGATTGGCGGACAAATCATCTAGATTGGCGGTGGTCGTGGTTAGGTCTTCTTCCAGGGAGCGAAGCTGACCGGGAATCGTTTCAATGCTTTCCCCTAGTTCCGCCACGGATTCATCAAACCGCCCTTCGGGGTCATACTCAATGCCCAGGTCAAAGGAGAGGGGAATACCGAAAAAGCTTTGTTCAAAGCCAAAACTGCTGAGAGCCAAAAGCGTATTATCAATTGTACCCGCCACGCTAATCAAGTTGGGCAACGTTTGCTGTACGGCATCTAAACTATTGGGCACCTCTTGCGTGAGCAAGAGATTAAGTTCGATAAGGAGCGGTTGCGTGTCGCCGACGGTGCGGGAGAGGTTGCGCGTGGTGTCCTCCACGGTGTCGAGGGAGGTGTTGACTTCGGCCAAAGAGGCTTGGGTGGTGACAAGGCCCTCCCGCGTGTTGTTGAGGGTGCGGTCGGTTAGGTCAATGATGGTAGCGATTTCGCGGCTGATGTCGTCGAGCGTGTCGCCACCATACATGAATAAACCGCCCCCGATGACGGCTCCCAGCAGGGCGACAAGAATGATGATGAGTCCAATGAGTCGTTTGAGCATGGTGGGTTTCCTTTTTTTAGTGCTGAGCGATGAGTGACCAGAAAAAGGGAAGAAGGCAAAGGACAGAAGGAAGAAAAAGGGCGGGTCTTCTCGAAAAAATCTCCGCGTCCTCTGCGGTCAAAACCTCTCGCAAAGACGCGAAAAGCGCAAAGTTTTTCTCGAGAAGCTTTTCCCTTTGCCCTTCTGCGTCTTAGCGAGAGACTGCTTTTTTCAGTAGGCGCAGTGCTGAGTATGCAGATTTTCGTCCTTCTTCCCTCGTCTTTCTTCCTTATTTTTTCAGGGTTGATAATACACCGTCCCTGTTATGCCGTTAAAGTGGTGATTTGGCAACTGTTGGGCGAGATTGGCGCGGGTGGGAACCACGGCCGTGTTCTCTCCCCCTATTATGGCCCAAATCAGTGCGAAAGCGTCATAGGTTGGCCCCGCATACTCACCCGCCGTTTCGTCGAACGGAGTGACTGCTTCATAATTGGCTACAAATTCTGGCGGGAGGCGATCAATAGGGAAAGGGATGAAGGGGGCTTGCCCCAGTTGAATGAAGGGCAGATTGGCTTGTTGGTAGATGGGGGCGGCGGCTTGGGTCGTTTCGGGGAGCCAATGGCCGATGACCGCTACCACGGCCGTGTCCCTGACCAAACTCTCCGCCACCTGTCTGGCCAGCTCAGGGTCGCCGCTATCATCCAGCGCGACCAAAGCCACCCGATGCCCATTTAGCCCCCCCCGCGCATTTATCTCCCGCACCGCCAGCCGCGCACTATAAATCGCATCATACCCCACGCTTCGCTCATTCCCCTCAAACGGCGCAACCAAAGCCACCTTGACCGCTGGTTCCGTACTCGCTGGATGCGCCCCACAACCAACCAACCACATCGCCCCAAGCAAGAGCCAAACCACCAGCCCCGCCTGCGACAAACTCCGAAAAACGGTCAAATTAACCGCAGAGCGCGCGGAGAACGCAGAGATTTTCTTGAAAAGTCCCGCCCCTTTTCGTCCTTCTTCCCTCGTCCTTCTTCCTTTTTTAAGGGCACGCTTGCACATAAGCCAAATGCTCCTGAAACGTCACGCTAAACAGATGCGAGCCATCCCGCTCCGCGCCACAGCGAGCCACAAAAAAGAGGTAATCACTCGTGGCGGGGGTAGCGACGGCCTGCAACGAGCCGAGGCTGGGGTTGCTAATCGGGCCGGGCGGCAGGCCGTCATTGCGATAGGTGTTGTAGGGGGAAGCGGTGTCGAGGTCGCCGAGGAAAAGAGGGGCTTTCCACCAGCTATTTTGGGGCAGATGGTAGCCGATGGCGTATTGCACGGTGGGGTCGGCTTGCAGGGGCATCCCTTGCGCCAGCCGATTGAGAAAAACGCTGGCGACGAGCGGCCGTTCTTCGGGCAGGAGGGCTTCCCGCTGGACGATGGCGGCGAGGGTCACGGCTTCGCGTAGCGACAGGTTTTGTGCGCCAAACGCTTGGCGCATAGCGGGCGTGACTTGCTCCCCAAAGTTGGTCAGCATGAGGTCAATGAGTTCCACGGCCGTGGTTTCCACCCCCACCACATACGTCCCCGGCAATAAATACCCTTCTAAAGTCGCGTCTTCGGGCAGGGAGGCTAAAAAGTCATAACGACTCAGGTCGTGCGCCTGTCGCCGCTGGGCAATGGCTAGAAATTCGTCGCCGCTAATCTGCGCCGCATCCAGCACATTCAGGTAATCAGCCAATTCTTCGATACGTTGCCCCGCCAAAAAGCTGAGCGTCACGTCGAGAATCATGCCTTGGGTCAGCCGTTCCGCCAGTTGGGGAATGGTTGACCCGGCCGTGATGAGAAAATCCCCCGCCACAAGCTGGCTGTCCAGCCCCCGATAGCGCACGTAGTCGAGAAAGAGGTCGGGGTCATCCAATAAATTTTGGGCGGCTAGCTCTTGCGCGATTTGTCTCGCGCCCGCGCCAGAGGACACCGTAAAACGCACGTTGCTGGGCTGACTGGCGCTGGCGGGTTGCAGTAGCTCATCCACGCGCCCAGAGAGGCGGCTGTATAAAAATAGCTCGGTAGCGGGGTTGAGGTTGGGGCCAGGATTGGCTAGGATTTGGGCGGCTTGGGTGCCACGGGCGACGAGATTCCAGAGCATGAACACGGCCGTGGACAGCACACACACCACAATCAAAAAGAGAGCCAGCCGCGCCAGCCACATCTTGCTTTGGCTAGGCGAACCCTTGTCTGGTTTAGAATCAGATGGAGAAGATGAACGCATCAAAACGATTCCTCTGAGGGGGGAACCAGCCACGACCAATCATCATCGCGCTGGCTCTCCAAATAACTTTGCAAAATGAGCGCGGCGGCCACAGCGTCCACCCGCCCCTTCATCTGCTTGCTGTTCAACCCTTGTTCCCGCAAACTGCGCTCAGCCTGCATACTGGTCAGGCTTTCATCCCAAAACTCGACGGGCAAGTTTAACGCTTCCCCCAACGCTTGCCCATAATCCCGTGCCCACGCCGCCATGCGCCCCTCCTCACCCCCCAGCGTGACGGGCAAGCCCATAATCAGCAAACTCACATTTTCGGCGCGGGCAATCTGCCCGACGTGCGCAAAATCAGCCTTGCGCGAGGTGCGGGCAAACACTTCTAGCGGTGCGGCAATCATCTTGAGCGTATCGCTCAGTGCCAGCCCAATGCGTTTTTCGCCCAAGTCAATGGCGAGGTATTTGGTGGAGGGTGAAGGGGTCATAGGTATAGTCGGATGGTTGGATGAATGGATGGTTGAATGGTTGGTTGGCTGGTTGCTCAGGCTCAATCCTAGCTACCAACCCTTTTGCTCATTGTTCATTGCCAATTGCTCATTGTTTCAATACGTCGCTCGGTGAAACAAAAACCCCGGTAGCACCGTGCCCAAAGCCAGCGCACCGAGGATAAGACCGGTGTTGAAGGCATCCACGGCCGTGTTGACGAACAATACCGACCGCACCACATCATTCTCTAGCTGGACAATCGACACCAACTGCAACACCCCCAACATCGTGCCAAACGCATACGTGCCGGGCACCATCGGAATAATGCCCGTCACCGTAAAGATAAGCACAGGTACTCGCCACACACGGCCGAACCACAGCCCCAAAAAGCCGATAATCAACGCCCCGCCAAACGTGGCTACGACAATATGGCTCACCCCTGGCAGGCCAAACGACAAGATAAGATAACGCCCGACGTGCCCCGCCGCGCCGACTAGGGCACACCCCCACAGCGTATGGCGCGGCACGTTAAACAAGACGGCAAACCCCAGCGCGGCCACAGCGGCCCACGCCCCATCCAGCCACAGTTGGGACACGGGCTGAAAAGGGGGCGGCCACACGGCCGGGATTTGCCAGATACTAATAGCCAGCGATAGCCCCGTAGCGATGCTAAGCGAAACGAGCAGACCCGTCACGCCCCGCGCAATGCCGACGATCATGTACTCTTGAAACATATCGTTGACGGCGTTGATGAGGGGCACACCCGGCACGAGCAACAGCACGCTGGCGGCCAGAGCGATGGTCGGGGCGGTGCTAGCGTCCCACAGAAAGCCTAGCCCCGAGAGGCTCGCCGCTAGGAAGGCGGCTAGGATAACGTTGAGGAAGGGGTTGAATTGACGCTGGGTGAGTTCTTGGCGCAGAAACACGGCCGTGCTAGAAGCCAACCACGTCACCCCAAACGTCGCCCAATCCCCCCCAAAAAGCTGACTAAACGCCGCACACGCCAGCCCCACCAGCAAAACCACCACTCCCCGCGGGTAATAACGCGGCGTGTCGTTAATTTCCGCCAATTTTTGCCGCGTTTCGGGCAAGGAAAACACTCCTTCCCGCACCCGATGCGTCAGCTTGCTCAGCTTAACCAAAATGCCCAAATTCACCCCCCCAAAACGAACCACCCGCCGCCCCTTCGTGCGAAACTCCTCTCCACTCGTGGCCGTAATCACCAGCGCATTGGCCGAGATAAAAATATCTATCCAATCCGCGCCCAACGCCGTGCCCATCTGATGCACACTCTCCTCCACTCGGCGGGCATTGGCCCCATTTTGCAATAATAATTGCCCCAATAGCAAACAGACATCCACAATCTCCCGCAATTTTGCTCGCGATAGATGGGGTGGGCTTTCACTTTCTTCTTCTTTCTCTCTGGTGATCTGCTGAACAGGATTCATCATGTACTGTAACTGCCTCGCAACCATTCCCCCCTATACTACTCTTTTTGAGTCCACTGGAAAAAGGTCAAATTAAGTGTGGAAAATGCGGAGAACTCGAGAATATCTGCCCTTTTCTTCCTTCTTCTGTATTGGTCACAAATTACTCACACAAAAAATCCTGTCTCGGCACACCTCGCCGCCTACGGCGGCTCGCCTGTCATAAGG
>JBGTIZ010000044.1:0-4747 GCA_041745395.1 Promineifilaceae bacterium (SeqCode) | reverse complement strand
CCCCCCCCCCCCCCCCAAAAAAAACACCCTTTATAATAGCCGAGCCGCCTCAGGCGGCGAGGCGTGTCGAGCTACGATTTTTTGTCTGAGCAATTTGTGACCAATACAGAAAACTGCAAAGATAGTGAACTTAACTATCTGTTAACTAAAGTTTTTTATAATGCCCTTCTGGAAGCAGGCAGTTTGTGAGTATAATGGACAATCTGGTCAGTTAACTGAATCCACCACCTGCCAACCAACGCTTTAACCATAAACCTAGCATGATACGTTCTTTCACTCTGCGCGATATACCGCTTGTCCACAGCCTCAGCGAACAAGGCATGGTTTTCCATACTGAATCCGCCCTAACGCATGATGTCAGCCCCCTGCGGGAAGCATTGGTCAACATGCTCATTGGTAGCCAATACCCCACCTATGTCTGGAAAGGGGATGGCGACGACGAAGGCGCGGCTGGCTTCGCCCAACTGCGTCAAGCCGAGGACGAATCGCACGCCCATATTATCTGCCTTGGCTCCAAGGGCAAAGATGAGATGCTCGACGAAAATAGTTGGCTTCCTTTTCTGGAACAGCTCACAGGCGAGGCGGGGCGACAAGGCATACAGAGCCTGATTGCGGAGGTAAACGAACTGGGCAATGAACTGCCCATGCTTCGCAAAGCTGGCTTCGCCGTTTATACGCGGCAGGATATATGGGTCTGCCACACCAACACCGTTGCCCGCACCCACGACACAAATTTGCAGTTTACGCTCGCCAAATCAACCGATGAGTGGGACATTCATCTGTTATATGCCAATCTGGTTCCACGCCTTATCCAACTGGTGGAGCCAGTCCCCCCCAATATCGATCAAGCGTGGGTTTTGCGTAACAAACAGGATGATTTAGTCGCATTTGTCCATTTCAACGAAGGCACGGCCGCGGTTTGGTTGCGTGTCTTTGTCCACCCGGAGGCACAAGAAAATGGTGAAGATATCATAGCCGCCATCTTGAAAATAAAGCCGCCGACCGCCAATCAGCCCATTTACTGCGCTGTGCGCCGTTACCAAAGCTGGTTGCAAACCCCGCTCGAACAGCTCGGGTTTGTCTATGGTGGTAGTCAGGCTTTGATGGTGAAGCATACCGTCCAACATGCCCGTAAGCATGTCAGTCGCCCCAAACGAGATATGCAGGGGCAACCGGCAGTCGCCCAGCGGAACTGGTTTAGTTACCCACCCCCGCCAACCGACAATTTGCCAGAAAAACAGGAACAAACACGGCCGTGACCTCATACTCCCAATAGCAAGTAAGGTGACGACCGTTGTTTAGACAAAGTAAGACACCTATCATCCACAAAGGAAAACATGGTGCTCATGGCTCAGCATAAGGCGCGGCCATTAGCCCCTGACAAAACTGTATGAATAAACAATCTGTGCAAAACGACCTCCAACTTTTGCTAGAGCTACTTCCCCACGATATTCAGAACAGCATCAAAGAACACGGCCGTGAAGCCGAACTGCTCGAAGTCGTTATGGACCTCGGACGGCGGCCAGCGGCTCGTTACACCGATGGTGAAGTCATTCTACGCGAAGAAGATATTACCTCAGCCGAGATAGACACCGTCATCTCTGGTTTAGGTGATTTTGACGACGATAACCGGGCCGGTATCGCCCGGACATTGCACCGCATCTCTGGTATGCGCAACCGCAAAGGAGATGTGGTCGGCCTGACCTGTCGCGTCGGCCGTGCCGTTTACGGAACCAGCGACATTATTCAAGACATTATTCAAGAAGGCAAAAGTATGCTCCTGCTGGGGCGGCCCGGCGTGGGTAAAACCACCATGCTCCGCGAAGTAGCGCGTATTTTGGCCGAAAACAAGCGCGTGGTCATCGTAGACACCTCCAACGAAATTGGGGGCGATGGGGATATTCCCCACCGGGCTGTGGGGCGGGCGCGGCGGATGCAAGTCCCCAAACCCAATCTCCAGCATGAAACGATGATTGAAGCGGTTGAGAATCACAATCCCGAGGTCATCATCATTGATGAAATCGGCCGTGAGGCGGAAGCGGCCGCCGCCCGCACCATTAACGAACGGGGCGTGCAACTGGTCGGTACGGCACACGGCAACACGCTCGACAACCTTTTGCTCAATCCCACCCTGTCTGACTTGGTGGGCGGCATCGAAAGCGTCACCCTCTCGGACGACGAAGCGCGTCGCCGGGGCACGCAGAAGACCGTTCTGGAACGCCGTGCTCCCCCCACGTTTGACGTGGTTGTCGAGATTCAGGAGCGGGAAAAAGTGGTCATCCACTTCGACGTGACCCAAGCGGTAGACAATATGCTATATGGCAAATCTATCGAAGTGGAACAGCGTTACCGTGATGAAGCGGGCGAAATGAAAGCGGAGAAGGCGGTAGTAACAGAACTCCCCTCTGCCCTAAGTGGTCGCCGTGGTGGTGGGGGCATGAGTGGACAAGCACGGGGAGGGGGACGCGGCCGTGTTGTGCCCCGCAGTGCTGGCTCTGCCCGTGAAGAAGGTGGGGGAACCATCAATAGTCCCACCACCAATGGGTATGCGCATCGTGCCGATCGCCCCGAAAGCAGTGAAAATCTGCGGCGCACGCTGAACCTTTCAGGGACGGCAGGCACAGGGCAAGAAGAAGGCGGCGGACAGCGCAAACGGCCGCTACGCATCTTCTCCTATGGCGTCGCTCGCAACCGACTGTATCAGGCGGCGCGTCATTTGCATCTCAATGTCGAGATTACAGATGAGATTGATGAGGCGGACGTACTGGTAACGCTCAAGAGTTATTATCGTCGCCGCCGTCGCCTGATTAGCGACGCCGAACAACGCCGCATTCCGATTTATGTCTTGCGAGCGAACACGCTGACCCAGATGGAGAATTTCCTGATTGAAGCAACGGGCCTAGAGGTGACCCCCGTTGACCCTTTTGACATGGCGCTCGATGAGACGCGAGTCGCCATCGAGCAAGTGCAATCGGGAACGGGGCGAATTGACCTGAAACCCGCCAATAGCTTTGTGCGCCGGGAGCAACATGAACTGGCGCGAGCGGCCAAATTGGTCTCGCAGAGCTATGGGCAAGGGCCAAGCCGCCACGTGCGTCTCTATAACCCAGACAAGCTGTAGCTTCGGCAGGCTCAGCTACCGACCGACAGTACCGACAGGATCGCTACCGACCCACCGCCCCCTGAGCTTGTCGAAGGGGGGGTGTCGCAAAGTCTACAAAACAAACTCGGCTTCTGCTTAACAAAGGCAGAAGCCGAGTTTTGCTTTTGGCGTCGGGCGTATTCGTCAGGTAGGGCGAACTGGGTTACAATTTGCGCCGTCATTATGGCTTGTTTTCTTTCCCAATGGAATCACAGCAATAGAGGTAGGTAGCGGTATATTGTTTGACCCACGGCCGTGGGTCAACCCTATTCCTCTGCCTCAGTACACAGACACAAATCAAACTCCGCCAGAGGTACAAAACAGTATGGAAGAACAAAACTCAGATGAAGGTATGATTGTCAGCTCCACGATTATCGGCTCAATCGTCATTGCGCTGGTCATCGCCTGTGGGCTTATCGGCTGTATCGTCGCTTTTATGCTCAGCTACGTGGGCGCCCTCCCCTGGATATTTTAGTCCACCCTCTCACTAACTTTCTTGATTCTTGATTGTTGACGCTCCGCATGTTTATCACCTTTGAAGGCCCCGAGGGAAGCGGCAAAACAACCCAAATCGCCCTGCTCGCCGATTTTTTGCGAGGGCAGGGCTTTTCTGTGTTGACCACCCGTGAGCCGGGCGGCACGCCGATTAGTGAACAGGTGCGGGGGGTGTTGCATGATGTGCAAAACAGCACCATGACGCCCGAAGCGGAGATTTTGCTTTATTCGGCGGCGCGGGCGCAGTTGGTGGGGGAGGTGATTCGCCCCGCGCTGGCGGCGGGGCAGGTGGTATTGTGTGACCGGTATGCGGATAGCACGTTGGCGTATCAGGGACACGGCCGTGGGCTTGACCTAAACGCTCTCCACCAAATCACCCACTTTGCCACCCAGAGCCTCCAGCCCCACCTCACCCTCTACTTTGACATAGACATCGAACGGGGTCTCCAGAGGCGACAACAGGGCAACCTCGAAATGAACCGCATGGATTTACAGACTCGCGCTTTTTATGAACGAGTACGCGCCGGCTATATGACCCTCATCCAAGCCGAGCCAGCCCGCTGGGTCATCATTGACGCCGAACGCGACCTCCACGCCGTGCAAAAAGCGGTTCGCCAAACGGTACAAACGCGGCTTAAAAATCAGGCATAGAAGGCATGGCTGGCATACCTGATGAACCTGCATCATCCGCCAATTCGGGCATCGCCTTCTCAATATCCTCTGGCGCCTGCCCCTTCTCCAGCCGATCCACCACTTCTCCAAACTCCTCCCCCAAATCTTCCCCCATCTCTTGGCTCATCTGCCGCATAAACCGCCCCAGCGAGCGCGGGTCATTTTCATCCACATGGGCCAAGCCATCCTCGGCCAAACGGTCGAGCCGGGCATCTTCGCCCTTCGCTAAAGCGACGCGCCCAATGCGCCGCCGCAGGTTTTTGCTCTGGCAATAGGGGCAAACGGCTTCGGCTTCGTCGTAGGCGGCATAGCTCTTGAAAAAAAGCGTCGGACGACGCTGGCAATCTGGGCAAACATAATCGTAATAAGGCATAAATGGTTTCCTCTATTTTGTGTTGGTCACAAATTATTCAGACAAAAAATCGTAGCTCGACACGC
>JBGTIZ010000043.1:0-6328 GCA_041745395.1 Promineifilaceae bacterium (SeqCode) | reverse complement strand
CCCCCCCCCCCCCCCCAAAAAAAACACCCTTTATAATCGCCGCGCCGCCGTAGGCGGCGAGGCGTACCGAGGCAGGATTGTTTGTATAAGCAATTTGTGACCAATACAATTATCGTGAATAACCCCTTCTAATAACGCTCTGAGAGCTTACTATTTATATACGGAACCCCCTTTACCCGACTATCATCGAACATTATTTTGAAATCTTGACCATGAAGTGTCTCTTGTCTGAGTGGTGTATAAAGAGGTGTTTTCGCCACATTTCCCAGAGGTGGATTTCCGCAAAAACGAGCTTTTTTCAGTAGGCTCATTTCTTGGATCAATGTCAAGTTTGTTTTCCTGTCAAAGATGGAATAGTAAGCGTTCAGCTAATCAGCTAGCTAAACTGCGTACCAAACTTGATTTTTTCAGCTCAGTAACAGATTGTTTGATGGTTCACTTCCTGTTTTAGGCAACTCAGCCGCTCGAATATAACCAAATTGTGTCGAGAAAAACCAGCTGAAGTGCTGACTGGCTGAGACGCTGAACGCTTACATGGAATATATAATTTCGTAGAGCTTTCGTACAGTTTTATTAGGGAATATACAATTTTGGTACCCCCCACGCTGGTCACCTGTGCCACTTTATCCGCAGGATAGGCGCAAAACTTGGTGCGGCCGACGATACGCTCCTCTAACCCCAATTCAAAGAGAAGCTCGGTCTGGGAAGGAACCAGCGACACGATGCGCTAGGGTGATTTGGGGAGCGTGATGGTGCGCCCCATTTGGTCGGTGGTGGTGAGCATGGTTTTTTTTTAGCGTAAGTGGCGGGGGGTGACACGGCCGTGAATTCTGATCAACCAACGAACACATCAAATCCACCCAAAGCCCGCGACGAAGCAGATTGTATTGACAGCATACCATACTGTATGGTATGCTGTTGCCATGATCACAAAAGGACAACCATGAGCAAACGAGATTGGTATTTAATCGGGGTGCAAATTTTGGCCGAGGTGGGGCCAGCGGGGCTGACTATCGACGCCCTCTGCCAGCGGGCAGGTGTGACCAAGGGGTCGTTTTACCACCATTTTGGGGGGACAGAGGCGTACAAGCGAGCGTTGTTGGCCTTTTACGAGGAGGAGGGGACGCTGGACATTATCGCCCAATTGGCGGCCGTGCCCACCCCGCAAGCCAAGCTCCACCAGCTCATTGACATCGTGGTGCAGACCTCCACCCAGCCCGCCAACCAAGCGGAGATGGTGTTGCGGGCGTGGGCGGTACAGGACACGGCCGTGCAAGAGGTGCAACAGCGTATAGACGGCCGTCGTCTGGCCTATGTACAGGGGTTGCTGGTGGAAATGGGGCACGATGAAACCTCGGCCGAGACATTGGCCTTGCTGATGTACGCCATTTTGGTGGGAGGGGAGCAGATGCACCCGGCCGTGGTCGGGGAGCGGTTGCGGGGACTGTTTACTGCTTATTTACAGGTGGTGGGAGCAGAGGCCTGACGGCTGAAGCCGCTACGACAAATGATGATGAGGTTATGATGGTCAAAATGAACCACTACTTTGAGGATGTACCGGGCTTGCCCGATTTGCTGGGTCGAGCCAACCATGTGGATGTAAAAACGGTGGAGAGCGAGGCCAGTTTGCGGGAATTTTTGGCGGGCATGTTCGCCTATTACCCGCGCTGGATGAAGGCGTTATACGCCATTCGCTGGGGGTTTGTACGCCTGCTGGGCATGAAGCAGGAGGGGGTTCCAGACACGGTGCGGTTGGCTCCTGAGGATGTACCGCTGACGGCTGGGGATAAGATGGCCTTCTTTACGGTGGCGATGGCGGCCAAAGAGGAGTATTGGTTTGCCTCGGCCGCAGAAGCGCACCTGACGGCGCATTTGGGGGTGGTGGTGGAGCCGCTGGCAGGTCAGAATGGCCGACGCCGCTTTCATGTGCTGACGATTGTGCATTACAACAATTGGACGGGGCCTGTCTACTTCAATGTCATTCGGCCGTTCCACCATCTCGTGGTGCGCCAAATGGCTTTGGCAGGGGCGGGGTAGGTTAAGCTAGAAGTGTCAGACAGTCCCAACTTTTCACTTTTCACTTCGTATTCCCATCCGTCGCCACGGCCGTGGACGCGCCTGACCACTGGAAACAACGGCCGCGCAGATGATCAAAACGCAGGCCACCGCCACCCGCCACGTCAGGTCAGCCAAACCCACGCCGATGAGCAACAGGGTGGAAAAAAGCGGCGCGGCGTAAGCCAATGTGCCCAACAATTTAATGTTGCCCCGCTTCATGCCCACGTCCCACGTAAAAAACGCGCCGCCCACGGGGCCTAGCCCGAGCAAGAAAAGGGCGACCCATTGGATGCCTTGGGGCATGACGAAGGTTTCAAAGAGGAGATGGGCGACCCAGGCCAACACGGCCGTGGCCGCACAAAAGCCCCCCACGGCCGTGGTCGGAATCAACCCTACTTGGCGCGAAGCGACTGAGTAAGATGACCAAATGAAGGCGCAAATTAACGCGGCCGTGTACCCCCACCAATAATCGGCCGCTATCTCCAAACCCCCATCTAGTCCCAGAACCAGTAAACCCGCCCCCGCAAAACCCAAGCCCACCCCCACCAAATGAAACCAGCGCAACGGCTCATCGGGAAGTAGTGCCGAAAACAGCACCATTAATAACGGCCACAGATAGTTGAGCAAATTCGCTTCGACCACGGGCGCGTTGCCCAAGGCGATAAAATAAAAAAGATGGTAGCCAAACAGCCCATACACCCCCAACAACCACACCCGTTTGGGCACTTGCCGCAGGGTTTGCCAGCCGTCCGCACTGCGCTGAAGCATGACCACGCCCATCACCGTCGCCAGCGTAAACGAAATAGCGGTCATCTGGAGCGGCGGAATTTCGCCCGCCAGCACCGTTAACAGAGCCAAGGCCGACCACATCAAAATGGTTGTCGAACCAATTAAAGTTGCGCGTTGAGTTGTCATGGGGCGGGGTGCAGGGTGCAAGGTTCAGGGGGGATAGATACACGTTCCAGCTTACGGCTTACAGCTTATAGCTTATTGCTATTCCAGCTTTTCGCCCGGCTGGCTGAACAGGTCATGCGGGGCGGAGGGGGGCACAAGCAGACGCAGGGCGCGGGGGCGCACGGTGAGGGTGAAGGGGGTGTTGCCAGCGGGTTCGGCGTCTAGGTGATAGGGCACGGGGCGATTGGTTTGCACGCTGATGCGCTGACCGCGAATCATCTCGATATGGGGATTGGCGGCGTGATTCTCGAATGTGACCTCGAGCATATAGTTGAGCATATCTGACCATTGCCACCCTTTTTCCCGAAAAAGCCACACCTCAAACAGACCATCGTCCAAAATACCGCTGGCATTAAGCTGAAACTCTCCCCCGCCAAACAGACGGCAGTTGCTAATGTTGATAAGCAGGTAATCATCCTGTAGGGTAAGGTCATCAATGGTGACAATGGCGCGGATGCTTTTGAAGCCCGGTAAGAAAAACAGCCCTTTGGCGGCGTAACCGGCCACGCCCAGCCGCTTGAACGCTTTGCTACGCGGCTCGATTTGCTCGACCATGTAGCCATCTACCCCTGCCCCAACCCACAAGAGCCAATAACGGCCGTGTGACATTTGCCCTACATCCATGCGTTGCACACGGCCGTGGGAGAGCTTTTCTGAGGTCACCAACAGCCGTTCATCCTTCAAATCAAGCAAATCGAGCAGAGGGGGACGCGGCAAGCCCAGCTCCTTGGCAAACGAATTGGCCGTGCCCACGGGGAGCGGCGCCATCATCGTTTCGCTTCCCACCAAGCCATTCGCCACCTCATTCAGCGTGCCATCACCACCAGCGGCCAGCACCATCTCCTGCCCCTGCGCCGCCGCAGAGCGGGCAATCGCCGTGGCGTGACCGGGATAACGGGTCGGTTGCAGGCTCACCTGCCACCCACGGCCGAGCCAAAAATTAGCCACCCGCCGCATCTGGTCATGTAAGGTCACTCGCCCCGCATGGGGGTTATAAATAAGGGTCGCTCGTCGCCTATCACGCATAAGAGTGACTTATAGCAGTTTGTTAGCTTGTCAGCAAGTCAGCTTGTCAGCTTGTCAGTTGTTCCGATTCCCACCATAATGAAGCCCTCAATATCCCATGCACCTTGCACCTTGCACCATGCACCTTGTACCTTGCACCCCGTCAGGAGGATTTCACCCATGAACAAACATCACTTTTTACTCATCTGCTCATTGATTTTTCTGCTCGCACTCACCGCCTGCGAGGCGGGCAGTGATGAGCAGGGCGTGCCACCCATGCCGCCGACGCTGGTGGTCAATGTGGAGCCGCTTATTGGCTCGGGCACAGGGGATACGGACGCGCCCACGGCCGTGCCTGTTGACCCCGCCGACACGGCTACCAGTGAAGCGGAGGAGGCAGAAGCAGACCCCACGCCTACCCTTATTCCCAGTCCGACCGCCACCCCCGCCCCGATAACCATGCCCGTGACTGACCCGCCCATCACGGCCGTGGGTATCGGCCAACTGCCCCCCATCAGCCGCGACATGCTCTTTATTAGCGACGGCGCGTTGCGTCGCTGGAATCATCTCAGCAGGCAAATTGACACCCTCGTCGCCGGGCCAGACCCCGCCCAGCGCACCTATCCCGACCCCAATGACCCCCCGCCAATATTACGGCTTTTCCGGCGACGTGACCCATTACGCTGTCAGCCAAGATGGCAAGCGAGCTATCGTGGTGCGCATTGTGCGCAGTGATATTGTGCCCGTCCTAGTTCCCGCGCAAAGCGAAGAGCCACGTGATTTTGTACGACAGTTGCAGGAGCTGATTTACGTGGATTTGGTCAGCGGGGAAAGGTGGACGGTCACGCCCCAAATTTATAATGTGCAGGAGGTTGACCTTTCGCCGAACGGGGAGCGGATCGTGGTTTTAGCCACGGCCGTGGGACAAACTCCGCCCGAACCCATGCAAACAGACCAAACGGCAGAATGGGCGAGCAG
This sequence comes from Promineifilaceae bacterium (SeqCode), assembly GCA_041745395.1. Lineage (GTDB taxonomy): Bacteria > Chloroflexota > Anaerolineae > Promineifilales > Promineifilaceae > Hadersleviella. Next base: position 1,333 of record JBGTIZ010000043.1, on the reverse strand, counting down.
AATCTTTGTGCAAGAGATGCAGGGCGGCAACGGCCGTGATATTCGCGCCATTCACACCTGTGAATCTTATTGCAGTGCCCCTCTGTGGCACATCGAGAATAATCTGGCCGTGTGGGGCGACAGTGACGGGCTGTGGCTTTACAATATTGCCGCCAACGCCCCCGAAACGTTGCTTCCCAGCTTGGTCGTTGACCCCGCCAATGACCTACGCGAAGTTTATGGCCCCATCGCTTGGGCGAACAATGGCCGTTATTTGCGCATCTGGCGGTCAGTCATTGAAGGGGGTTCCCAAGCCATTCTCGACATTCCCACAGGCACGTTGATAGATATTCCTGACTCCTTTGTCTATGTGGACGCCTTCCCTATCGAAATAAGCTGGATGCCCGACGACCGCCTGCTTATCGCCTACAATGGCAATGAACAACAGCCCACGCCCAGCCTCAGCCTCTGGCGCGTTTTGCTCGATGAAGGGCGCGTGGCGCAGGAAGAGCAACTGACGCTCAGCAATCAGCCCGTCGGCGTGCAAGGGTCAGCTTATCTCGATGATGGCCGCTTTGCCTACACGCTCATGGGCGATGGCTCGCAAAGCGCAAGCGGCTCCTATCTGCTGACCTCGCTCAGCCAGCCACCCGAACGGGTCAACGCTGTGCCTGATGGGCTAACAGGGGACGAGATGGCTTGGTTGGGGTCTGGTCTCCATGTTTCATGGGCGCCTGATGGCTCAGGGGCCATTATGTGGTCCTACACGGATATAGGGGAGGTGTTCTACGCGCCTGCGAATGGAGATGCTCTTTATCAAGTCACCCCCGCCCTCGGCCGTGGGGCGCACGATTTTTATTGGCCGTAAAAAAAGTGCTGAGCGATGAGCGACGAGTGCTGAGTGAGTCCGACTCGTTGCTTGCGCTTTGTAAACGGAACGCTGGGCAGTTGGTTAACGAACTGCCCAGCGTTTCTACCCTTCTTCCGTCACTTGCTCATGCGTGATGATAAAGTGGGCGGCCAGCCATGCGGTGGCGGCGGTGTAATCCACGGCCGTGAGCCATTCGTCGCTGATAGTGAGTGGATAAGGAAACACGGCCGTGTAAATCTCCAGCCGCCGCACCCGTCGCAAATGAAAACGCCCGACCCACGTCTTCAAGTAGCGGTGAATATCTTTTTCGATGACCGCCTGCACGGCCGTGAGAGGTACCGCCTCCCCATCCACCTCAATCCCCGCTGGCGAAAGCACCACCCCCGTCCGCCGCCGCACCACCGCCTCATAAAGAACCAGCCCCCCTAAAAATAGCCCCCCAAACATCATCACCACCCCCTGCGCATCCACATCACCCACCCC
>JBGTIZ010000042.1:0-5811 GCA_041745395.1 Promineifilaceae bacterium (SeqCode) | reverse complement strand
ATACGAAAATATGTAAAGTGGCAGAACAAGAAAGACAAAGATGCTGATGCCACCCAAAGAAGATTGTTCGATTAGGTAAGCAACAACGCACCTTCTAGGTGCATCAATTCAAGCCACCCCCTCTGGGGGTGGTCATTGACTTTCCGCAAATGCTTGCAACGTTACGCTGTTGGGAACTTCTGAGTGCACGAGACTTTGTTGAACTTGCTCATCGGCCAAAATGTAATGGGTGATGGCAATTCTTTCTTGTAAGGACAAGGCACTGAACAAGCGGTAGAACGCTTCCGCCGTGCTTAACGTATTATCTGTAACCATTCGAGACATTTTTCACTCCTTTGGTACGCTATTTATACTTCAGCATACAGTATGAGATAACTCGCCAGACAATTAGTTCTTTGCCCCACAGTCACAGCCGCCCGACTCATGTTTGGAACAGCCCGCCTTCGCTTTGGCCTCAAGGGCGCGAAGCTCGGCCAGCGGTTCTAGCTCTTCGCGGGTCACTTCATAACGTTTGTCTTCCACTTGGACAAGGACGCTGTCTTTGAGGGGGCGCACATCGCGCACGATGCCTTCCCCGTGGGGGGTCATTACTTTTTTGCCACGGCCGGGGAGCATTTTCTTCGCCTCGACATATTGCTCATACTCATACACCAGACAGCACCGCAAGCGGCCACAGACGCCTGTAATTTCGGACGGGCTGAGCGAAATGCCCTGCGCTTTGGCCATCTTAATCGAAACGGGGCTGAACTCGGTCAGAAAGGTGGAGCAACAGCGAGGCCCGCCACACGCACCATAGCCGCCGATGATTTTGGCGACGTCACGTGGGCCGATGAGTTGCATGTCTACGTTGCAGTTGAAAATACGCGCCATTTCCCGCCGCAGAGGGTCTATATTCGCTTTTTTGTTTTCAGTGGCGTACAGAATGGTGAGCCAAGAGCCGTCGTAGTTGTACTCAGCTTTGACAAATTTGATGTCCCCTTTTTGGTTAATGCGTAAACTGTTGGCTTGTTCGCGGCAGGTGATGAGCGCGTTGAGTTCGCGGTCTTGCCACACTTGGCGCAGAACCATGTCGCGGGGGGTCGCTTTACGGCTGATGGCCTTGATGGCGCGGGGGTTGAAAACGTCTTCAGGGGCGATGTGGTTAATGACTTGGCCGAGTTGTGGCCCCCGTTTGGTGTTGACAATGACGTGGTCGCCGGGGGTGATGGTGTCGTCGTCCCCGGCGTCAAAGTGGTAGAGTTTGCCTAGCTTTTGGAGCCGGATGCCAATAACCGTGCTGGTTGTCGTACTCATGTTACTCTCCGTCGCGGCACACGGCCGTGAATGTGTATAGTTAAGGTTACTTGACCTGCTTAATAATTAGAAGCCTGTTATAACGAAATCTGGCTCACTATACAATGTTTCTTACGCATTCGTCACCCGCTAAACATGAGAAAAATTGGCCCACGGCCGTGGATGTTCGACGTACGCCAGCCTAATGGTTATAATTCTTAGCTGTTGCACGTAGCAAATAATCAGCCCGTTTGGGTTTTATTGTAGAAAATCGTAAAAAAAGAGGTTCGTACACCAATGAGCGTAAATTTAGCCCCGTTTGCCCCCTATTTATCTGTTGTGCTGATTATCCTATCCGTGGTCATGGTTGTTATGGTTGTGGTACAAGCCAAAGGTAACGACATCAGCGGTATCGTCGGCGGTGAGTCTAGTAGCTCCTTCCGCACGAAGCGCGGCCTAGAGCTGGTTCTTTACCGCTGGACAATCTACCTGAGCTTCGCTTTTTTCCTCGTGACCTTTGTGACCTTCATTGCCTTGGGGCAAGCGGTCGCACCTGCCGGATAGCGAGTTTCAATGAATAATGAGTAAAAGGTCTGTTTGGCTGAGATGAGTGTCAGGTCATGCGGGTTTTGCTCAAGTAGATTGGTCGCTCTTCGCTTTGGGCGGCACTTTCTGAAATTTGTTCAGTAGCTTCATAAAAATGAGCAGTTTGCCGTGGGCAACTGCTCATTCGTTTTATCACGGGGTATCGCCCGATACGACCCGAGGAGTGTCCCCCCTTGACTCACAAACCAGATTTGCGCTGGCAATTGCTTTTAGCAGGCATCGCGGCCGTGTTGGTTGCTTTGCTCTTGGCTCTTAGCCTGTGGCCTTCATTCTCGGCCACACTGACGGCGGATAGGACAGTGCCGGCAGTTAATAATCCCAACGTTACCCGCGTGGCGGGCAGTGGCGACTCGTCGGCTCTCTGCCTTTCCCCGGATGAGATAGCCGCGCTGGTTCCTCAAATAGGTGGCGTGGTGCGGGAAGGCATGGTGGGTGCGCCCCGCTATCTTAATCCCCTGCTGAGCGATGGCAATCCCGTGGATGAGGCGTTGGTCAATTTGCTGTTTGATGGATTGACGCGCTACGACAATGATGGCCGTTTGGTGGGGGCGTTGGCTTCGGGTTGGGAGGTGAGTGAGGATGGGCTGACGGTGACGTTTACCTTGCGTCAGGGGCTGACTTGGCATGATGGGGAACCACTCACGGCCGTGGACGTCGCTTTTACTTACGGTTTGATTCAATCTCCTGATTTCCCCTTTGCTCTGGCCGACAAGCCCCTGTGGGACGCCGTGCAAATCAACGTGCTAAATGATCAAGCAATCAGCTTCACCCTGCCGACCGCTTACGCCCCATTCTTGGCCGCCACCACGCGCGGCATTTTGCCCGCCCATCTGCTGAGCAATATTTCGGCGGCGGAGTTACCCACTCTGCCCTTTAATGTGACCCCCGTGGGCACAGGCCCGTTTGTGGTCGGGAACAATTGGCAACAGGAGGGCGAGCTATTTCTCCTGCCTAATCCGCTGGCGTGGCCTGTGCCCCCTTATTTAGATGGGTTGGTGATGCGCTTTTTGCCGGATGAAGCGGCTCTGTTAGAGGCGTTTGCGGCGGGCGAGCTAGAAGCGGTGCGTCGGCTGTCACCCACGGCCGCGCCTGACGCCCTTATCCTGCCCGAAATGCGCCTTTATACGACTCCCCGCGCCCGCTACGCCCAACTCCTTTTCAACCAAACCGAGAACGGCCATCCCGCCTTGCGCGACCGCGAAGTACGCCGCGCCCTCAGCCAAGCTCTCGATAAACAAGCCCTGCTCGACATCAGCCTAAACGGGCAAGGCATCCCCTTTGAAGGCCCCTATTTGCCCCAATCCTTTGCTTATAGCCTTAATTTGCCCCTGAATCTCGCGCCCAATACTGCCGAGGCGGGGCAACGATTAACCACAGCGGGCTGGTCGCTGGCTGAGGGAGCCGGCTTTCGCGCTCGTGGGGCGCAGGGTGAAGAAGGGCAAGAGGAATCGCTTAGTCTGACCCTGCTAGCGTATGACACGCCCGCCAATCGGGCGCTCGTGGAGCAACTGACGGCGCAGTGGGCGGCCGTGGGCGTGGAGCTGTTTTGGTCGCTGACCGACGATTTGCCCACCTTTGCCGCTTCGTTGCGCGACCGTTCGTTTGATGTGGCTTTGGTGGACATCACGCCTGCGGGCGACCCTGATTTGTATGATTTTTGGAGCCAAGAAGCGATACTAGACGGCCAAAATTATGCGGGCTGGAATCGGCGACGGGCGAGCGAAGCCCTCGAGGCGGCGCGGCAGGTGTGGAATCAGGATGAGCGTCGTGCTTATTACGAGGCGTTTCTGACCTTTTTCGAGGAAGACCGCCCCGCCGTGACCCTGTTCCAATATGTGGATAATTACGGCATTTGGGCGGGGGTGCAAGGGGTGGATATGGGGGAAGTGTATCAGCCGCGTGACCGGTATGCGGGGTTTGTGAACTGGTTTTTTGCCAGTGATGATTGCTGATTTTTTTTGAGTGCTGAGCGATGAGTGCTGAGTGGGCGGGTGCAAGGTGTGAACTCACGCCGTCGCACCTCGCCCGTCGCCCTTCGCACCTAACTCATCGCCCGTGATCCTAAATCGGCCAGCACCATTTCCGCCACGACTTTGCCCGAGAGCGTGACCATGGGGACGCCGCCGCCGGGGTGGGTGGTTCCGCCGACCAAATATAGTCCTGGAATGTTTTGCACGCGGTTGTGGGGGCGGCGAAAGGCGGCCAGCATGGCGTTGCTGGAGGGGCCGTATAACGCGCCGCGATAAGCACCGTTTTGGGTGGCTAAATCGACGGGGGTGATGATTTGCTCGTACTCAATTTTGCCGCGCAGGGGGATGCCTCGGGCGGCCAACTTGTTCAAAATTAGCTCACGATAGCTTTCGGCTTGGGTCGCCCAATCCCAAGCTGGGCCTGTGGGGGGCGCGTTGACCAAGACAAACCAATTTTCATGCCCCGGAGGGGCGTGGCTGGGGTCGGTTTTGCTGGTGATGGCGACGTAAATGGTGGGGTCGTCGGGCATTTTGCCCTGTTTGAAAATGGCGTCAAACTCGGCGGGATAGTCGCGGGTGAAGAAAATATTGTGGTGGGCAAGCTGGGGGTGTTCGGCGGCGATGCCCCAGAGGAGGATGAAGCCAGAGCAGGACGGCTCTTCGTTTTGTAGCTGGCGGAGCCGTTTTTGCACGTGGGGGATAGGGGGCAGGAGTCGTTTGTAGGTGGTGGTCACGTCTACATTGGAAACCACGGCCGTGCCCCTTTGCAAAACGCCATTCACCCACACGCCACACGCACGGCCGTGTTCATCTAACTCCACTCTATCCACCCCCGCATTGGTATAGACATTCACCCCCAGCTTCCGCGCTAGTTTTTCCAGCGCGGCCGCAATCTGGTATACGCCTCCCTGCGGATACCACACTCCGCCGCTCAGCTCCACATGGGCGATGACGTTGAGCGTGGCGGGCGCGAGATAGGGGCTGGCGCCAACATAAGTGGCAAAGCGTCCCAACAGTTGTCGCATTTGTGGCGAATGCACAAAGCGGCGAATCGCGCCGTCCATGGTGCGGAACGGGTCCACTTTGAACCAATCGGGCAGGGGCACGCGCAAAAAGCTGGCGGGGCGGGGGGGCTGGTCATAGATAAAAACGGGGCCAGTAATGCGGTGAATGCGGGCGGCGTAGGCCAGATAAGCCAGATACCCTTCTACGTCACGCGGGGCGATCGCTTCGATTTGGGCTAGCGTTTCGCTCAGGTCGCGCCGTATGTCTAAGACGGTTTGCTGGTCGTCGGCGAAGAAGTAGCGGGTGAGGGGGTCTACGGGGAGCAGGGTGAGATAGTCATGCAGGTCGCGCCCCGCCGTAGCGAATAGCTCCTCGAAGACGTGGCGCATGGTGATGACGGAGGGGCCGGTGTCGAAACGGTAGCCGTCGGCGTGGATTTGGCTCATTTTGCCACCCACGGCCGTGTTTTTTTCGTATAGAGAAACTGATTTACCAGCGGCGGCCAGATGCACGGCCGTGCTTAACCCCCCAATACCGCCCCCAATGATGATAATCGGGTCATTGCTCATAGCCTGGAAGCCCCTTCTCTATTCACCATACAGTTCAACTAACACGGCGGGAACATCGGCGACCAACGCCTCCGCCGCTTCGTCCGAGTTGGTTAAGATGACAAAACCAAGTTCTAGCTCGGGCACAAACCCGATGAGGCTGAGATAGTTATCGTATGAGCCTTCATGTGAGATGAGGTCGTAGCCGTCTACGGTGCTGACCTCCCAGCCGAGGGCGTAATCTTCGAGCGCGGGGGTAGTCATTTCGTCAGCAATTCTAAATCTGAAATTTACTTGATAAAATGACTATTTCTGTTCACGGTGACAAGTTCAACTCTAGCCCGTCAAGCATAAACTCAAACAGGGCTTCCCAACTTTCAAAAACGATGTAAGTGAGTAAGGCTTGCAAA
>JBGTIZ010000041.1:0-3130 GCA_041745395.1 Promineifilaceae bacterium (SeqCode) | reverse complement strand
GGCCTTGGTTGCGCTCTGGGCGTCCTTTGAGGGCCGTGAAGGGGCTTGCCACAAGCCACAATATCTATTTGCCTGAATGACCACCGCGCTTTGATTTTGTCAAGGTGCTTTCCAAATACCCCTTTTTGCAGGGGACTCAGCAATGAGCAATGAGCGATGTGTCCAGAGGTCACTCAGCACTCATCGCTCATCGCTCAGCACTTTTTTTCATGTCTCGATAAAGTTATCCGCGAACGCCTCTTCAAAGGCGGGGGGAATGCGGATGGGCATGCCCGTCTGGCGGTTAATCCAGACCCACAACGCCCGTGCCCGCACCAGTAGCTCGTCCGTCTCTGCTCGCCTAATTTCGTAATGCCGCACGGCCGTGGCGCGACGTTTATCTGACACCCACGTCCAAATTTCCAACTCATCATCCAAAAACGCGGGACGCAAATACTCAAGCCGATACTCCCGCGCAAAAATCGCAAACCCCTCCCGCTCAATCCGCTCCGCCGGCCACCCCTTTTCCCGCGCCATATCCATCACACAATTTTCGATATAGCTCAGATAGGCGGCATTATTCACATGCCGTTGCGGGTCTACGTCGCGCCATTCCACCCGATACCGCCCTTTATAAACGGCGGGCGCGTAAGGGGGCGGTGTGGGAAACGGCTCGCGGGCGGGAGCCTGGGCAGGCGGCCCATCAGGGTGAAAGGCGTGAATGATTTCGGGGGGGATAGAGGCGGGGTAGAGCGTGGTCGTGTTGAAATAAATCCAGTCTGTTTGCGCCGTGGCGACAAGCTGATTGTGCTGATTATACAGCTCATACTGCCGCATCGAGCGCACCCGCCGAAAATCGGCGACCCACGTGCGCACGGTGACCGTATCGCCAAAAACCAGCGGCCGTAAATAGGTGATGTCATGTTCACGCGCCAGCCACGCATGGCCCATCTGGCGCAGGCGGGCTTCGTCATAACCAACGGCGCGGGAGGCGTTGAACGCCGCCTCGACCATATAGCGGGCGTAATGGGCGTGATTAACGTGACCGTAGCTGTCACATTCGCAGTAGCGTACGGGGAAGGATTCGGTGTGAAAAAGGGTCATGGGGGGCGAGGTGCGAGGTGCAAGGTGCAAGGTTAGTATGTCGGTGGCTGAGCTTGTCGAAGTCAGGGTCAAATTATTTCGGCCAAGCGGGGTCGAGAAAGGTTTGGATTTCGACCAAATATTGGTTGGGATCGCGCAGGAACAGGTGGTAGATGTTGTAGGTCTCGTTGTGGGTGGGGGGCTTTTCGATGGTGACGGTGGGGTGGTGGGTTTGCAGGTAGGTGTGCCATTCGTCTACTTCGTCACTGACGAGGGTCAGAATGACGCCGCTGGGGTCTTCGACGCGCCTATCCACGGCCGTGCCAGCCTGACAAAAGCCGAGAAACGCGGTCGGCTGAACCTGATAAATGCGGCAGGAAGCTTGTCCCAAAACCTGCGGTAAACCCAATACCCCGTTATAAAACGCATGGGTCGCCGCTAAATCATTGGTGTACAAAAAAGTAACTTGTTGACTAATCGCTGGTCTAACCATGTTTTTTCAATGAGTAATGAACAATGAGTAATGAGTAAAGGGGTCGGTCTATGCTGTACATTGAGCCTTGAATCTCGCCTGATTGTACGCCAGTCGCGCCTAATAAAACAGTGAAATGCTTGGTAACACGGCCGTGGAGTCGTCATAATCTTGACTAGTTACAAGCTTTGAGCTTACTGAAAAAAGCAGGCTCTCGCCAAGACGCAGAGGAGCCAAGAAAAAAACTTCTTGAGGAAAACTTCGCGCTTTTCGCGCCTTTGCCAGAGATTTGACCCTTTTTCAGCGGACTCCGCTTGCGGTCATTAGCCGCTAACATCATTTTCACCCCACCAGCTTACAGCTTATAGCTCACAGCTTACGGCTCCCAAAATACTCCCTTTCCACAGAGAACCCACCATCTATGAACCATCGCACCCAATTTCTAACCCTGTTGCTGTTTGTTGCCCTGTTGCTTGTAGCGTGCGAGACAACGCCCCCGCCTACAACTGGTTCTTTTAGCGGGGGTGAGGCCGACACGGCCGAAACCGCCAGTTGGATCCCCCGCCTGAACTTGAGCACCGCCTCGGGCACACCCGGCGCGACCATCACCCTTGTCGGCACTGGCTTTCCACCCGACCAACTCGTGCTCATGCGCTTGGGCACACCAGACGACCTCATGAGCGAGATGCCCGTTTTTGCCCAAGCCACCAGCGATGGGCTGGGCGTCTTTGACCTAACGCTGACCTTGCCAACGCTATGGCCGCTCGATACCACGGCCGTGTCCAGCACGCAACAAACCCTGCTTCTGCGAGCCGAAACCCCGGCCGTGGGCAACTCTGCCAGCCCCGCTGAAGCCAGCTTTGTCATCAATTATCAAGACGCCTTTGAAATCCTACAGGACGACACGGCTGGGTTCACCCTGAATCTGCCCGCCACGTGGCAAGTCAGCCCCGCCCAAATCACCCCGCTGGGCAACTTACGCTTCTTTGGGACGCCTCCCCTCGAGCCGGGCAACCCGCGCATGAATCTGCTCTTGGTCGCTGATTTAGAGCAACTAGACGCCCTCGGCGCGGCGGAACAGTTGCAATGTGGCGGCGGCTGTGCGGCTGATATTGCGCTCACGGCCGTGGAAATTGGCAACACGCCCGCTCAACAAACCGTGATTGGCGGGGACGGCTTGCCTGCCCTGACTTGGTACTTTGTCGAACACGCTGGGCGGCTTATCTATTTTACCTACAACGACCCCGCCACCCTGACCACGCTCCGCCCACTGGTCAACAGCTTCACCCTCGCCCAAGCGGTCGCCCTCCAGCCAGACCCCGCCCCCGAACCAACGGCCACGCCTGAACCAACGGCCACGCCCGCACCAGAAGTGGCCGCAGAGGCTACGGAAGTACCCGAGCTAGAGCCGACAGTCAGCGTGGTGGAACGGGCTGAACGGGATGAAGGGCCACTGGAAACGACGGTTAACTTTTTGCTGGATATGAGTCGCCAAGAGGTGACGTCCGCTACGCTTGACCGGCTGGCGGCTGAGCTAAGGCCAGAAGCAGAGACGTTCACGGCCGTGTATTCCCTTCTCGACCTCGACGATGAGGT
>JBGTIZ010000040.1:0-17648 GCA_041745395.1 Promineifilaceae bacterium (SeqCode) | reverse complement strand
CTGCCCAAACGAAAAAAACACCCTTATGACAGGTGAGCCGCCGTAGGCGGCGAGGTGTGCCGAGACAGGATTTTTTGTGTGAGTAATTTGTGACCAATACAGAAAAAGGACGAAAAGGGGCGGGTTTTCTCGGGGGAATCTCCGCGTTCTCCGTCAAAAAAGGTAACTACTAATCAACAAGTCCGTTGCCTGAGATTGTCGAAGGCAAAAGGACGGGCTTCGACAGGCTCAGCCCTCGAGTGCGTAAATGTACATGACACGTGACACACCTCATCACCGCCAGCTTATCTCGGGCGGCACGGCGGGCAGAGCATACGGCCCATTCCGCAAATCATCAAAATAGCCCCTCTGCGCCAACGCCCCGTAAGAAAAAATCGCGTGCCCCGGTAGCCCTAGCTCCCGTCCTTTGGCAATCCGGTTGCTAATTTCGCTGAAATCCTCATGATCAGCCCCAATGCCTGCATAGACAAACCGCCCATTGGCTGACGCCTGAAAATCAGCGGCGAGAACGCCCCATTTATACTGGTCCCAAAAAGCACCGCCGTAAATCATGGGGGTGATGGCGTCTACGTAGCCGCCAGCCAGCCACGCTTTGGAGTCTTGGTAATAATCGTGGTAGCCCTGTGTGCCACCCCAGTTCCACTGGTCTATATGTTGCGGCCACACGGCCGTGGACAACAGCAACCCCGGCTTGAGCGGCACGACCTCCTGATAAAATTTCCACACCGTGCCATTCACTTGCGCCCGTTGCCAATTAGCATACACCCCTTCTCCCCCGCTAAAACAGGGTGCGCCAAAGGCCGCTTCACTCACGGGGTCGCAGGAACGCGTGCGCCCCGCATAGCGGATATAGTCGAGATGCAAGCCGTCTACGTCATAACGCGTGACCAAATCTTTGCCCACGGCCAGCACATGCTCATCCACAAAGGTGGAGGCGGGCGAAGCAAACAGATAGCTCCCACAGTTTACTTGGTAATCGGTGGCCCACTGCACCCCATGCAAACGGCCACTGCTCTCCCCATGATGCTCGCGCAGGTCGTAATAAAAATGGCGCGGGATGGTTAGGGGCGGCGCGTCACACGTCCAGAGCGGATACACGTTGATATAGGCGTGAACCTGAATGCCGTGTAGCTTGGCGCGGTTAATCATCGTTTGCAACGGGTCCCAGCCGGGGCTGATGCCCAACTGCCCACTGTTGTTAAGTCGTCCCGACCACGGCTCTAGCCCCGGCGTGTAAAACGCATCCCCCGTGCCGCGCACCTGAAAAAAGATGGCGTTGAAACCCGCATAGGCGATGTTGTCCACGATTTCTTCGATGCGTTCAGGTTTGCCCACATCAAACTGCCCCGTCCAATCAAAACGGGTCAGCCACACCCCGCGAAACTCGGTCATGACGGTTGGGGGGGGCGTGGGCGTGGGGGTAGCGGTTGGCTCAGGCGTGGGCGTGTTTTCTGCCCGATACACGGCGGGCAGATAGTTGCGTTGTGTACCGCCTTGTTGCGCCAGCAAGAGGGAGCCGCCCAGAATGAAGAGAGTAAAAACGACCAGCAGAAGGATGAGGGGATGGGATTGTTTCATGGAGTAAGCGAGTAAGAGAGCAAGTGAGCAAGGGACTTTTTGCCCCCTGCACCTTGAACTCACTAAATTTTTTCGGTCAGGTTTACTGGTGGTCGGCCTGTGACCCGCGTGGCCTCACAACGAAATACGGCCGCTCAGGCGGCGCACGAGTGATTCTGGTTCGTTAGGGAAGGCCATAATGACGAGAATGCTAATATCATCACGAGGACGGCCGTCGTCATGGGCGACCGCGCCTTCGAGCAGGGTGTCGGCAATGAGTTGCGGGTCTTTTACGTTTTGGTCGATCAGTTTTTGCACGGCCATGAGATAATCATACCGCTCTTTGCCGCTCAGCGTGCCCGCATGGCGCAAGCCGTCCGTAAACACAATCAGAATAAAACCCGTCACGAGGGGCATTTCCGTAATAATCGGCTTCACCCGCCGCCCCGTGCCCACCCCCCGCGACGGCTCATCTAGCTCTACCAAACCCCCCTCAGGCGTATACAGCACCACCGGCGCGGGATTGTTGCGCGAGATGACCAGCGTGCGCGATTCTCGGTCAACCGAGGTGATGTTCAACGTCGCCGTCACCTTGCCCCCCCGATAGGTGTACAAATAATCATGCGCCGCCCGCGCCGCCGCGCCGTCACGCACCCCTTCGCCCAGCAGTTGAATCGCCTTGCGGGCAACCAAATTACTGACCGCTTTGGCTGATTTGCCACTGCGTTGCCCATCTACCAACACAAACGAAACGCCGCCGTGCGGACGCTCCACCATTTCAAACGTATCGCCGCTGGCGCTGACAGCGTATTTACGGATTTTGGACATACCAAATTGCACTTCGATTTCTTCGCTCATAGGGGGTATTTTAGGGGTTAAGTAGGTAATCTGCCAACAACCAGCATCGTTTTTCAGCTTTCTGTGAAACACTCGGCCAAGCGGTCAAAAGCCAGTAAAAATTTGACTATTGTCTAACAATCCCAATCTGCATATACTCTGCTCCTATTCCCACAATCGGTTACCCTGCACACACCTTGCTGTAACCACCCATCAACTAAATCAACGACCCATACCCCCATTTTGTCCTTGCGCCCCTGCGCGTTTTTAGCCTTTTCAGCAGGCTCCTTTGCTGAACCATTGTAGTGCGTTTGATGTGCATCTCCCCCTTGAATACCTACAGTTCCCTTGCCGCATCCTTCGCACCACTCTTTTATTAACTTTACACGAGGTAAACCATGTCCCTACCCCTGCGTTTGACCCATTTTTTAAGCCTCTGTGGTGGCCTGCTCCTGCTTGTCCTGCTCTCTTTTAGCGGTCAGGCCGTTAACCAAGCCACAGCCGCGCCCGATGGCGATCCCCTTGCTATTTTTCTACATTATCTAGACCAAAATCGTGCCCAGCATGGCTTGGTGGCCGCTGACCTGACTGATTATGTCGTGACCGATATGTACCAAACCCGCGACACGGCCGTGAGCCACATCTATCTGCGCCAGCAAATCAACGGCATTGACATCATTACCAGCCACGCCAACGCTAATATTTTGCCCGACGGCACAATTTTATCGGTCAATGTCGCTTTCGCGCCCAACCTTGACCGCACCCGGTACGATGGGCAACCCGCCCTGAACGCCGCCGAAGCGGCCAACGCCGTCGCCGATGAACTACGCCTGCCCATTCGTGAATATTTCTTCATCGAAGAGAGCTTTGGTGGCGCGGAACAGGCAGTCATATTGACCGATGGCGGTATCTCCGAAGACCCCATCCCCGCCCGACTAGTGTATGTTGAAACCGAGCGGGACGGCTTGCGCCTAGCCTGGGAACTGCTCATTGACCCGCTCAATCGCCCCAACTATTGGCAAATCGCCGCCGACGCGACCACAGGCGAGATTTTGCTCCAGTTTGACTGGCTGGTCGAGCATAACATGGCCGATATTGCCCTAGCCGAGCCGCGTCCGCTCGCTGAGCGGACAGTCATCGCGCCCGACACGGCCGTGTTTCCCCCCTTTGTGCATCCTGAAAACAGCACCGCCACGGGAGGCACGTATCGCGTTTTTGGCTTGCCCTATGAAAGCCCGACCGCGCCCGGAGCCGTCCATAGTCTCGTGGCCAGCCCCGCGCATCCCGTGGCCTCCCCCTATGGCTGGCACGATACCAACGGCGTCGCTGGCCCCGAGTTCACCATTACGCGGGGCAACAATGTCCACGCTTATTTGGACACCAATGGCAGTAACTTCCCTGACCCTGGTTCAGAGCCAAATGGTGGGGCAGGGCTGGTTTTTGATTGGGCGTTTGACCCCACCTTGCCCCCTTCGGGCGGTACAAACCCGCAAGCCGCAGTGGTCAATCTGTTCTACTGGAACAACATCAGCCATGATTTGCTGTATGTGCATGGCTTTGATGAAGTGAGCGGTAATTTTCAGGTGAACAATTACGGCCGTGGAGGGGTTGGCAACGACGATGTCCTTGCCGAGGGGCAAGACGGAGGTGGCATAAACAACGCCAACTTCAACACCCCACCTGATGGCTTCCGCCCCCGGATGCAGATGTATAACTGGAATACAACCACCCCAAATCGTGATGGGGATTTTGATGCTGGGATTATTGCCCATGAGTATGGGCACGGCTGGTCTAATCGCTTGACGGGCGGCCCGAACAATGTTTCTTGTTTGGATAGATTTACAACACCCGAGCAAATGGGTGAAGGATGGAGCGACTTTTTAACCGTGGTCTTTACCGCTCAAGCCAGCGACACGCGCACGACCAATCGCGGCGTGGGCACGTATGCGTTGGGTCAGCCTCCCACGGGGAACGGCATTCGCCCCGCGCCTTACAATACTGATATGGCGGTCAATTGGTACACCTACGACAATTTGCCCAGTATGGCCGTACCACATGGCGTTGGCTTCGTTTGGAATACGATGCTGTGGGAGATGTATTGGAATTTGGTGGATGAGTATGGATTTAACCCCAACCTGTATGAAGATTGGAGTACGGGCGGGAACAATTTGGCTCTGCGGCTGGTGACGGATGGGTTGAAGTTGCAACCTTGTTCACCGGGCTTTGTGGACGGCCGTGATGCGATTTTGGCGGCGGATGTCGCTTTAACCAGTGGACAAAACCAATGCACGATTTGGGAGTCTTTTGCCAAACGGGGCTTGGGCTTCAGCGCCGACCAAGGCAGTTCTGGTAGTCGGACGGATGGCACGGCCGCGTTTGATTTGCCTAATGCCTGTGTAACTTTTGCGGAAGGAACAAATAGCGTCAATATATGCCAAGGTCAAGAGGCAGTCTATACGATTGGCACTGGTTTGGTGTTTACCGGTGATATTCAGTTGAATGCTTTCGGTAATCCTGCGCCGAGCATGGTTACCTTTGTGCCCAACCCGCTCACGGCGGGGAATGAAGCGATAATGACGGTCAGCAATACAGATGATGTGCCGTTTAACGCGTATGACATTACCGTCATGGGGGATGATGGGGTGGTAACGGATACGTTGACGGTCGAGTTAACGGTTGCTTCGCAGGTTCCAGACACGGCCGTGTTGCAACAACCTGCCAACGCCGCCGACAATGTCCCGCTCAACCCCAGCCTCTCATGGACAGCCTCTGCACAAGCCGCCAGCTATCTGGTGGAAGTGGCGACCGATGCTGACTTCACTACCATCGTTTATAGCGATACCGTGATGGATACCATTGTAGACCTCTCTGGGTTAAGCTCCTCAACCGTCTATTATTGGCGGGTAACGGCCGGCAACAGTTGCGGCACGGCCGTGGTTTCCAGCACCTTTGCCTTCCGCACCGAAGCACTCGTGGGCGAGTGCTCTATTGATCAAACCACCCAAGTACTCCTGAGCGAAGGCTTCGAGAGTGGCGCCCCCGGCTGGACAACGGGAGGCACGGGTAACACCTGGGCCGCGTCTAATGCGCGGGTCTACAGTGGCGACAACGCCTTCCACGCCGCGAATGTCAACTTTGTATCTGACCAACGGCTGATCTCTCCACCCATTGAATTGACCGCTGGCTTTGACAGCTACGCCCTCACCTTCTGGAACTACCAAATCATGGAAAGTCGTGACGCTGGTGGGTGTTGGGACGGCGGTATTATCGAAATCTCGACCAACGGAGGCGGCTCATGGGCGCAGGTTAGCTCTAGCACCCATCCCTATGATGGCTTAATCCAAACTGGCTTCAGCAATCCGTTGGGTGGTTTGCAAGGGTGGTGTGGCGAACCACGGCCGTGGCATCGTCCCGTTGTTGAGCTAGATGCGTATGAGGGCGAAACCGTCAACTTCCGCTTCCGCCTCGGGACGGATAACACCGTTGCGCGTGAAGGATGGTATGTGGATGACGTGACGGTGCAGGCATGTGCCGCCGCGCCCAGCGATGTGGCCGTTGAACTGGCCGCGCCAAATGACGCGCAAACGGCAGATGCAGACACGACGGTTAGCTACACGGTCAACATCAGCAACACGGGTATTCTCGCGGATAGTTTTGACCTTGAGGCAACGAGTGGCTTGGGCTGGAACACGGCCGTGTTCCCCACCGCCATCACCCTCGACCCCGGCCAAAGCGGTAGCTTCACCGTCGAAGTAACCACCCCCGCCGATGCGGCAGGCGGCACAGTAGACCAAATCAGCGTCAAAACGATGGCGCAAAGCGACATTTTCATCAACGATGCGGTCGAACTGACCCTCACTATCAACCACCCCATCGCGCCTGAAATGATGCCGATGCAGACGTTGGTGACGGTTAATACCTCGCGCACGGCCGAGATTATGATCCACAACGCGGGCGGTAGTGATCTGGTATGGACATTGGCCGAAGATACAGGGGCGAACGACTGCGCTGGAGATTTGCCTTGGCTGACCTCTACACCCATGATGGGCACAACCCCCAAAGCAAGCAGTACGCCCGTCAGCCTGACCTTTGACGCGACGGGCTACGCCGAGGGAGATCACATTGGTAGCTTGTGCCTGCTGAGCAACGATCCCGACCAGCCACAAAGGATGATGCTCGTGACGATGACCGTATCGGCGGCGGGGGTCATGCTAGGGGCTGACCAAGCCCAGCACGGCCTGCCCGGCGAGACGGTGATGTACACCGTCGTTATCACCAATACGGGTCCCCAGATGGATACATTTGATGTGACCTTGGGCGGCAGTAGCTGGCTGACGGAGGTGGCTCCCACCGAAATCGAACTGGCTGGCGAAACGGCGGGTGAGTTGGTTATCACCGTCGCTGTGCCCGAAGGGGCAGACGCGGGTGAGATGGATATGGTGCTGGTCACGGCCGTGTCTCGACTCGATGACCAGATGGGCGATACTGCCCACCTGACCACTATCGCCGGGGCGCAATACACCTTTGACCTGACCAGCGACGCCACCACCCAAACGGCGGAAGCGGGTCAGACCATCACCTACACCATCAGCCTGACCAACACAGGCAACATCACCGATAGCTACACGGTCATGCTGAGCGGCAACAGTTGGGAAACGATACCCTCCTTGACCAACCTCACGCTGGCGGCTGGGGAAAGCGCGTCGTTCTATTTAGCCGTAGACATCCCCACAGAGTCTGCTTCTGCGGCCAGCAGTGACTTGGCAGTGCTGATGGTACATTCAGAAGGTGATGACAGCCTCAACGCGACACTCAACATCACCACCGCACGACTCCAAACGGAGTTTAACCTCTATCTACCGGTTGTATCACGTCCGTAGGTAGGGTAGAGCAAGATCATTTCCCCAGCACTTTGGAAGTACTGGGGAAAGACAGTGCGCACAAAAAAGGGGACAGGTTTTTGAACCTGTCCCCTTTTCGTTTATGGCTGTTTTTCTCGAGAAAACGGCTAAAGCCGTTACTACGAGCGAGCGTCTAACGCTTGTTGACCATCCAGCGGGAAAATTCCTGCAAAAAATGGCGGAAGCCGTCCAGATGCTCAGCGGGCAAATTATACTGGACGGGCGCATCAGCCAGAACTGTCTCAAAACAGGCCAGCCACACCTGCCGCGCCGCGTCATCAATGGGGAATGGCATGTGGCGAGCACGCATCATCGGTGAGCCATAAAGCTGTTGATAAAGCGGCGGGCCGCCCAGTAGCCCTACAAAAAAGGCGGCCGATTTTTCGGAAGCGGCGGCCATATCTTTGGGAAACATGAAGCGGATATCTGACTGCTCTAGCTCATCATAAAAATCGGCCATCATGCGAAAAATATTCTCTTGCCCCATCGCGGTGTAAATGGCGGGATGGGGGCGTTCCACGCGAGGGGGGCCGCCGGGCGGTACATAAATATCGGCTTGGGTCATGGTTTTAAGCACTCTCTGGTTCTGGTTCGTCACGCTCGAAGATGTGCGCGATTTGTAAAGGTTGGTTAGCGGCCGTGAGGGTGAGGGCATCTTCTTCTAAAGCGGCTAACACGGCCGTTTTCACATACCCCAACCCATACGCCCCCGCTACCGAGGTCAAAATACCGGCCATCTTCTCCCCCGCCAAAATATCTGCCCCGGCCGTAAGGCCTGCGGAGTCAGGCAGATGGAACTGCACCAATTTTTTGGCTAGCCGCCCGCGACTTTCTAGGCGGGCGATGATTTCCTGACCGATGTAGCATCCTTTATTAAAGGAGACATCCGCCCATAAGTTGGTCTCGAGCGGAATGAAGTCGAGCGATAGCTCCGCGCCGAGCTGGGGCAGACCCGCCTGCACGCGCAACTGCTGGTAGGTGTCGGGCGTGATGGCTTGCGCCTCAGCCGCGCTCAGGGCGTCTGCCCAGGCCGCGCTTTGCGCTTGGGGCACAATCAGGAAGTAGCCCGCCCCGCCGATGGGGTCGGTGCGGTGCAGGGAGCCAGTTAAGCTGGCGTGGGAGCTGGGTTGCCAATGGTGGAGGGGCAGGGCGGCGGGGGTGAAGCCGAGGGTGGTTAACACGGCCGTGGCCTCCCTCCCATACACCCCCAACACAACCTTTTCCGCCGACACGTCTTTCATCTGAAAATCATCGTTAAAAAAGACAAAGCGCATCAGGTAACGGGCAATGTTGTCGCTGTTGTTTGGCCCCGTCACGGCCAGCACCCGCGCCTCGTCCGCATAGAGCAAAAGTCGGTCAATGGTACGCCCAATCTCGGAGGTGAGGATTGTTGCTGTGCCCTGCCCTGTGGTCAGGTGCTTAACGCGATTGGTAGACATGCGGTCAATCAGGTCGAGACGGGTCTCGCCCGTTATTTCTAGCAGGCCGTGGGGTTGGGGTAGGAACACGGCCGTGGTTTTTAGTGCATCTAAATTCATCCGTTTCACCTCAGTTTAGCAAGTCAGAGCAGGTCT
This sequence comes from Promineifilaceae bacterium (SeqCode), assembly GCA_041745395.1. Lineage (GTDB taxonomy): Bacteria > Chloroflexota > Anaerolineae > Promineifilales > Promineifilaceae > Hadersleviella. The sequence continues at coordinate 8,779 of JBGTIZ010000040.1, read as the reverse complement.
ACAAATGAGTCACCTGCCATTAAAAGCATACGCCACGCGCCCATATGTTGCATAAGAATAGCGGAAGCCCATCCTCAGAGAGAAGCGTCAGGGATGCTGTGACATATAATACCTGACCCGCCTCTCCCCTACCGCTGTTTGTTCAGTGAGATAATTTGACAGCCCTTGAGTAGCGCACGATACTTTGGGTCAACATTCGCATTTGACTCAACAGGGCGTCCTTTCAGCAGACCTGCCCTATAAACCAGTAAACTTCAGGAGAAAAAAATGAGTATCCCTCCCCACATCGCCATTCGTGACATCGCCCAACATATCGGACAAAAAGTAACCCTGAAAGGGTGGCTGTATGCCAACACACGCAAAGGCAAACTTTGGTTTGGCCGGATGCGGGACGGCAGTGGCCTGACCCAACTGGTCGCTTATCGCCCCGAGGTGGGGGATGACCTGTTTGAGACCATAAAGCGGCTGGGTCAAGAATCATCCCTGATTGTGACGGGCGAAGTGCGGGAAAACGGCCGTGCGCCCGGCCTGCCCGCTGGTTACGAAATCGCCATCGAAGCGGTGGACGTGGTGCAAGAGACCAATGATTATCCCATCACTCCCAAAGAGCATGGGATCGAATTCTTGATGGATAATCGGCATCATTGGCTGAGAGCCAACAGCCAGTGGGCGGCTCTGCGCGTGCGGGCACGCATCAAGCGGGCGATTATCGACTTTTTAGATGGAGATGGCTTTGTCAACGTTGATACGCCCATTATTACCCCCTCCGCCGCCGAAGGCACGAGCAACTTGTTTCCCGTCAAATATTTTGAAGATGATGCGTATTTGACACAAACGGGACAGCTTTATAACGAAGCGAACATCATGTCGTTGGGCAAAGTGTACTGCTTTGGTCCCACGTTCCGCGCCGAAAAGTCAAAGACGCGCCGCCACCTGACCGAGTTTTGGATGGTGGAGCCAGAGATGGCCTTTTTTGACCTTGATGACCTGATGGATTTTGAAGAACGGTTTGTCAGCTACATTGTGCAGACGGTTCTGACAGAGTGTGCGGAAGAACTGGCTCTCTTGGAACGGGACACGACCGCGTTGCAAAATGTGGTGGGGCCGTTCCCGCGCATCAGCTATGATGAAGCGATTGTGATGCTAAAGAAGATACAGGCGGAGACGGATGACCCCGCCCTGAAAGAGGAGTTGGCGATTGAGTGGGGGGATGATTTTGGGTCGCCGCACGAGACGCAACTCACGTTGCAGTTTGATAAGCCAGTCTTTGTGTATGGTTATCCCACGGCCGTGAAAGCGTTTTACATGGAGCCATGGCCCGACCGCCCCGAAGTGTGCAAAAGCGTAGACCTGCTCGCCCCCGAAGGGTACGGCGAAATCACGGGCGGAAGCGAGCGCATGAGCGACCCCGAAAAGCTGGTAGAAGCGATTAAAAAGCATGATTTGCCCCTCGAAAATTACCAATGGTATTTAGAATTGCGCCAGTTTGGCAGTGTGCCCCACAGTGGCTTTGGCCTCGGCTTGGAGCGCACGGTGGCTTGGTTATGCGGCCTAAACCATGTGCGCGAGACAACGGCGTTCCCCCGCATGTTGTATCGGTTGCATCCATAGTGTGGCAACTGAGGGGCGTTCAGTAAGCAGTAGCTATTTCCTAGCTTGAAAAAGGAATCGGGTAATAAGCAGAGTGAGAAGTAAGACGTGAAAAGTAAGAAGTGGGCGACTTGGTTCCCCAGTCACTTGTTACTTCTTACCTTTCACTTTTCACTCGTTTACCTGATTTATTTCTTGACTTGCAAAGACCACTGCCTACTGAATGTTGCCCCTCCCCACCCCTCCCCTGCATGAGACGGCTCATCGCCCATCATTGGTTTCCCTACGCGGTTTTGGCGGCGGCGGTGGCTGTTGCCAGCGCGGCCATCCTTTACTTTGTAGATTTCGGGCTGGTTCAGCAGGCTCTGCGTGATTTTCATGGGGGGTATATGGGGCTGTCGCTGGTCGCGCTCTTTATTTTTACCCTGTTTTATGCGTTGCGCTGGCGGCTGTTGCTCGAGAATAAACCGGGGTTTTGGTATACGTATCACACGGCGAATGTGGGTCATGCGGTCAATGCGTTGATTCCTCTGCGGGCGGGGGAGGTGGCGCGGATTGGGATTATGGGGGGGGACAAACGGCTGGGGTTGGGCTACACGGCCGTGGTTTTGAGCTATCTGGTCGAGCGAATTTTTGAGCAGATGATGCGCCTCGCCGCCTTTGGCGTGGCTCTGCTCACGGGCGGCGGAGACGTGCTGACCCCCCAGCAAATCCTCTCCGTGATTGTGCCCCTTATCTTGGCCTTTCTTTTTCTGTTTATCGCCTTTATCAACCAAGAACGCATCATGCGGTGCGTGCCCCCTTTGTTCGGACGCTGGCCCGTGCCCTTTCTGAGCGAAGCGCGGGTGTCGTCTGGTTTAGCTGGTTTTTTTCGCAACCTGAACGCCGTTTCTAGTCCGTGGCGACTGATTCAAATCTTTTTTCTCTCAGGCGTGGTTTGGTTTTGGGGGGCACTGTATCATTTGCTGGTGCTGATGGCCATGGGGCGCACCTTTCCTTTTGAAGATTGGTTGACCATCACCTTTGGTTCGCTCGCTTTTTCCCCACCGTCGGCCACCACCCAGCCGATTATTTTTCAATCGTTGATAGTAGGGCCGCTGGCCGTAGCCGGTTTCGATCAAAACGATTTGTTTGCCTATGCGGTGTTGCTTAATGTGTCGCAGGCGGTGCTGTTTATCTTTTTGGGCTTGGTGGGGCTGACCCAACTGCGGCTTTCGTTTCGAGGGGTACAAAAAATGTTGGCGCAGGGGAATAAGGTGCGGCAGATGATGCGGCGACATGGGGAAGTGAGCGACACGGCCGTGTTACAAGATTTGGACGAGGCCACGACCGAGGTGCGGGCGCGGCGACAGCTCTCTGAACAAGAGCTAAAACCGCCCAACAATCCCCGTGAGGCAGACGAAGAAAAATGATAGCCGTTCAGCATCTCAGCCGGTCAGCATTTCAGCTTCCTTTTCTCGACACAACTTGGTCATATGCGAATGAGTGTATTGCCTAAAACAGGAAGCGAATGTCAAACAATCTGGGCTCTTTGGGATCTCATGGGGTTTGGTCTGAAATGGAATACGTGATGCGCGGGTCTCTCTGGACACACATAGCGTTTCGCGCATCATTTGATGTCAACCCCCTGAATTCCTGAAGAACCACAATCTGTATTGGTCACAAACCATTAACACAAGTGTGTCATTCTGAACGCAGTGAAGAATCCCGCACAACGTGGCTATCCAAGGCGTTCGGCATTCTCTAGCGGGCGGAATTTTTCGCCTACGGCTACTCAGAAACAAGGCTTTATGTCAAGCTTGTTGCTCGCTTTTTAGAATGGCTTCCGCCGTGGTGGCTCTCAAAATGACACGACAAGGCCGCTTGTTTTACCAAGTCATGGCCAACACAGAAAAAATCAAGGTTGGTATGAAGTTTAGCTAGCTGACTAGCTGAACGCTTACAAAAAATGAATGGATCACCGTTAGAGCCAGCACAGGCACATGATTACGTTTGGTGGCAATGCACCCATGAGGGGTGTCGGTTGCGTTTCCCCGCTCCCGAGCATCTGCCGCAGGCCAAGGTGTGCCCGACGTGTGGCGCGACCACGGCCGTGGTTGTGCGCCCCGATAACAGCCACGGCGGCCACGTTTCCCACCATCCCCTACCCGCCAACGCCCCCCACATCGAACTGGTGCTAGACAACATTCGCAGTGTGCATAATGTCGGCTCGATTTTCCGCACGGCGGACGGGGCGGGGGTACGCCACGTGCATTTGTGCGGCATCACGGCCACGCCCACGAATCCGAAAGTGGCCAAAACGGCCTTGGGGGCGCATGAGAGTGTGCCGTGGACGGCGTGGCGTAATAGTTTGGACACGGCCGTGTTTCTACGCCAAAAAGGGTACCGGCTGTGGGCTATTGAAGACGCACCCACGGCCGTGGTTTTGTTCGGCGCGAACGCGGGCACAGCCGCCGACCCGCCGCTCGCGCTCGTGGTGGGCAACGAGGTGACGGGCGTAGACCCTGACCTGCTCGCCCTGTGTGACCGCATCCTCTTTGTGCCGATGCAGGGGCGCAAGCGGTCGCTCAATGTGACAATTGCCCTAGGCACGGCCGTGTATCATCTGTTGTATAGTTAGAAAAAAGGCAGATGGAAGAGGGAAGAAGGAAGAAAAAGGGCGGGGTTTCTCAAGAAAACCCATTTCGTCCTTCATAATTCATACTTCGTCCCTTTTTTAGGGTGCCTCAAGAGAATTCATTCACCATTAGCTATTCACCATTCCCCATTTACAATTCAAAACAAGCCTTATGATCACACCCCAACCCAAAATCAGCTGTCGCCACGTTTGGAAAGTTTTTGGACAAAACCCTGACAGTATCCAAGCCGAAATAGCGGCGGGGCTAAGCCGTTATGAGATTCAGGAGCGCACGGGGCATGTGGTGGCCGTGCGGGATGTGTCGCTGGATATTTACGAAGGGGAGATTTTTGTCATCATGGGTCTCTCGGGCAGTGGCAAATCCACGCTGGTGCGCTGTCTGACGCGGCTGATTGAGCCGACGCAGGGCGAGATTTTGCTCGACGGGCGTGACGTGGTGAAAATGAGCCGAAAAGAACTGCGCGAAGTGCGTCGCTACCAGATGAGCATGGTTTTTCAACGGTTCGGGCTGTTTCCCCACCGCACCGTGCTAGAAAATGCGGCGTATGGGTTGGAAGTGCGCGGCGTGAAAAAGAAGGCGCGTTTGGCCGAAGCGCAACAGGTGTTGGAACTGGTAGGGCTGGCGGAGTGGGCGAATTATTACCCCCGCGAACTAAGCGGCGGGATGCAACAGCGGGTCGGCTTGGCGCGGGCGTTGGCCGTTAACCCCGAGATTTTGCTGTGCGATGAGCCGTTTAGTGCGCTCGACCCGCTCATTCGGCGAGAAATGCAGGGGGAGTTGCTCCATTTGCAACAGCGCTTGCACAAAACGATTGTGTTTATTACCCATGATTTTTTGGAGGCGTTGAAGTTGGGGGATCGCATCGCCATCATGAAGGATGGGGAGGTGGTGCAAATGGGCACGCCGGCCGAGATTGTGGCGCATCCCGTGGATGATTATGTGCGGGCGTTTACGAAGGATGTGCCCCGCGCCAAAATACTCACGGCCGTGTCGGTGATGACCCCGCTGAATGGGCTGGTGGTCACGGCCGACGACCCGCGTGTGCCCGCCGAGACGACGCTGGAGGAGCTGATCCCGCTCACGGCGGAAAGCGACCGGCCGCTCATTGTGGTGAATCAGGCGGGGGAGCCGCTCGGCCAACTTGACCGCACGGCCGTGTTGCTAGCCTTAGCGGCTTAAATAGCTCTAAGCCATTAGCTTTAAGCTTTAAGTGGATTGAATGACAAGGGCCTCGCTCGAGCAAAACAAGCTGATAGCTTGATAAACGAGCAGGCTAAATAACAGGACAGGTTATGAGCATTTTAACGGAATCAAAGCTGACCATTTTGGTGGTGGATGATGATCGCACAATCGTCCAGTTATTAACGTTGCTGTTTGAACAACATGGGTATGAAGTATTGGCTTGTTACTCGGGCGCGGATGTGCGGCGGCTGTGGGAAAGCTCCACGGCCGTGGAGCGGGCAAAAATCGGAGTCGTCTTGCTTGACCTCATGCTCCCCGGCACCAATACCCACGAATTATATGATTTTTTGCGAGCCGACCCCCACGTGACTGGGTTGCCTATCTTGGTGCTGTCCGCCATGAACAACATTGACAATCGCGTGGCTTGGCTCGAGTTGGGCGTGGATGATTATTTGGTGAAGCCGTATCCGCTGGATGAAATTGTGGCGCGGATACAGATTCATATCAAGTTGCGCCATTTGCGCCAAGCCCAGCAAAAAGCGGAGGCGCAGGCGGAAATTCGAGCGCGTTATTTACACGCCATCAACGAAGTAGGCCATGTCGCTTCCCAACAGCTTGATTTAGAGATGATGTTGGAAAAGGTGGCGCACGCTATTTACAACCAGTTTGGGTGTGCATCTTGCTCACTTTATTTGGTGGATGTGCTTCAGGAGCAGAGCGAAAGCTTGATCCATGTCTTGACTGTGCCCGCCGACGCTTCGCCCACAACAGGCCACGGCCGTGGTCTGCCCCCGCTGGTGCAAACGGCCGCCCAATCCCAACAAAGCCAAAAACAAGAGCGCACCGTCGCTATTCCCATCCAGCGCGGCATGATTTTGATGGGCATCATTTTGGTCACGCTATCGCCGACGAACGAATGGATAGAGGAGACGGTGCAGTCGCTAGAGACGTTAGCCATTCAATTAGCCACGGCCGTGACCAACGCCTACCTCTTCCAAGACATTCGCACACACAACCAACAGCTCAAGCGCGTTATCGAAGAAAACACCCGCCTCTTGCGGCTCGAAACCAAGCAGAGACGCCAAGCGGAACAGCTCCACCGCATGTCCCAACTCATCAGCTCATCGCTCGAGCTATCGGCCGTGTTGTCCGCCGCCATAGAGAACTTGCGCACCATGATAGACGTTGAGCGCGGCTCTATTCTCCTGCTAGACCAAGAGACAGGGCGGCTCTTTTTTGCCCGCACGCTCGAAGCCCTCGCGCCCCAACTTCAGCACGCGTCGATTGACCGAGAGGCGGGCATTGTCGGCCATGTCATTCGTGAACGCCGCTCTATCATTGAAAACGATGCGCAAAACAGCCCCTACTTTTCACCTAAAGTAGACCGCATCACCGGCCTACAGACGCGCTCCCTGCTGTGCGTGCCCCTCATTGCCCATGACCAAGTTATCGGGGCCCTGGAACTCATCAACAAGCGCAAAGAACCATTCAACGATGTAGATGAACGGCTAGCCATTTCGGCCGCTACCTCGATTGCTATCGCCATCGACAATGCCCGCCTGTACGAAGAGCAGGCCAATCTGCTCCACGAGCGGGAACTGGCGCAACAGCAGTTGGTGCAAAGCGAAAAAATGGCCGCCGCTGGCCGTTTGGCCGCCTCGCTGGCGCACGAAATCAACAACCCGCTTCAGGCGATTCACAGTTGTTTGCAGTTACTGCTGGCTTTTGAGCTGTCAGACAAAAAGAAGGCTGAGTACTTGCATATGGCGGGCGAAGAGGTCGAACGGTTGGTGAGCATCACCAGCCGCATTATGGATTTTGCCCGGCCGTCGAGCGAAGAGATGACGTGCGTAACCGTAGACCAGATTTTGAAACAGGTGCTCAATTTGGCGCAAAAATATATGACGCACCAAAAAATAAAGCTCCAGCAGTTTGCTGAGCCAGATTTGCCGCTGGTGCAGGTTATCTCTGACCAAATGGCGCAGGTTTTCTTGAATATTATGCTGAATGGGATTGATGTGACCCCACCGAAGGGAGCCTTGACTATTGTGACGCAACATGAGGCGGGCTGGGTAAAAGTGAGTTTTATTGATGCAGGGCCGGGTATGGACACGGCCGTGCAGGCGCAAATTTTCGAGCCATTTTTTAGCACCAAAAAGGGGCATACGGGGCTGGGTCTAACCATCAGCTATGGTATTATTGAGCGGCACGGTGGCCGCATCGAGATCATGAGCGCACCCGGCGAGGGCAGTACCTTCACCGTTTATTTACCAGCCTGCCCCCACGAGACAGAGTGACCGAACGATAAAACCCACCCACGGCTGTTGTCATCTCGCCCTAAGTTTGTATAGAAATAGCGATTCAGCATGTCAGCTACTCACCAAGATATGACCAACCAATCATTCTCCCCTGCCCCCCACATCTTAATTGTTGACGACGAACGCACCACCCGCCTAGCCCTCACCGAGGTGTTTGGGCAGAGTGGCTTTCAAACAAACAGCGCGGCCACGGGGCAAGAAGCCCTGCAAAAGCTACAGAATCAAGCGTTTGACGCCGTGATTTTGGATATGCACCTGTCAGATGCGGTAACGGGCTTAGATATTCTGGGCGTGGCGCAGGAGATTGCGCCCGATACCGCTTTTATTGTGCTAACGGGCTACGCCACCACAGAGTCGGCTATTATGGCTCTGCGCTCGGGGGCGTATGATTATTTGCAGAAACCAGTTTCGCTCCAGCTAATTATCGAGACAGCCCAGCTCGCGTTAGCCAAGCGGGCGGAACGGTTGCGCGAGAAGGATGCGATGCGGCTGTTGCGTCAGGCGTTTACCACGCTGAGTGATGAGGCGCCTCCTGCGCCCAAGCTGAAGCCAGAAATCAATAGGCGTGATGTGCCCACGGCCGTGGTAACCTCTCTCTACACCGTCGGTGACATCACCCTCGACGACCAGCGTCAGCGCGTCACCTGCGCCCATCAAGAGCTAACCCTCACTCCCATCGAATACAAACTCCTGCATTACTTGGTTCAGCATCCCCACGTGGTCTTCTCTTATACCGCACTGGCCGAAATCTCCCATGAAATGCCTGACCTCGACGAAAGCGAAGCGCGGGCCTTGCTTCGCACCCACATTTATCGCCTCCGTCGCAAATTGGAGCATAAAAAAAAGACTCCCTTGCAAACGGTACGCGGCCGTGGGGTGGTCTTGCAAGACGAGTAAAAACAGGCTCTCGCCAAGACGCTGAGGAGCAAAGAGAAAAACTGGCATGGTTCAGAAATCCCTTCAAAGTTACCTTTATACTTCCGCTTCGTCGTGGCCTGCGGCGACCCCACCCATTAAAGAGGGTGTTTTTTTTGGGGGGGGGGGGGGGGG
>JBGTIZ010000039.1:0-15479 GCA_041745395.1 Promineifilaceae bacterium (SeqCode) | reverse complement strand
CGTCTGACGCCATCGTTGCACAGCTCGATGTAATACTCATAAGCGCGGCTACGGGCGTCAAACCGAGGGTGAAAGTGTGGGTCAACAATGTCTATGTCACGGACAGCAATGTCACTGGACAGATTGGCATTCATCGCTTTTTGCAAAGCAACACGGCCGTGGGGCCACACCAAATCAAACGCAATAACCTGCCCCGTCGCGTGAACACCGCTGTCAGTCCGCCCCGCCCCCAATACAGGAACGGGCTTCTTGACGATACGACCCAACGCTTTCTCAAGCTCCCCCTGCACAGTCACTTGGTCATCACGTTGCCGCTGATAGCCCGAATAAGCCGAGCCATCATAAACCACAGTTGCCCGAAAGCGACTAACGGAAGGGATGGACATACAAAATTTATGGTACTTTTAAGCTACAAAATTCAAATCAAGGCCAGCCAACGACACCCATCCACGAATTTAGCCACTCGTGCTGTCGTCTGTACCTTCTACCAATTGCACTAGAGCCATTTTAGCGTTATCACCAGCCCGGCGAGGCAGTTTGACCATACGAGTATACCCACCCGGCCGTGTTGTATAGCGCGGGGCAATAACATCAAACAGCTTCGTCACGACGTCAATTTCCACAAACGCCTCATCCGTCTCAACCACACGAAAGCGGTTAAGGCGAGTGATAGCCACTCGACGGGCATGAACAGCCGCAATTGGGTCGTCCTTAGCCAAACCACGCTTGGCAATCGTAATAACCCGCTCGACCTCAGGGCGCAACATACGCGCCTTGGCCTCAGTTGTCACAATTTCTTCATGTGCTAACAAGTCACCAATCAGGTTCTTGCGCAAGGCACGGCGATGCGCAGAACTCCGACTGAGCTTGAAGCCCCTTTTACGATGACGCATTTTTACCTCTACTGTAGCTCACACGCTTTGGTGTGAAGCAAGTCATTCCTGCCTGTCTTATCTTTTTTACTTAAATAAACAGGGAGAAAGACCATAGAGACACGGCCGTTAGCTACGAACTAGCCGTGTCTTCCTCATCCAAGAGGAACCCTTTCATACGTAACTGCACCTTCAACTCGTCAAGAGACTTCTCGCCAAAATTACGAATGGCCAGCATTGTCTCTTCACCACGCTCCAGCATCTCCAGCATCTCACCAACTTTGGTGATGCCCGTCCGCTTTAGCGAATTGAACACGCGCACGCTCAAGTCCAACTGTTCAATGGGCGTATCATACCATTCGTTAGGAATGGTACCCTCTTCCTCTTCTTCCTCTTCTTCTGGCATCAGCGTTTCTTCGCTGACCCCAGCCAAAGGACGAAGGTGCTGAATCATAAGAGACGCCGCATTTGCCAATGACTCTTCGGGGCGGACAGTCCCGTCCGTCCAAATCTCTATCAGCAAACGGTCATAATCAGCATCCTGACCAACACGAGTTTTTTCCACATCGTAGCCAACACGCACCACGGGGCTAAAAATCGCATCAACAGGTAATTCGCCTATTGGTAAACGACCGCGTTCTTCGGCTGGAGAATAACCCCGCCCAAGCTCTGCCGTCATCTCAATTTCGAGAAAAGCATCATCCGCATCAACAGTAAACAGATATTGATCCGGGTTCATAATTTCGACTTCAGATGGCAACAAAATGTCCGCGGCCGTGACCGTACCTGCCCCATGAACTTCCAGCCGCATCCGCGCAACTTCCGTATCAAACAACTTCAGCCGAATCTGTTTGATATTCAGAATCAACTGCATCATGTCTTCACGGACACTCGGAATAGCCGAAAACTCATGCGGCACATCAGCCACACGAATAGACGTAATCGCCGCGCCTGGCAGAGAAGATAGCAACACCCTCCGTAGAGAGTTGCCTACCGTCGTACCAAAACCACGTTCCAGCGGGGCAATCACAAACTTGCCATACTGAACAGAAATCGCATCACTTTCAATTTTTGGTTGTACTAAGTTATTGACAGCCAATTCTAAATCCTCCCCAATGGCTTGAACGGGAGCTTCTTACTCGCTAGCCCTGGCATAATAAGTCGTTAATCCAAATGAATCGCACCCAACAACAATTAGGTGCGCACGTCAAACAGCAATTAAAGCGTATTAGACGCGACGTTTCTTCGGTGGGCGACACCCATTATGAGGGACAGGCGTCACATCCGCGATGGAACGAACTTTAATGCCAGAAGATTGTACAGCACGGATAGCAGACTCACGGCCGGGGCCGGGGCCTTTCACAATGACGTCTACTTCTTGCATGCCATAATCTTGAGCCACACGAGCGGCATTACGCGCCGCCAAACCAGCGGCATATGGCGTACTCTTACGCGAACCCTTAAACCCAGAATTCCCAGCACTAGACCAAGAAACTGTGTTACCCATCGTGTCTGTAAACGTCACGATAGTATTATTAAAGGTCGCATAAATATGCGCCTGCCCTTGAGGGACATTCTTTTTGACTTTTTTGCGTGTTTGCGTTTGTTTTCTACGAGCCATTTCCCTACCTCTGAGCCTACTCTAACAAGCAAACCAGCCACGCAGATTGTTATCCAATCAACCAGATAAACAAATCCACATGACTGATTATGCTCTAAATTATTTACCCTTACGACGACCGCGACCGGCAACTGTCTTCTTCGGGCCTTTGCGTGTCCGCGCATTCGTTTTAGTACGCTGACCACGCGCTGGCAAATGACGACGATGACGCAAACCCCGATAGCAACCAATTTCAGTCAGCCGCTTAATATTCATGTTCACTTCCGTCCGCAATTCACCTTCAACCACATAATCCTGGTCAATAACACGACGCAGGTCGGTCAACTGTGCTTCAGACAAATCCTGAACACGCATATCTGGGTTAATGCCAGTTTTTTCCAGAATTTCTGCACTCCGAGTCCGACCAACACCAAAGACGTAAGTCAGGCTGATTGCAACACGCTTATTATTGGGAATATCAACACCAGCGATACGAGCCATAATTTTTTATTCCTTCCTACCTTACTTTAACGCTTATCCTTGACGCTGTTTATGGTTCGGATTAATACAGATGACCCTTACCACACCCTTACGCTTTACAATTTTGCATTTCGGGCAACGTTTTTTGACAGAAGATGATACTTTCATGATTTACCCCTTTGGCAACACAAAGTTAACTTAGCCGCTTGGGCTAACTAACGACTTATACGAATTGAAAACTCAATAACAGTGGATGTCTGTTTATAGGCAACGGTACAGACTCGTTGTGGGGTACACAACGACTCGTGATTATAGCAAAGAGTTTTCAGTTGTAAAAATTACTTAACTATTCGCTTATGATGCACGCTGGATAACATCTTGCAGGTTTTGATTAACCACCTCAATGGGGCGATCCCCATCAACCGTAACGAGCAAATCGCGCTCGTCATAATAATCTAGAAGTGGTTTGGTTTGCTCTACAAAAACACGCATCCGGTTGCGAATGGTTTCTTCATTATCGTCGGCTCTTTTTTCAACCTCAGCCCGTTTCAAAAGCCGATCAACCAATATATCTGTCTCAACTTTAATATAGGGCACGACATTGATACGGCCGTGTAGCTCTTTTAACAACTCATCTAGAGCGGCGGCTTGAGAGCGAGTACGCGGAAAGCCATCTAGCAAAGCTCCACCAGCACAATCTGGACGAGCTAGACGGTCTTTGACCATAGCCACGGTAACTTCATCAGGAACTAGTTCGCCACGATCCATATATTGTTTAGCTAACTGCCCCAATTCCGTCTCGTTCTTCAAATTTTCGCGGAACAAATCACCAGTAGCAACTTGTGGCAAGCCAAGCTCCTTTTCTAAAAGCTTGGCTTGGGTTCCTTTACCTGCACCGGGTGCTCCCATTAACACAACAAAAACTCTTTGCTCGTTCATTAGCCTGTCATTGTACTTTCGTAGTTGCGCATGATAAGTTGTGCTTCGATTTGTCGCATGGTATCGATAACAACACCAACCACAATGATTAGCCCAGCCCCATCAATAACACTGGCACTTTGCGTCAATCCTGGAACATTTATCAGGCTACCAAGTAAAGTCATGATACCAGGTAGTACAGAAACAAGACCTAAGAAGATAGCACCCGCCAGCGTAATGCGGTGAACCACGGCCATAATATAATCAGCTGTCTTTTTGCCGGGTCGGATACCAGGAATGAACCCGCCTCGCTGTTGCAAGTTTTGGGCGATTCGCTGTTGTCGTACCATCACATCAGTGTAGAAGAAGGTGAAGGCGGCTACAAACAAGAACATGCTGATCCAATAAAGTCCCAAAGCGACTGGATAAACGTTGGCATTTGCTCCGGGATTAAATCCTTCGGCAAGTGTACGCATCGCGCCAACAAAGAATCCTTCATCGGGCGCAGGCAATCCAGTCGGAATGAAGAAGCTAGCCAAGAGCGGTGGCAAAGTAAGAATAGCTTGGGCAAAAATAATGGGGATCATCCCCGCCGTATTTACTTTGAGGGGCACATAACTGCTCTGGCCTTGATAAACTTTGCGACCGCGCACGCGCCGACCATACTGGACGGGTATCCGTCTTTCGCCTTCTTGTACGACTACAATTGCCAAAACCGTGACAATAGTAAGAATAATGAAGGCTGTAAACGAGATGACACGATTAACGTTGTCGTCTGCCGTGACTTGGAAAAGATTGAGCAAATTGAGCGGAATTTGAGAAGCAATACCGCCAAAAATGATAAGTGAAATACCTTGCCCAATACCAGATTCGGTGATTTGTTCGCCTAGCCAAACAGCGAACATAGTACCCGCCACCATGGCCGTCAGTGTGGTCAGCGTGGGTAGGATGTTGGCGGCCGAGGTAAACCCAAAGTTGGGCATAATGAAGGAAAGAACATCTTCTCCTCCACCACCATAGATGAGACCAATCAGGCGAATCTGCCCCACGGCCTGAGCAATTGCTAGAGGAACAGTGAGGTAATAAGTAATGCGGGTTATTTGGTTGCGTCCCTGTTCTCCTTCCTGAGAGAGTTCTTCTAAGTAGGGTACGATGGGAGTCAGCAACTGGATGATAATTGAGGCAGTGATGTATGGGTAAACACCCATAGCAATAACAGAAAAGTTACCAACTGCACCACCGGAAAGTAGATTCAAAACACCCAACAAACCGCCATCAATAGATTGTCCACCTGCGGTCAATTGGAACCAAGCGTCTAAATCGACACCTGGAACAGGAATATTGGCCGCTAGCCGATAGATGACTAGCAGACCAATAGTAATAAGAATGCGACGGCGGAGGTCGGGTAGGGTTAGCGCACTGCGAATTGACTCAATGGTTTTCATAGACTCGTTTCTCCTGTTAGCTCAGGGGAATGACCTCGGCCGTGCCACCAGCCGTTTCAATTTTCTCCTTGGCAGATTGGGAGAAACGATGAGCTTTGATGGTCAATGGCACTGAAATGTCCCCTTCACCGAGAACAACAACTGGGTCAGTTGTTTTCTTGAGAAGGCCATAGGCAACCAAGACCACGGGATCGATTTCTGTACCGGCTTCAAGTTCAAGTTCGGTAAAAACGCCGACATTGACGGGTCTATAGTAGACTTTGCGACGATTGGTAAAGCCACGTTTGTATGGTAAGCGACGAGCCAAAGGTAGCTGGCCACCTTCAAAATAGACGCCTTTGCCACCACCACTGCGGGCATTTTGGCCTTTTGTACCACGGCCGGCAGTTTTACCCTGCCCAGCCGCGATACCACGACCCACTCGCTTGCGCTTCTTTACTGAGCCTTCATCTGGGCGCAGATCGTTTAGTTTCATGATCCTTTTACCTCTTCTACATCTACCAAATGTTCAACTTTTTTGATCATCCCGCGGATAGCGGGCGTATCATCATGTTCAACAATTTGGTTTAGTTTGCGAAAACCGAGGGCACGGATAGTGTCTTTCTGGTCTTTCGCATACCCAATGGCACTTTTGCGGTATTTAACCCGAATTTTAGACATTATGACGACTCCAATAGGGCATCACGTCTTTAAGCTCTTTGCCACGGTTTGCGGCTTCAGTGCGAACATCTTTCAGACGCATCAGCCCATCTAATGTAGCGCGAATCACATTTAGGGTGTTGTCGCTACCTAATGATTTGGACAAAATGTCTTTGTAGCCAGCCGCTTCGACAACGGCGCGAACACCACCGCCAGCGATAACGCCTGTACCAGGGGAAGCTGGCTTAAGCATGACTCGGGCCGCCCCATGGCGACCAATAATCTCGTGGGGCACGGTTGTACCTACCATTGAGAGGGGAACCATGGATTTGCGTGCAGATTCGATTGCTTTGCGAATGGCATCGGGCACAGAGCGTGCCTTGCCAACGCCCAAACCGACGGTACCACGATTGTCGCCGACTACAACGGTGACGCGAAAAGCGAAGCGCCGACCGCCCTTAATTACTTTAGCCACCCGAGCGATGTCAATAATGCGTTCATCAAATTCGGGCTGGTTTTGATTTTTGAAGTTACGTCTCTGACCCATCTTGAGTACCTTTCCTAGAACTGGAGACCGCCTTCACGTGCACCTTCAGCTAGGGCCTTGATTCGGCCGTGGTAAAGAAAACCACCACGGTCGAAGACTACTTGCGTAATCCCAGCTTCTTTTGCGCGTTCAGCAATCGCTTTGCCAACGAGATTAGCTTGCTCAGCTTTTTCTTTACCAGCCATCTCTGATGCCAATGCCTTGTCAATTGTTGAGGCGGACACCAAGGTACGGCCTGCTTCATCGTCAATGACCTGAGCGTAGATGTTTTCCAAACTACGGTATACATTCAGGCGAGGCCGCACGGCCGTGCCAGACATTTTATGCCGCATCCGATTATGGCGGCGTTTACGTGCAACTCTTGATTTAGCTGACATTTTTTACACCTTACCTGCCTTACCAGCCTTCCGACGAACCTGTTCACCCAGATAACGAATCCCCTTACCTTTGTATGGTTCGGGTGGGCGAGTTTTGCGAACTTTGGCGGCGGTTTCCCCGACAATTTGCTTGTTAATGCCGTTAATAATGACCAACCGGCCACGATTTTCTACAGTAAACGTCAAATCATTCGTCGGTGGCTCAATCTCAACTGGGTGAGAGTATCCTACATACAAAACAAGCGTATTACCTTTCATCTCGGCGCGATACCCAACCCCTTGGATATCCAAGCGTTTTTCAAAACCTTCATTAACACCCTGCACCATATTACTTAGCAAGGAGCGCGTTAGGCCGTGCATCGCACGATGATGATTACTTTCAGTAGGACGCTTTACATGCAACACACCATCATCCATGTGGATAGTCATATCTGGGTCAAATGAAGACGTAAGCGTACCTTTGGGGCCTTTAACTTGAACCTCATTACCCGCTTTGACTTCAACATTTACCCCTTTGGGCAATTCAATAGGAAGCTTACCAATACGTGACATGATTAACCTCCTACCAAACCTTACAGAGTACTTCACCACCAACACCAAGGTGACGCGCCTTTTGGCCCGTCATAACCCCACTTGATGTGGTGACGACTGCAATACCCATCCCACTCAAAACCCATGGAATGTCTGCTTTACCGACATAAACACGACGACCAGGCTTACTAATCCGCTGTATGCCTGTGATAACAGAGCGGCGGCTACGCCGGTCACCGATATATTTCAATTTAATTTGCAAAATAGGGAAGGGTTTTTCATCCACTACTTGATAATCATGGATGTAGCCTTCATCTTTTAGGACTTCCGCAATAGCCAGTTTGATTTTGGAACTGGGCATTGCTACGCTCTTGTGTTCCCGCATAAGCGCGTTACGAATACGGGTCAGCATGTCTGCTATGGGATCATTCATTGACATGGCTTATTCACCTCACCAACTAGACTTGGCCAGCCCAGGGATATTCCCCAGTAATGCTTCTTCACGCAGACAAATGCGACAGAGGCCAAAACGACGATAATAACCACGAGGGCGGCCGCATTTCTTGCAACGATTACGGATGCGTACTTTGTATTTACGCTTGGTCTCACGGGCAATCATTGATTTTTTTGCCATGGTCTCTTACTCCTAATCTCGCTTGAAGGGCATGCCCAATAATTCTAGCAGGCGACGGCCTTCTTCATCAGTTTTGGCCGTTGTCACAATTGTCACGCTCAGGCCACGTACTTTGTCCATTTTATCGTAGCTGATTTCAGGGAAAATCAACTGTTCACGCAAACCCAACGTGTAATTACCACGACCATCAAAAGCATCCGCTGGTATCCCTTGGAAATCGCGCGTGCGGGGCAGAGCTAAGTGAATTAACCGCTGTAGAAAAGACCACATCCGATTCCCACGTAACGTTACCTTCACCCCAATAATTCGGCCTTCACGTAGTTTAAACCCGGCGATAGCTTTCTTAGCCTTGGTCACAATTGCTTTTTGGCCAGTAATCATTTCTACATCGCGCACGGCAAACTCGACCGCTTTGGGGTTGTCTAATGCTTCACCTAAGCCGATATTGACCACAATTTTACTAACTCGTGGTACTTCCATAACATTGCTATAGCTAAACTCTTTGAAGAGCGTTTCTACAACATCTTCTTTGTAAGTTAATTCAGTAGACTTGAACATTGTCATCCTTTGTTTCTCCGCAGAATGCTTTGTACATTCCGTGTCGAGAATTCATGATCAACCTCAGTATCTAACGCATGCTTTAGTCAATATCTTGGCCGCTTTTTTGGGAAACACGGATGCGTTTCCCATTTTCATCGCGGCGGATACTTACTCGCGTTGGCTCACCTGTGTGAGGACAAACCAGCATCACGTTGGAGACATCAATAGGTGCTTCAAATTCAATAATGCCGCCCTGATTGCGGTTACTGCCAGCCACAGGACGGGGTTTTTGGTGTTTGGTGACCATATTCACACCAGAGACAACAACACGGCCGTCTTTGAGCACGACACGGATCACCTCACCACGTGCCCCTTTGGCATTTCCAGCGATGACTTCAACAGTGTCACCTTTCTTAATTCGCATGGTATTTCCTCACTTACAGGACTTCTGGAGCCAGCGACAAAATCCGATTGTAGCCACGCTCACGTAGTTCACGCGCCACGGGGCCAAAAATACGAGTCCCGATTGGATTTTTGCTTTCAAAGTCGATAATCACGGCCGCGTTGTCATCAAAGCGGATCGTGCTACCATCATTGCGCTGAATCTCTTTCGTTGTCCGCACAATAACCGCCCGAACAACAGCACTCTTCTTCACATTGCCGTGGGGAGTTGCTTTCTTAACCGTCGCTACGACCACATCACCGACATGACCATAATAACGGCGAGAGCCGCCCAGCACTTTGATAACCAGTATTTCACGGGCACCCGAATTGTCAGCTACTTTGAGACGACTTTCTTGTTGAATCATAGCGCACTCTCACCAGCTTTTTCCACGATGGACACGACGGCCCAACGCTTGTGACGGCTAATCGGCCGTGATTCAATAATCTGCACTCGGTCGCCTACGCGGCATTCGTTATTTTCATCATGAGCTTTATACTTTTTGCTCATCCGAATGACCTTGCCATAAAGCGGGTGGCGTTTGGTCATCATAACTTCTACCACAACGGTTTTATCCATTTTGTCGCTGACGACAGTGCCAGTTAAGCTTTTTCGTTGTACTTTCATTGTTACGCCACCTCAACTTTCGTTACTTTTTGAACGGGCGCAATGTTGTCTCGCTGGCGGCGTGTGCGGCGACGTTTCTTGTTCAGGTCAACACCAACCGTAGCTAATGATTGACCATCTTCATCGGCAAAATTCACTTGCCAGAGGCCATCTTCGTACACATAGGAAGCAGTCGCTTGCCATTTACGGTCAGCCAACACGGCCGTGACCTGTGCATCCTGAGCCGCTTCCGCAATCGCCCAATTACGCTTCCCGATAACCTCATTCAACTGGGCAATATCCCGCTGAACGACCTTCAAACGCCCCGTATTCTCCAGCGAACCAGCCGCCTTCTGAAAACGTAAATTAAACAACTCTTCACGCGCATCTTCCAGCATGTCGAGCAACTCAACCATACTCTTCTCGCGCAATTCAACAATATTAGCCATCAGCTATGCACCTCACGCGAGACTACTTGCGTCCGAATTGGCAACTTATAACTAGCCAAACGCAACGCTTCACGCGCCGTTTCATCCGGCACGCCTGACACTTCAAACATAATACGACCCGGCTTCACCACTGCTACCCAGCGGTCAACCGAACCCTTCCCCTTACCCATACGGGTTTCCGCTGGCTTTGCAGTCACCGGTTTATCAGGGAAAATTCTAATCCAATAGCGGCCACGACGGCGCATATGGCGCACGACAGCACGACGCATAGATTCAATCTGGCGGGCAGAAATCCAGCCCGGTTCCATAGCTTGCAGGCCAAAATCGCCATTCAGCAAATCTGTGCCGCCCTTCGCTTGACCCTTCATGCGACCGCGAAACTGCTTACGGTGTTTAACACGTTTTGGCATTAACATGGCACAATCTCCACTTGCGCAAGTCGGTTTTGCCAACAGGCACGTCTAATCATAAGACTGCCTGTCACAACCCTACTCGCTAACGTAGACATCCGTGGCCGCTTCATACTTCTGCGGCAACACTTCGCCCTTATAAATCCACACCTTCACGCCGATACGACCGAAGGTTGTCAGCGCTTCCGCTGTCCCATAGTCAATGTCGGCCCGAAGTGTATTACGCGGTACCTGACCTTCACTATGCTTTTCCTGACGCGCCATCTCAGCACCGTTCAAACGGCCTGCGACTTCGATGCGAATACCTTGCACACCTTGGCGCATCGCCAGCGTAGCGGACCGTTTAATGGCCCGGCTGTGCGCAATACGACGTTCGAGCTGGCTAGCAATACTTTCCGCGATTAGCACCGCATCCGTTTCCGGCTGGGTGATTTCTTCCACTTCAAGTTTAACTGATTTACCAGACAACTGACGCAATTTACCACGCAGTTCCTTTACCGAAGCACCTTTCCGCCCAATAACAACACCAGGCTTGGCTGTCCAGACAATAACCTGGACTTGGTTCGGGAACCGCTCAATTTCAACTTTAGAAATGCCCGCTTGTGGCATTTCTTTATGGATCAGCTCACGAATTGCAAAATCCTCGTGCAACAGATCACTATATTTCCGCCCTTCGGCGAACCAGCGAGCATTCCAGCCACGAATGACCTTCAAACGAAAACCGATAGGATGTACTTTGCGACCCAAAGCCGACCTCCTTAATACTCAGCCACTTCGCGTTCAGCCAAAATCACCGTAATGTGGCACGAGCGCTTCATAATCGGTTTGAACCGGCCACGACTGCCAAAGCGGCCGCCATAGGGGCGCAAACGATTCCGTGGACCATCGTCAACAAAAATTTTACTAACAAACAAATCTTCCATTTCCAAGCCATAGTTCTGCTCGGCGTTTGCCACGGCCGATTGAACCAACTTAAAAACAGGATCTGCCGCACTATTAGGAAGAAAGCGCAAGCTGTCTAAAGCATCCTCCGCCTTCTTCCCACGCACAGTGTCTACCACCAAGCGTGCCTTTTGCGGCGTAATGGGAATGTGTCTTGCCACAGCGCGAATTTCAAATGCCTCAGCCATTACCGACGCTTCCTTTTATCTTCTTTGGAGATATGCCCACGGAATGTCCGTGTCGGGGCAAATTCACCCAACTTATGGCCGACCATATTTTCCGTAATGTAAATCGGAATATGGCGACGGCCGTCATATACAGCGATGGTGTGACCAACCATCTGTGGGAAAATCGTACTAGCCCGGGACCATGTCCGAATGACTTGACGCTTGCCACTGTCATTCATATTTTCAATCTTAGCTAGTAGTTTAGGGCTTACGAAAGGACCTTTTTTGAGTGAACGGCTCATCGTTCAACCTCCTCTTCTACTATTAACGACGCTTCTTAGAACGACGACGGAAGATATATTTATCCGTTGCCTTATTACGGCGCGTCCGACGACCAAGGGCAACTTGACCCCAAGGTGTCTTCGGCGCGGCCATACCAATTGGGGAACGTCCCTCACCACCACCATGGGGATGGTCTCGAGGAGACATGGCTGAACCGCGTACAGTTGGCCGAACACCGCGATGTCTTTTACGACCCGCTTTACCCAGCTTGATGTTGCCATGTTCAACATTGCCCACCTGGCCAATTGTCGCCAAGCAGTCCTTACGTATATACCGTTCTTCCCCAGAGGGGAGCCGCAGGGTCACGTATAACGGGTGGTCTTTGGCTAACAATTGCGCCGACGTACCCGCCGCACGCACCATTTGACCACCACGGCCAGGCTGCATTTCCACATTGTGAACTTGCGTACCAAGCGGAATATTCTCAAGTGGCATCGTATTTCCAGGGCGGATTTCTGTCCGCGCCGCGCTTAAAATGGTGTCATCCACTTTCAAACCAAGTGGGGCGATAACATAACGTTTTTCGCCATCAGCATACACCACGAGCGCAATACGAGCTGAGCGATTGGGGTCATACTCAATCGAAGCCACACGGCCGGGAATATCGAACTTATCCCGCTTGAAGTCAACAAACCGGTAGCGGCGTTTATGACCACCACCACGATGACGAACCGTAATTTTGCCTCGGAAGTTACGACCACCACGCTTCCGGAGACCACGCACCAGCGACCGCTCAGGGGCGGACTGGGTAATCTCTTCAAACGTGTAGCCACTCATCGACCGGCGACCGGGCGAAGTTGGCTTAAAAACTTTGATCGGCATAATTCCTCCAGAGATACGTCTTGGCAGATTTCTAAATAGGCAGGAACTTTATCCCTGCCGCTACTTAGATGCTTGATCTCTGCTCTCTATGATAATTCCAACAAATCAAGTTAAACAGCGACTAACCAACACCTTCAAACAGGGCAATACTGCCGTCTTCTAGGGTCACAATCGCTTTTTTATAGGCCGAGCGACGAACACGCATACGCCGTGTACGGTAAGAACGACCCATCTTGGCTGGCATATTCATCACACGCACTTTAGAAACGCGCACATCAAAGGCTCGTTCTACTGCGTCACGAATCTGGATTTTATTGGCCCGGGAATCAACCACGAAGGCGTATTGTTCCAGATTGTTAGCCATGTAGTAACCTTTTTCGGTTACAAGTGGCCGTCTAATAATTTCGCGCCAGTGCATTTGCATTGTTCTTACTCCTCGTCTTCAACCACAAACTCTTCGACCACGGCCGTGTCTGGGGTCAAAATATGAATCAAGACATCCAAAGCCGCCGAAGTCACAATTAATTTGTCATGCCCCAAAAGGTCACGAATGTTGAGATAGGGGGCATGTAGCAACTTTACATCAGATAGATTGCTAGCTGAACGTTCCACGGCCGTGTTACGGCCCGCAATCAACAACAACGCACTGCTATCACCAACCAACTGCCGCACAATATTGTTCATCTCTTTCGTCTTGGGTACATCCATCCGGATTTCATCCACGACCACAATATTGTCATTCGTTGCTTTTACGGTCAAAGCCGAACGTACAGCCGCCCGCCGCATCTTACGCGGCATCTTCTTACTATAATCACGCGGATGAGGGCCATGAGCCACCCCACCACCGACAAAAATCGGGGCGCGACGGCTACCATGACGAGCATTGCCCGTACCTTTCTGACGATAAATCTTGGCCGTTGTCCGCGCCACTTCCGAACGCCCTTTTACTTTGTGGGTTCCGCGTCGCGCATTAGCCAATTGGCGCACCAAAGCTTGGTGCATCAAGCCTACGTTTACATTCGCTTCAAAAATACTTGCAGGAAGTGCAATAGTGTTGACTTCCTTGCCAGCAGTATCTACAACTGGAATTTGCATCATCAACTCTCCTCTTCCTGCTACTACGCTTTCACCGCATCGCGGATAATCACCAAACTGCCCTTAGCACCAGGAACAGGGCCTTTGACAGCAATCAGGTTGCGCTCTGAATCAATGCGAACCACTTCTAAGTTCTGTATGGTTTTGCGAGCAGAACCCATATGGCCAGCCATACGTGTCCCTTTCAAAACGCGAGCCATACCAGAGGTTGCCCCAATCGAACCTGGAGCGCGCCAACGGTCAGACTGGCCGTGGGTTTTTGGACCACCGCGAAAGCCATGACGTTTCACGCCACCCTGAAAGCCGCGCCCTTTGGTTTTGCCAGTGACATCAATTTTGTCACCAACTTCAAATTGCTCGACAGTCAACACTTGGCCGACTTCGTAGTCATTGATTTTTTCTGTGCGAAATTCGCGCAGGTACTTAATAGGGGGAACGTTCTCTAGGGTTCGACGAACAGGATGCTTCTCATCTATTTTGAGAAGACCCAAGTGTCCGCGTTGTCCACGAGTTAGGCGACGTTCTTTGGCATCCCCATAGCCTAACTGCACGGCCGTGTAGCCGTCATTCTCGCTTGTTTTTATTTGTGTTACAAAACACGGGCCTGCCTGTACGATAGTGACTGGCGTCACCACACCGTCATCAGCAATGACCTGCGTCATGCCTACTTTTACGCCTAGTATACCTTTCATGTTCACCTCCAGGACTGCCAGCTACCAGACACGGCCGCATCATCCTGCACTGGCTTATTTCAGTCCAGAAAACATAGACAACCAGACAAAGGAGACAAAACCTACTCGTTAGGTCGCCTTGCCAGCATCTATAATGATTCTTCAATTGTTCGTGTAATCGCTTAGGAACTTGTCAATCCAACAATATTTGACGCGCAAAACGCCAAATAGCTCTCCCCACATCCGACCAAACTGGCAGATAGCAAAGATTTCCCGTCGCAAAACTTACTTAGTTGGTAAACCAGCGACTTTTAGATAGTTAGGAAAACTCGCCGAATCCCAGTCGAGTATTATAACCAATTGTGACAAGTTTGCAACGTTATCAAAATCTTCACAGGGAAGACTTAGATTTGTATCTCAATATCTACCCCAGCCGGCAAATTCAGCCGCATCAGGGTATCAATCGTTTTCGCATCAGGGTTAATCACGTCAATCAACCGCTTATGCGTCCGAATCTCAAAATGCTCGTGCGAATCTTTGTCAATGAACGGACTACGGCGTACCGTAAAACGCTCAATGCGTGTCGGCAAGGGAACGGGCCCGACAACTAACGCGCCCGTTCTCTCGGCCGTGCCTACAATCCGGCGAGCCGATTGATCCAAAACGCGATGATCATATGCTTTCAAACGAATACGAATTTTCTGTGCCATTTCACGCCTCAGGAGAAACGGCTGTCTGTTCTTTCCAAAGGATTACGAACAGACAGCCACTCTTCACACAAATCTTCTAAATGAACTTAGACAGAGACCTTGGTGATAACACCAGCACCAACTGTCAGACCGCCCTCGCGGATAGCAAAGCGACTCCCATCTTCCAAACCAACGGGGGTAATCAGCTTCACCTTCATGTTCACATTGTCGCCAGGCATAACCATTTCTATGCCCTCGGGC
>JBGTIZ010000038.1:0-21297 GCA_041745395.1 Promineifilaceae bacterium (SeqCode) | reverse complement strand
AGCGGGGAAAATATCTAAAATGCCGCCGCGCTGGCTGTATTGTCCGGGCCGTTCGACCACGGTCACTTTGTCGTAGCCGACACCTTGCCAGCTTTGCTCGAGGTGGGCTAAATCAATGAGTTGGCCGAGGCGCAGGAGTTTTATCGCTTTGAGGAAGTCCCGTTTAGGTACAGTTTTGTGGAGCAGGGCGCGGGGGGAGGTGAGGATGAGGGGGCGGCTTTGGCGGTCGCTGGCGGGAATAAGTGGGTGTTGCCCAGCCATGAGGTGGCTGAGGACGGTGAGTCTCTGCTGGCGGCAGTTACTGCTCCAGGGGCCGCGTTCGTAGGGCAGAGGGGTAGGTTCGGGGAAGCGATGAAGAGCGTGGCTGTCGGGGAGCCATGCTTCTAGCTCTTGTTGCCAGATGGGGATTTGTTCCACACGGCCGTGGACAAACAGTACCGGCCCATCATGCTCCTGATACAGCTTGGCCAGTACAGGCGGCCGCGCCGCTTTATACAGCCCGAGGGCGAGCAGTTCGCCCCGCTGGGCAAGCAGTTCGCGGGCATCCGCGTAAGCGGGCAGGTTGTCGAAAAGGTTGAGAAGAGCGGTTAGGTTCATGGGATGAAGAGCCGTAAGCTTTGAGCTATAAGCTGTAAGCTGTAAGCTGTAAGCCGTAAGCTGGTTGGTTGTTTTTGCAGTTGGTTGGTTAACTCTTGCGGTTGAACGTTGGATAGCATCATTGACAATTGAAAATTGACCATCAGCCATTGACCATTTTTACTCATTGATTTTCCCGTTATAGCGGGACATAGCGAGCGTTAGCCCCTCTTGAATAAAGGTTTCGGTGGCGCGCACGGCCGTGTCCAACACCTCACGCACGACCAGCACCTCATCTGCCCCAAAATCCTGCAACACATACGCCTGAACCGGCATCTTGCCCGGCGGACGGCCAATCCCCAGCCGCAAACGAGGAAAAACATCTCCCACATGATTGATAATCGATTTCATGCCGTTATGCCCGCCTGCGCTCCCTTTCTCGCGGAGCCGGAGCGTGCCCAGCGGCAGGTCTAAATCATCATAAATGACGAGCAGATGGTTTGGCTCCAGCTTGTAAAAGTTGAGCAAGGGGCCGATGGCGTCCCCGCTTCTGTTCATAAATGTTTGCGGCTTAGCCATGACCACTTTGTGGTCGCCCAGCCGAAAATCAGTCACGAGGGCGCGGTTTTTGACTTGGGTGAAGCTGGTGTGGTGCGCTTTGGCTAGCATGTCTAGCGCCATGAAGCCGATGTTGTGTCGGTTGTCGCGGTATTCACGGCCGTGGTTGCCTAGCCCCGCAATGAGAAAAGTCTCACCCGTCACAGGTGGTAAATTTTCAGGTTGGCCAAAAATGCGTTGCAAAATATCCATAGTCAATGAGTAATGAACAATGAGTAATGAGTAAAAAGGTTGGTTGCTGAGGTTGGTTGGGTCTGGCGGGCAATGAGTAATGGGCAATGAACAATGAACAAAAAGGTGGTTAGTCGAGTTGGTTGGGTCAGGCTAGGTGGTTTGCACCCTGCACCTTGTACCTTGAACCCTGCCCCTTGCCTCATCTGAGGCGGCGCAGGATGTTGCGCAGGATGAGGTAGAAGCCGAACAGGGCGAAGAGGGCGAAGGGCAGGATGAGGCCGAGTTGGGCGGCTTGCCAGATGCGGCTGGTGTCTATGGCGGCTAGTTGACCCGCTATGCCGCTGGTTTGATTGTCGTCTGTGACCACGGCCGTGGGGTTGCTCGCCCCTTGCTCTGGTGTGGCAGGCGGGGTGCTGGTTGGGAAGGGGGTGAGAGAGGGCAGAATTGGTGGCACGGCCGTGGGTAGGCTATTACTACCATCGGTCGTAGGAGGTGCGGTGGCTAGGGGCTGATTGCTCGGGTCAGAACTGATGCTGGTCGGGGTGGGCGTAGGACCGCTGTTGCTGATGGTCAGCCCGCTGACGATTAGCTCGTCGTAGTTGTAATCTTGACGCACGATGCGCAAGCGCAGGCGATACGCGCCGTCGGGAAAGACGGGGTTGCCCGTTTGTCGCCCCACGGTCGTGTCCCAAATGCCGAGCGTGCCGTTGCGCACGGGCTGGTCGCCATCGGCAAAGACGACCCAGTCGCCGTTGTTGTAGGAGAAGGCGACTTCGTAGCGGAGGAATTGGGGATGCACGGCCGTGCCCTCCACAATAACCACCCCCGCGAGGGTGTCTCCAGCATTGGGATTCGTGAAGCCGCTGTCGGTGTTGCTTTGGCCCACGGCCGTGGACATCGACAAAATCAGCCAGCCAAAAGCCAACATCAGCCCCAGCCAAATGTGCCGCCGTTGTCCTTGATGATAATGATGATTTAGATAGGTGGTGGGTGTCACAGCCTGTCTGCCTTCTGCTTTTTGACCGTCAAAAATGCAATTTTCTAGTCTAGCAGAAAGCGGGCGGTGGGGGTAATTTGTTAATGGGGGGGAATCTCTCAGGCGCACCCCACTTCCAAAGTGGGGCGCACCTTTGAATGAAACTCAGAAGAGGCCGATGATTTGCCCTGTCTCCGTGTCCAAATCAATGTCGTAATAGGCGGGGCGGGTGGGCAGGCCAGGCATGGTGCTCATGGTGCCGAGCAGAGGATAGAGAAAACCCGCGCCCACGCTGGCGCGCACCTCGCGTACGGTGACGGTAAAACCGCTGGGCGCACCTTTCAGCTTGGGATTGTCGCTGATGCTGAGGTGGGTTTTAGCCATGCAGATGGGCAGATGGCTGAACCCAGCGGCCGTGTACCGTTCGATTTGAGCCACGGCCGTGTCTGAGTATTCAACCCCCGCCGCATTGTAAATTTCCCGAGCAATCGTCTCGATTTTTTCGGTGATAGACGCTTCATCTGGATAGAGCAGACGAAAATCACGCGGCTGGTCACACGCCGCCATGACCGCTTCGGCCAGCTTGACCGCGCCCCGTCCCCCCTCTGCCCAATGGTTCGCGCCCACGGCTTTGTACGCGCCCGCCTCCAGCGCAATTTTTTCCACCAAAGCAATCTCGGCTAGCGTATCTGTCGTAAACTGATTTACGGCCACCACCACCGGCACGCCAAATTTTTTGGCGTTGGCGATATGCGCCCGCAGGTTGCTACAGCCCGCTTCCAGCAATTCCAGATTTTCCTCCGTGTAGACGGGGTCGAGCGGCGCACCCGCCTTCACCGCTGGCCCGCCGCCGTGCGTCTTGAGGGCGCGAATTGTGGCCACCAGCACCACGGCGTCTGGCTGAAGGCCACTTGTACGACACTTAATGTTGAAAAATTTTTCCATGCCAATATCGGCCCCAAAGCCCGCTTCGGTCAGCACGTAGCCCTCGGGGCCAACCAATTTGAGCGCAAGCTGGTCGGCAATAATCGAGGAGTTGCCGTGGGCGATATTGGCGAATGGCCCCGCATGGACAAAGGCGGGCGTGCCTTCGAGGGTCTGCATCAGCGTGGGTTGCAGGGCGTCGCGCATGAGGACGGCCAACGCGCCCGCCACGCCCAAATCCTCGGCCGTGAGGGGGTCTCCCTGTTTGTTGTAGGCAAAAACCATGCGCCCCAAACGGTCGCGCAAGTCGGCTAAATCGGTGGCAAGTGCCAAAATCGCCATGATTTCACTGGCGACGGTGATGTCGAAGCCTGTTTCACGGCCGTGTCCCTTTTCGGCTGGCCCTTGCCCCACCGTGATACCGCGCAGGAGGCGGTCGTTGACGTCCACCACGCGCCGCCACGTAATCGTGTCGGGGTCAATGTCGAGCCGCGCAAAACGGCTAATTTCTTCATCCGTTAGGTCGTCGGGGTTGGTTTTGGTGATACCCAATTTCTCGAGTCGGCGTAGCATGGCGGGGGAAAAAGAGCGGTGGCCGTTTTTGTCGGGCGGGCAGAGCCGCCGAAAGAGGGCAGAGTCCGATTGCTGGCTTTCGTGGAAAAGGCGGGTGTCGATGGCGGCGGCCATCAGGTTGTTCGCCAGCGAAATGGCGTGAATGTCCCCCGTCAGGTGTAGGTTAAACGGTTCCATGGGGATGACTTGGCTATAGCCACCGCCTGCCGCGCCCCCTTTGATGCTAAAAGTGGGGCCGAGGCTGGGCTGGCGCACGCAGGTGAACACTTTTTGGTGTAGGTGGGCGCCGAGGGCTTGGCTGAGGCCGACGGTGACGGTCGTTTTGCCTTCGCCGAGGGGGGTGGGAGTCACGGCCGTGACCACGACGTATTTGCCATTTTTTTTGTCACGCAGACGGTCACGCACTTTGAGGCTAACTTTGGCTAGATAATGGCCGTATGGCTCAAGCTCTTCATGTAAAATGCCCGCGTCGGCCGCTATCTGGGCGATGGGGGTCAGCTTGGCCGCTTGGGCGATGTCTATATCGGAAGGGACAACGGTGGGTAGGTCTGTGAGTTGATGGGTCACGGGAAGGTCTCCTGGGAAGGGGGGGAATAGTGAATGGTGAATTGTGAATTGTGAATTGTGAATTGTGAACGCGGGGGTTCATTTACCATTCGCCGTTGATAATTTACCATTTACAATTGAAATGGATTTTCATTGTATAGGCGGAGGGGAGGGCGGTTCAATGGCTGTTTGTCACGGCCGTGTTGGTCGGTTGTCATGAAACACGGCCGTGTGAAGGGGGGGGAATGAATGGTGAAGTGTGAACGTGGGGGTCATTTACCATTCACCGTTGACAATTTACCATTTACAATTGAAATGGCTGTTTGCCGTCAGGCGCGAGGGGGTGTTGATTTGGCTCCCCCCATACGCTCACGACGCCTTACTTTTACTTACTTACTTCACCCGCACCAGCAACCCTTCATGGTCGCGCAGGGTGATGTGGGTGTCGTTGATGGCGGGGGGGATGTCCATGTGGGTGGAGAAGATGACTTCGGGCACGCCGCCTAATGCTGACTCTGTGTAAGGCCACGCTTTGGCCTTGTCGGTGAAGTTGAGCAAGACGAAATAGCGTTCACTGGCGGACTCTAAAAAGCGTTCAAAAACGAAGAGGCTATCTGGGGCGTCGTGGGAGCGATAATGACCGGCGTTTAACACGGCCGTGTTCCTCCGCAAAGCAATCAACTCTTGCACCATATGCAACACAGACCGCTCCTGCTCACGCAACAAAGCTACATTCACCCACTTTACCCGAAAATCACTGCCCACAGGCAACCACGGCTCCACATCTGGCGGGCAGAAACCGGCGGTGGGTGAACTGTCCCAGCGCATCGGCGTGCGCTCGGGGTCACGGCCGAGACCCATACCGGGCACAAATTTTTCCCACGGGTCTTGCACCTTGTCTCCTGGGATTTTGACATCGGTCATGCCTAGCTCGTCGCCATAATACATCGTGGGCGTGCCGCGCAGGGTGAGCAAGAGCATTTGCGCTAGGCGCGTTTGCGCCATGCCTACTTTGGTGGCGATGCGTTGCTGGTCGTGGTTGCCTAGTACCCAGTTCGGCCACGCGCCTGCGGGCAGAAGGCTTTCGTAACGGTCGGCTAATTCACGCACGGCCGTGGCAGACCAGTCGGCAAAAATAAGCTGGAAGTTGAACGGCAGGTGAAACTCATCGTTCTCCCCATAATGCTTGACCAGCTTCTCGAGCGGCAAATTGATTTCCCCAATCAGCACGCGATCTTCAAATTCATCGCTTACTTGGCGCAACCAGCGGTTAAATTCATGAATATCGGGCCTGTTTTTAGTGTAAACCTCGTGAACCCTGTATGAAGGATCCATTTTTTCGGTCCAATCTGGATTGACAGGGTTGTCGCGGAATTCGGGGTCTTTCATGACGCGGTAAGAGACATCGACGCGGAAACCGTCTATGCCCCGCTCGAACCAGAAGCGCAAATTATCGAGCATCGCTTCGCGCACGGCCGTGTTGCGCCAGTTCAAATCTGGTTGCTCCTTTAGAAAGGTGTGCAGGTAATATTGCCCCGTCGCTTTGTCCCACTCCCAAGCCGACTCGCCGTCAAAACGGCTGAGCCAATTATTGGGTGGCCCACCCTCGGGCGCGGGGTCGCGCCAGATGTACCAATCTCGCTTGGGGTCATCTTTGCTTGATTTGGACTCGATAAACCACGGATGCTGGTCAGAGGTGTGGTTGGGCACAAAGTCGAGGATGATTTTTAACCCACGGCCGTGGGCCTCTTTAATCAGCGTATCCATATCATCCAGCGTGCCAAACAGGGGATGAATGTCCCGATAATCGCTCACGTCATAGCCGAAATCAGCCATGGGCGATGGGTAAACGGGCGAAATCCACAGCGCGTTTACCCCCAGCCACGCCAAATAATCAAGCCGCTGGGTAATGCCCGGTATATCCCCCACGCCGTCCCCGTTGCTGTCCTGAAAACTGCGCGGATAAATTTGATAAACGATGTCGGTTTGCCACCAAGGGCGGGAGGTGATAGTCATGATAGATTCCTTTTTTTAGTACTGGTGCTGAGCGATGAGTGCTGAGGGGGTCGGGTGATTTTTATATGGCTGTTCAGCATCTCAGCTTATTGTTTTCCTGTAAATTTTAGCATGGTTCGTTTACGGCCATGCGATGGCTAGCTGTTTTGTCAGCTCCAAATGTGCTAGGAGCGCGTAGCAGTTGCGCGTCTTTCAACCCACTCATCGCTCATCGCTCGTTACTCAACTTCTCTGCATCCTGCCTAACTTGGGCGAGTAGCTCGTCGTCCTGTATCAGTTGCTCATGCAGAGTTTCAGTGCGGGTGGCGAGGGCTTCATCGTTGAACGAATAAGCGATGTTTTTGACCTGCTGAAGCCGCACTTGCGAGTCGATGGGGTTTTTTTCGGCGGGGAGCAACGGCCGTGCCGCGCCCCAATCTATGTGCGTTAGTTTCTGACTTTGTTCATCCACCATAAAGTTAGCGGCGTGCCAGTCGCCGTTTTCCACGTTTAACTGCTCGCACACCTGCTGGTGGATCACGATTTGGCGATAAAAGTGGAGCGTCAGTCGGGCGGGGTCAGCCCAAACGTATTCTTGAAAGGTGGGGCCGGTAATGTGGGGTTCGATGGAGAGGCCGAGCAGGGATGAGAACAGCACATTGAGCTTAAAGAGCTTGTTAAGGCGCGGAATGAGTCCATCTTCGAGAATGAGCCGAATGCGCCCAGCGGCGGTAACAAGAGTGCCGTCTGCGAGCAAACGGGGCCAGTTTTCGGGCTGACCCGTGGGGGAGGTGCGGGCGGACATTTGTACTTCGTGGAATGGTTCGAGGCCGGGCTGTTTGACCACCACGCCTAGCTCGGGCAGGAGCATGATGGTACTGCGCCGATGCCGCCCCATGATGTACTCTCCTTTTAGAATGAAGAAGAGCTTGCTCACGGCCGTGAATCTTTCTTGCCATGCGGTAATGGCTTCGACCACGGCCGTGTCTTGTTTTAACACGGCCGTGCGTCGTTCCGTCTCAATCAGCACCAAAAAGTGCAACAATTCATCCAGCAACAGCAGACGCGGAACTATTACATCCCCTACGTGTACCAGCGGGTCAGGCCAGCCGCCTGCCGTTTCTAACCAATGATAAACCTGTTCGGCGTGCCTTGTCCACTGCGGCCAGCGGTCAAGCGGACTATGGGGTTCAGGCAAAGCTTGCTCACGCAGGTCGGCTAAATGAAGAACGGCGGTGAGCAGGTCGGGCCAGGCGAGACCTGTTTCGGCCACGAGCCGCGCTTCGACGAGTGCTTCTTGAGGGCCAAAGTAGTTTATCTGGTCGCCATAGGTTTGTAACACGGCCGTGTGTTTTTTTAGCGCGTCTTGCCCATACTGCTCGCTTTTGGCCGCCGTTTCCCACTGCGCCACAGCAAAATAGAGCGGACTCCAGCCGCCCATATTGCGCGTCAGAAAGCCCGCTTCGCGTAAAAACTGCGCCGGAACCAGCCGCGTCGTGCTGGTCGGCACGAGATGATGGTGTGGATTATGAATGGCTAAAAAGCGGTTGAGGGTTGGCTCGCGGCGCAGGTCGGCCACCCACGCCCGCCGCGCCGTAGAGGTGGGGCGTTGCCCTAAAATATTGAGCTTTTCCCCGGCCGTGGGTTGGCTAAGCTGTTGGGTGAGTTGGTCAATGACAGCGGGGCGATTCAGGGGAATAGCGATGACTTCAAAAGGTGTGGACATCTTCGTTATAACGGGTGAGTCGGTCAGCGGTTCAGGTGGCTAAGGGGCTAAAATGCTGAAGTGCTGATAAGCTGACACACTTTTTACAAAAAACGCCGACCCAAAATAAAAATGGTCGGCGCGTTTGTTTAATATTGTGGTGCTTCCCTAATAGCGGCGTGGGCCTCGTTGTACGCGGGTACGACGGCGAGCGGCTTTTTTATCTTTGATGCGACGTATTTCACTGTTAGATATAAACCAACGTTTGCGGCGCACATCAGTGAGTTTACGGCTGGTAATGACTTCTTTACGAAAACGGCGTAACAGGTCTGAATCTGATTCGTTTGAGCGGCGTCTTACTTTGGGCAAAATAACTCCTTACAAGTTGGGATTTTTGAATTCAGTTGCGTGTAACGGTTTGGTTACAAATGCTGAATGCTTATGGATTTTTAGGCTGTGTGTGAAGGACGATGGTATCATACTGGTTATTTATTGCCAAATTTGCTTACCCGTTGCCAAGCGTTGCTGGTTGTAGCTGGTGTTGTGTCTAGCATAACAAACTGTATAAAATAACTAACGAACGATAGCTGGAATCAGGGAAAGGTGCTATTTTAGAAAGACTAACAAAAGGAGTTCTACAGACGAAGGCAAAATTTGGCATCGTCACAAAATAAATAGATGGAAACAAATTTTGCCCTCTCCCTAGTAGCATATAGCATAGATGACGGTAGATAATTTTGGTTTACAACGAGTATCATCGGGTGGGCAAAATAGTCATAGTAGCGGTGATGAAGGCAATTTTTTAGAAGAAACGGTTAACTTTATTATTAGCACCCATGCCCTGGGGGCTGAGCCTTTTTTAGCTAAATTGGGGCATTATTTGGGGCAGATACTGGGGGCAGATGCGGTGCTGATTGGCCGTTTGTTGCCGAGCGACACGGCCGTGGACACGGCCGTGTTTTGGTCACAGGGCGACATACAGCCCAACTTTACCTACGACCTCGTCCACACCCCTTGCGCCACCGTGATTGGGCAAGAATTCTGCCACTACCCTGCTGGGGTAGCGACACGTTTTCCCCATGACCAACGCCTCACACAGCTTAACGCTTCAGCCTATGCGGGGTTGCCTTTATGGGATAGCCAGCATGCTCCCTTGGGCCTCATAGCCGTTTTTAGCCAAACCCCTTTCCTCCAGCCTGAAATCATCTCCCCCATCCTCAAAATTGTCTCCTTGCGGACGGCTACGGTCTTGACCGAAACAAAGCACCGTGACCTGCTTCTTATTCAGCGCGACTTGATTTTAGCTCTCAACAATAGCAAGAGCCTCGAATCAGCGGGCGACGCCATTGTCACCCACCTGCGTAGCTGTACCGAAGTGGATGATGGTGCCCTTTATCTACTAGACCAAGACACAGGGCAATGGCAAAGGCAATCATTGCCTAGATTTGGTCATCCCCAGCCCCAGCCAAATAAAGACAGCCCAAATAATAACAACAATAACGCACGTCTGTTTGCGGGGTCAGCTACTATATATGGGGCTGATGTGGCGACCATCCCTCAGGAGCCTGTGTACAGTGATGAGTCTGATCTGGGTGAGGCGTATCCTGCTTTTATGGTTGCAGGAGCGCGAGTGCAGGCGTTGTTGCCCATTATGCACCAGCAAAAGCCTATGGCTGTGCTAAGCTTGACCTCACAGCGACAAGCGCAATGGGGGGCAGGCACACGGTATGTGTTGGAAAGCATGGCCGCGCACGTGGGGGCGGTGCTTGTGCGCTTGCAGACTTATGAGCAATTGCGTCAACTGCAAGCGTCTCTCACGCGGCGTAATAACCGTTTGCAACGGCTGAATGAGGTAGGGATGGCGCTGAGTCAGTCGTTAAATCTGGCTGAAGTGAAGGCCGTGTTGGTGGCTGAGGCGCAAAAATTGCTTCAGGTCACGGCCGTGTCACTGTGGTTGCCACATGGAGAATTGTCTTGTTTAGAATGTGCCCAAGCTACTCTAAAAATAGCTCCCACTCTGCTAGGCAAACAGCTTGTCCAACAGCAAGGCTTGACCGGTCAAGCGTGGGCGACCCAGACCAACCAGCTTAACCATCAATTTTTTGCACAGCCAGATGCAACGGATGAACAGAGATGGTTGCGGCCGTTTGCTTTTCACTCGGCTGTGGCGATTCCGCTGGTGATCAACAATCAATTTATGGGCGTTTTGACGCTCTTTGACGAGCGTCCCGCCTATTTTTCCAGTGAACGGCTTCAGCTAGCGCACACGCTGGCCGTTATGGCCGCCACAACCCTCGAAAATGCCTATTTGCACCAGAGTGTGCAACAGCAGGTGCAAACGAACCGTAAAACACAAGAACGGCTGGTACAGAATGAAAAGCTAGCCGCGCTAGGGGAGCTAATTG
Organism: Promineifilaceae bacterium (SeqCode); assembly: GCA_041745395.1. Classification (GTDB taxonomy): domain Bacteria; phylum Chloroflexota; class Anaerolineae; order Promineifilales; family Promineifilaceae; genus Hadersleviella. The sequence goes on along the minus strand of JBGTIZ010000038.1, from coordinate 10,805 downwards.
CGGGGGTGGCTCACGAGTTAAACAACCCATTGGCCGCTATTATTTTGCACACAGAGCTGGTGGCGCGGCAACATCAGGATACCCCGCTGGGGGAGCGGTTGCAACGCATCCAGCAGGACGCGCATCGGGCGGCCAATATTGTGCGCCATTTGCTAGATTTTGCCCGCCAGCGCACACCCGCACGGCAAGAAATTCAGCTCAATGAGCTTGTCGACGATACCTTGGAGCTGGTGGCGTATAATTTGCGCACCCGCAACATTGAGGTGCTAACTCGCTTGCAACCTGACCTGCCGCTTATCATGGCGGACCCACATCAACTGCAACAGGTGTTGGTCAACTTGATTAACAACGCGCAACAGGCGATGCAAAATCAAGAAGAGCCAGCCATGCTGACCATTACCACGAGGCTGGTGGGGCAGGAGCCTAATGCCTCGGTGGAGATTGGGGTGGGGGATAATGGTACGGGAATGCCGCAGGCGTTGCAGGCGCGTATTTTTGACCCATTTTTTACGACCAAGGAAGTGGGGGAAGGTACGGGCTTGGGGTTAGCGGTGGTGCATGGCATTGTGACGGAGCATGGGGGAGATGTGACGGTGCAGAGTGAGCTTGGGGAAGGGTCGCTTTTTCTAGTGCGACTGCCGTTGGGGATGCCCACGGCCGTGTCTTCTGCCCCACCCCCCCCCGCCGCTGACCACTCTCCACCATCTGGCAATGAAAACGGCCAAAGCTATCCGCGCATTCTCCTGCTGGACGACGAGGCAAATTTACGTCACATTGTTTCCAGTATTTTGGAGCTAAACGGGTATGAGGTCACGGCCGTGGGGAACGGTCGTGAGGGTTTAGAGCAACTGCGTGAACAAGCATATGACCTTGTTTTGTGTGACATCAACATGCCCGATGTGAGCGGCCGTGATTTTTACAACGCCCTGCACGGCAAATTTTCGCTTTATAAGTCACGCATTGTGTTCATTACGGGTGACTCCTTGCACTACGACACGCGCCACTTCTTGGAAACGACGGGCATTGCCTGTCTGCACAAACCCTTTAACATTGCTGAACTGCTGACGTTGGTGGCGGATAAGCTTGGATAAAAGGGTGTCAAGTGTCATGTTTCATGTGTCAGGTGTTTTTCCCCATCTATCCCCTACCATCTGCTCTCCTCCAACCCCTGCCCCGCTTCCCCGCGAATAAAGACGAACATAGGCACGCCGCTGGTCCACCACACGGCCGTGGTCTCCTCCCAAATCTCCACAAACGTGCGCCACGTCGCTTCGTTGTGGATCGCTAACGCCTCAAAATCCTCCAGAAAAACGACATAGCCCGCCGCTGGGAGCCAGCTCAGGTCGCGGAGCATATCATCGAGCGCGTCCCAGTTGTGGCCGAAATAGCTGGGAAAGTTAAACGCTTCCCCCACGGCCGTGAGCAAATCCGCTTTATCCATAATATTGCGCCCGTTGAGCACGACACCGTGCCAGCCCGCTTCGGTCACGGCCGTGTCTAAGGTCGCTAAGTCACGCTCGCTTTGTAGCTGATACACGCCCGGGGCGTGCGTGCCGTCGGTTAGAGCGGTTGGTAGGGTCATGGTTACTCCTTGAGCAGTGAAAAGTGAAACGTAAAAAGTGAAAAGTAGCGTCAAGCGCCAACCACTTCTCACTTCTCACTTCTCACTTGTTTACACCCTGCGCCGCGTGGCTAGCCAGAGCAAGGCCAGCATGAGCAGGGCGGAGCCGATAATGAGCGGGATGAGCCAAGGGGTGCTGTCCACGGCCGTGGATTCAGTCGTATTATTGGCGGTGGGTGTAACTTGGGCGCCAATAGACACGGCCGTGGGGGTCGGCGTGGTGGCCGTTTCCGCCCGCTCTGGGTCGAGTAGATAATCCAGCACCGCTTCCAACTGCCCCGCCGTCAGCCGTTCCCCATAATAAGCAGGCATCACGCCTGACAAACAAGGGCCATTGGGGCATTCGGGCGCGATGAACCTATCGGGGTGCAAAATAGATTCGCGCAGATAGTCACGGGCAGACAAGCCTGGCACACGTTCGGCGGCCACGGCCGTGATGTTGTTCAAACTTGGCCCCACCTCAGTCGTGCGCCCATAGTCGTCCAGCGCATGACAAGCGAAACAGCCCGCATTTTGCATGATAAGCACAGGGTCGGACTCTTCTTCAAGCTGATTGGCCTCGTCAGGGATGCTGGTGGCCTGCGGCGCGGCTGGGTCGGCGGTGGGCAAAGGAGTGGGCAGAGCCGTGGGGGTGGCTTGGGCGCGTTCCCCCTCTTGCGCGGCGAGGGTTGTTTGCAGTTCCACGGCCGTGGGTAACGGGCCAGCAGGCGACACCCGCAAAATCGCGTCACAGGGCGACACATCTGGCGCGGGGTCGGGCATACACCACCACGGCCCCCCCTTTTTCGTGGTCATCAGGGGCACATACCACACCGTGAAATTTTCACCCGATAGTGGTTCATCATTCAGCCATTGGCGCGGCGGCTCAAACGTATTGGCTGGCCCCGTCAGAATCGGCCCATCCCCTTCCTCCTCGTTCCAGCGCACCAAAAACATCAGGGCTTCATCTAAGCCGAGCGGGTCGGTGGGCATATATGCCCACCGATAAGAAAGCTCTCCATCTGCGCTAAAGGTGGCTAATTTGTGCCCATCGGGCGACACGTCGGGCAAAAGGTTAAATTCTTGCTCAGATTCCGCTTCGACCCAGCCGTTATTTTGCCAGACATAGGCCAAATTCCCCTCTGGTGCGCCTAGCTCTAAATCAATGCGCCACATTGGCTGATACACGGAGAGGTCATCACAGCCTGGGCCGTGCGAGATAAAATTGGCCTCGAACGTGCCGTCGGCATGGAAAACCATGATTTGCTCGTAGCGATAACAACAGATGCAGTTCGGCCAGCGCGTAAATTCAGTAAAAAGCTGGCTAACTTGGAAACTATCCCCTAAATCTGTGACCTCGGTGCCAAAGTAGGGCGGTACAGAGGCGGAATGGCCGATTTCGTCCCGATAGCCGCCGGGCCAACTGGGATACCACACCTCCACCTGCCCGATTTTGGCACTGGAGAAGATGCTTTGCCCTTGATAGCGGGCATCATAAAAATTGACGCCATCATGGGCGGTCATCTCCCAGCATACTTCCCAGCCATATTGCTCGCGGCAATCGTTGTTAAAGGCGTTGCGCTGGGGGGTAATGTCGCGGAAAGGGCGGTTGACACGGCCGCGTGTATAAAATGTTTTGGCGACGGCCTGCTCGGCCATATTGACCGTGACGTGAAAAATTTTCCCCGTACCGGCGGGGTCATGAAACGTGAGGTCAACGCACCAATCGTCGCGGCACGCATTGTCCAGGAGCCAGGTGTTCATGGGAACCATCATCACTTCTGCCTGAGAAAGATCGCCCAACACGGCCGTGACTCGTTTGTCCTGTGCCGCAATTCTCAGCGCGGCGGGGAGCGTGTGTGCACTGGCTACAGGGCGAATCGTCGTGTCCTGCCATAAATCCACCAGTGCCCCCGTCGCCAGATTGACCACCCCTTCAATGGTGCCCCCGTCATCATAATTATAAGCGACCACATGGGCACACAGGTCGTCCCAACAGCCCATTTCGACCCAGCGACGCGCCTCCCGACTGCCCAACGGGGTTGCAAACACCCAGTCGGTATCGCGGGCGGCCAAAATCGCTTGCGCCTCGGGCGCGGCGGCCAGCAGGGCAAAGGCCATTTGCTCGCTGTACGGCGCGGGGAAAATGTCCATCTCGGGGCGCACGGCCTTGCTCGCCGCCTGAATGCTGTTTTGCTCACCGCCCGTCGGCCACCACAGCCAAGCGATCACCCCTCCCAACAAAATAAACGCTAGACCCAACAACCGAAATACGCCTCTTTTCTGTATCATGCGCCGAATTATAGCAGGAAGTGCGAGGGGTGAGGGCGAAGTGCGAAGTGCGAAGGGCGAGGTGTGACTTGTTACACCCTGAACCGTGAACCCTGCCCCTTGCACCGTGCCCCTTGTACGCTAGAATAAACGCATGCTTAAAGTTGACGAAACGGTTCACAACAAAATGGTTGAAAAGTACGCGGTGGGGGATACGCCGTGGACGCGGCATGAGTTGCCGCCGCCAGAGGTTCAGGAGATTGTGGGGCGTTTGACGCCAGGGCGGGCGTTGGATTTGGGGTGTGGCCACGGCCGTGGGTCTCGTTATTTGGCTCAGCACGGCTGGCAAGTAGACGGCGTGGATTTTGTGCCCCAAGCCATCGCTGAAGCCCGCCATTTGGCTGACCAAGCGGGGCTGTCTTTAGCCATTAACTTTTGGACAGGCGACATCACCCAGCTCACGATGTTGACGGGTTTGTATGATTTGGCCCTCGACGTGGGCTGTGCCCATTCGCTTGACCCAGCGGCGTGGCAAGAGCATTATCAAGAGCTAAAGCGGCTCCTGCGGCCGGGGGCGACTTATCTGCATTATGGGCGGCTCGCCACGGCCGAGAAGTGGGGCCTAGATGACCCCGCCTATCAAGCTCTTTTGCGCGAGGGATTTCGACTCACGGCCGTGACCTATGGCCTCACCGTCATGTCCCCCACCGACCAATGGTCATCCGCTTGGTACGAGTGGCAGAAAAAATAAGAAGGGGACGGGAGTTGGGGACAACCACCTTTTACTCATTATTCATTGTTCATTACTCATTCATTGGAGGATTACGTGTTAAAAGAATTTCGTGATTTTATTCAACGTGGCAATGTGATAGACCTTGCCGTCGCCGTTATCATGGGTGCGGCCTTTAACCCCATTGTCAAATCATTGGTAGACGACATTATCATGCCCCCTATCGGTTTACTGCTGGGCGGCGTGGACTTCACCAACCTGTTTATCACTCTCTCGGGCGAAAGCCACGCCACGCTGGCCGCCGCCCAAGAAGCGGGCGCGGTGACGATTAACTACGGCGTGTTTATCAACAACATTATCAGCTTTGTGGTGACAGCGTTTGCCATTTTTATGCTCGTCAAAGCGATGAACGCCGCTCAACGCCGACAAGAGGTGGAAGAAGCGATTGCCCCACCTGCCCCCTCCGAACCCACGGCCGAGGAAAAACTGCTGACCGAGATTCGGGATTTGCTGGCCGAGAAAAGGTAGAAAGCCATCAAAGTAACTAACCTTTCGACTATTTTTTTGGCAAAAAACGAATTTCAGCCACATTTTTCGGCAAATGAGCTTGTTTTCGACCCAATTGTCGCATTATGTCAACAGGTTGACTTTTGTCCGAGTGTTCAATTTTTGGCGCAAATCTTCGCCACCCCCATATATGGTATTTTGATTGACGAAAGTGCCATATATTGGGGTTCACTCAATTTAAGAAAGTCGAAAAAAATCGTCGAAAGGCAAGAAGTAAGAAGTGAGAAGTAAGAAGTAAGAAGTGTCCCCACACTTCGCCCTTCGCCCTTCGCCCTTCGCACATCGCCCTTCCCCATGTCCCTCTACGCCCTCACCATCCGCCAGCCGTGGGTCAACTGCATTATTCACGGCGATAAACGTATCGAAAACCGCACTTGGTCGCCGCCTCAGGCAGTCGTGGGTGGGTTTCTAGCGTTACATGCGGGGCGCGTACTGGATGATGCGCCCGCTACCACCCACTTTGTCTATGATGTGCGCCAAATGCCGCTGTGGACAGAGGTGGAGCTGGTGCAGAGCGCGATTCTAGGCGTGGCACGACTCGTTGGCGTGACCCAAACGAGTGCTGACCCGTGGTTTAGCGGCCCGTATGGTTGGGTGCTGGATGAGGTGGTCGCCATCGAGCCTGTGCCGTGTAGCGGTAAGCAGGGCGTGTGGGAACTGCCCACGGCCGTGTTAACGACCGTCCGCCAGCATTATCACACGGCCGTGCAAACCCACGCCGCCGAGGCGGAAGCATATATTCAGCAGAAACGATTCGGGATGTGAGAGAGGAAGGGAGCAAGAGAGTAAGTGACCCTGCACCTTGAACCCTGAACCCCTGCACCTTGGAACAAACCCCTATGCACCATCAAACTCGTTGGACCCTTGACAAAATCCGTGCCCGTCTTGAGCTGATTGCGCCGCTGACCTACCGCGAGCAGTTGCCCTTGTCCCCCTTTTGTTACCAGCGGCTCGATAGCCCCATGGCAGGCATGCCCGCCCTCGTGGCCCCCACCTACGACGACCGCGACTGGCTCACAATTCAGCCGCACAGCAGTTGGGGCGCGGCCAAAACCAATTTCCTCCTGCGCACCAGCTTTACCCTGCCCGCTGGTTGGGGGGATGGCCGCCGCTTGGCCTTCTATCTGCCGCTGGGCGAAGCGGGCGACTTTAGCCATCCCGAAGCGTTGATTTATCTGGATGGGCGGCCGTTGGCAAGCTGTGACCGACATCATCAAGAGGTGTGGCTGGCGGCTGACTTTTTGACACCCGGCACACACACGCTCGCTCTGCATGGCTGGACGGGTCTGGATGGCGATAGTGATGATGTGCCGCGCCCGCCGCTGTGGATGCGGCCGTGTGCGCTGGTCGCGCTGGATGAGCCGACGCAAGATTTTGTGGCCTTGGCGAGAGTGGCTTTGGACACGGCCGTGTCCCTCTCTGAACACGACCCTCAGCGCGGCCTCATCCTGAACGCCCTCGAAGCCGCCTTCCAAACCCTCGCCACCCAGCATCCCCTGCCCAGCGACGCCTTTTACGAGTCCGTGCCCGCCGCCCACGCCCTTTTGCAAGGCGGCTTGGCGCAGGGCACTGCTCTGCCCGTGACCCTTCACGCCGCTGGGCACGCCCATTTAGACGTGGCTTGGCTGTGGACGCTGGCCCAGACGCGCCGCAAAACAGAGCGCACCTTTGCCAACGTGCTGACCCTCCTGCGGGACTTCCCCGACTTTCGCTTTACGCAGAGCCAGCCCCAGCTTTACCGCTATATTCAAGAAGACCAGCCAGAGATGTTCGCCCAGATTAAGCAGGCGGTGGCCGCTGGTCGCTGGGAGCCGATTGGCGGCATGTGGGTCGAGGCGGACTGTAATTTGAGTGGGGGGGAATCGCTGGCGCGGCAATTGTTATTGGGGCGCGCCTATTTTCGGGAGCAGTTTGGGGAGGGGGCAGACACGGCCGTGTTATGGCTTCCCGACGTTTTTGGCTACGCTTGGAACCTGCCCCAACTGATGAAACAGGCCGGAATCGACTACTTTTTCACCATTAAAATCGGCTGGAGCCAATACAATCGCATGCCCTACGACACCTTTTGGTGGCAAGGACTGGACGGCACGCGGGTGCTGACCCATTACAGCCCCACGCCCGACGAAAACAAAGCGTTCGGCAGTACCTACAACGCCCGCGCCACGGCCGATAACGCCCTCGAAACGTGGCGACGCTTTCAGCAAAAAGAGCAGAGCCAAACCTTGCTCATGGCCTACGGCTACGGGGACGGCGGCGGCGGCCCGACCCGCGCCATGCTGGAAAACATTACCCATATGCAAAACTTCCCCAGCCTGCCGCAGGTGCGCTTTAGCACCGTGCGCGATTTTTTCGCCGCGCTCGAGGCGGAGGCGGGGCAGGATGAGCGGCTTCCCGTTTGGAAAGGGGAGCTATATTTGGAACTGCATCGCGGCACGTACACGACCCAAGCGCGGAATAAACGCGCCAATCGCCGTGCCGAATTTGCCCTGCACGACGCCGAATTTTTGCTCGTTTTGGCGCAGACGCTCGTCCCCAGCGCGACGTTGAAACATACGGCCGAGTTGCGGCGAGCGTGGGAATTGCTCTGCCTGAATCAGTTTCACGACATTATTCCGGGGAGTAGCATTGGGGCGGTGTATGTGGATTCGCTGGCGCAGTATGGGGAGATAGCTGAAGTGACCACGGCCGTGTCTCAAAACGCCCTCGCCCACCTCGGCCAGCAGTGCGGGCAACCGTTCGTCATCAATCCCACCAGCTTTGCCCGCCACGACCTCCTGCTGTGGCCGTCTGCTTACCCCGCGCCGCCCGACCATTTGCCCCAGCAACCAGCGGCTGGCGGCGGCACGTGGCTGGCCGTGGGGGAGTTAGCCCCTTACAGCCTCACTCCGCTGGTCGCCTGTGACCCACCGTCGATTCGGCCGCTTTCTGTTTCGCGTAGCCACTTGGAGAATGCGTTCCTGCGGGTGGAATTAAACGAGGCGGGGGATATTGTGCGCTTGTTTGACCACACGGCCGTGCGCGAAATTTTGCCCCCAGGCGGCCTTGCCAACCAGTTCCAAGCGTTTGAAGACCGTCCGCTCAACTGGGAAGCGTGGGACATAGATATTTTTTACGATGACAAACTATTTACGGCCGAACCCGCCACCAGCATCACCATTTTAGAGGCTGGCCCCCTGCGGGCGACGCTCGAAATTCGGCGGCGCATTTGCCACAGCGACTACGTGCAGACCATTTCGCTGACGCACGATTCGCCCCGCCTCGATTTCCAAACGCGCATCAATTGGCAAGAGCGGCACACCTTGCTCAAAGTCGCTTTTCCCGTCGCCTTGCTCAGCCCGACGGCCAGCTATGAGGTGCAGTGGGGGCATGTCGAGCGGCCCACGCACCGCAACACGAGTTGGGATTGGGCGCGTTTTGAGAGTTGCGCCCATAAATGGGTCGATGTGAGCGAGCATGATTATGGGGTGAGCTTGCTGAACGATAGCAAGTATGGACACGATATTTTTGACAACGCGCCCCACGGCACAACGATGCGCCTCTCTCTCCTGCGTAGCCCCACCCGTCCCGACCCTCAGGCGGATGCGGGCGAGCATGAATTTGCGTATAGTCTATTGCCTCATGCTGGCTCGCTGGGCGCGTCCACGCTTGCCCAAGCGTACGCGCTGAATGACGCGCTCATTAGCCATGCGCCCGCACGTTTTGAGGAGGCCGAGGGACAACTGAGCAAGCCGTATTCGTTGCTCAGCAGTGACGCCGCGCAGGTGGTTATCGAGACGGTGAAACCAGCGGAGGATGGGCGAGGGGTGATTGTGCGTTTGTATGTGGGGTTGCGGCGGCGGGGTCAGGTGCGTTTGCGCTGTGGGTTTGCCCTAGCGGGGGCGTGGCTGTCGAATGTGCTGGAGGAGGACGGGGCGGTGTTAGAGGTGACACACGGCCGTGTGTTAACGCTGGAGACACGGCCGTTTGAAATTATCACCCTGCGTTTGTTACCTCTTTAGGCGTTGGAGCAGATCGCTGATACCAAGTTCTTGCGCAAACTTTTCGAGATAATGCCAGTCTAAACGCGCCCCCTGCACGGCCGTGATGCCCTCCACATCGCGCCACTGCCGTTCTGAAATATCTCCACCCAAACGATACCAACGCAATTTTGCCAAAATTGTATCTTCGGCACTGGTGAAGCGAACCGTTTGCTCTGGATTTGTGCCAATGACAACCGTTTGGGCATTCTCGATTTGGGCTTGCGTAAAAGATAGTTCCCCCGCAATGAACAAATCCACCTTAAACAAAGTTTCGAGATGAATCAGGTTCACGCTACTCTGGTGCTCAATCGCTTGCTGGATAGCTGTTTCATCAACATAAAACGTTTCCTGTAAAGCTTGTACCAGCGGGGCAACATGACGCAGATGCAAATCGACGACCAAATCGCTATCTAGGGTTGAACGAGCCGTCCCGTGCAAGGCACTGGCTAACGAACCACCGATGACGTACTTAACATTTAGACTGTTTAGCACCTCAATCACCAGCATGGTGACAGCCAAGGCTTCCGAATTTTCACCCATCAGTAGCTTCTTCCGTGTCCGTAGCCCATGCCCCAAATGCCTTAGCCGCTAATTCCTCCCCCAGCAAAATATCAGCCAAACGCCGCTTAATCTCCTGTTCGTCTGCTTCGGGATGACGCTGGTGCAAGCCTTCTAAAATCAAGAATTTGACCGTGGCATTCATCTGCTCCACCTGTTCTAGCTTGCGCCACGGCGGCATTTGGCGCAGGAGGGTCAACATAACTTGTTCTGCTTCGGGCGAGGTGTCACTCAGATATTGGCTCATCATGATAAATCTCCTGTACCGCATGACGGTTATAACAAGCATAGGCATTATAGCATGGGAGCCGCAAGCATTACGCACTTTCCCACTTGCCTACTTTTTAAGGTAAGGTGATGCTGTTACGCCTTTTCGTCTACCCTTGTTAAGGCTTCGTGCAAAATACCGCCAGCAACCCCTTCCTGAAACAGCAGACGCATAAGCACCAAGGTGGCCGTTTGGAAGGTGGTGACGGACATCGCCAACTCGCCGCGCAAATACGCCTCGAGCAGAGCCAACATACCGCTGACGTGATAGGTGGCTACCAAGCGCGCCTCGGTGTCGGTGGTGAATAGGTCGCTTTGGGCAAACGCCTGCAAAAAGGAGTTGACGGCCATTTCACGCACGGCCGTGCCTGTATGCTCCAGCGCGACGCGAATAAATTGGAGTTGGGTGGGGTCAGGGGTGTGGAGTGGGATGAGTTGGGTCGCCTCATCGAGGTGACCTGAAGCCATAATTTGTTGGAACACGGCCGTGTTCCATAGCCCATACATCTGCTCAAAAAAATCAGACACCAGCGTCAGCAACAACGCCTCCTTACTGGCATAATGCTGATAAAACGTCACCCGCGCCAAATCAGCCCGCTTGCTTATATCCGTAATAGATAGCTCATCAAACCGTTTTTCCTGCAACAATTCCGCCAGAGCCGTTTGCAGTAATTGGCGCGTGCGCCGCACACGGGGATCTAGCTCTTCTACCTCTAAATCTTCATTTATCATGCGTTTCCTCTTCCAAGCCTCGCTGGAAAGAGGGTGTTTTTTTTGGGGGGGGGGGGGGGGG
>JBGTIZ010000037.1:0-30581 GCA_041745395.1 Promineifilaceae bacterium (SeqCode) | reverse complement strand
AAAAAACACCCTCTTTCCAGCGAGTCGTGGCCGCAGGCCACGACGAAGCTAGTCGGTTGAGAAGAGACGCCTTTTGTCAAAAAAAGTACGTTACTGATTAGTGACCACTACATAATTCGCAAACTTGATGTCGTTGAGGAGCGAAATCATAACCCAACAACAGTGCCCCACAGTGTTGGCACTCACTTGGCTTACTAACGATAACACGATTGACTTCTTCAATTGGTTTTAAGGCGCGACTATGCCCCTCGTGACCGACTTGTCCACCTCGTTTACGCCCTTTCTTCGGTTTTGGAGGAGGCTTCTTATGATTGGGCGCGTCGCTTGAAGGCGGTTTTGAGGAATTGCGCGAGTTTTTACCGAGCTTTTCCTCCAATTGGTCAATGCGTTTTTGCAAGGGGGGAATAGTTTGTTGCAATTCACCAACCATCGATAAAAGTGTCTCGACAAGAATCTGGACGCTTTTAGGGGTATTTGCCCAATCTTGTTGGGGGATGCCTAGTGGTGGTTCTTGCTGTGCCATAGGTAAAGATTGACGTATTTCTACGCAATTGTCTATGCTACTTGAGTTGGATTTACAAAACCCTGCATACCCTCTGAACGCTTACGCGTACACAATTCGCCCACGATGATTGAGCGTATACTTTTTTAGGTTAATGCGTCCACGATGAATGTCAAGTAGGAATTTTTCACGACCATCGGTTGAGATAAGCTCGCGTGTTTCGTGGATAGCGATTGATCCAAGCACCAAAACAGATTTATCGACAAACCTTTTTTCCAGAGCTAATAGGGCATCAGCTTCCGTTTGTGTAAGGGACATACGCCATCCTAGGCTAACACACAGTTGTTATAGGATGGAGAATATATATTATTTCGGACGGTATGTAAAATAGCTGTTAGATAGAGGGAGGGATAGGTGGCGGGCATATAGATTGGTCCAATCTTCAAGATTGGACCAATCTGGAAACGCTCCTCCCCCCCTCACTTCCTCACCCCCTACTCCCCCAACCGCGCTCCGTACTGCTTCTCATAATACGCCTGAAACTCCCCTTCGCGCACCTTGCGCCACCACCATTCATTATCACGATACCAGCGCACCGTAGCCGCAATCGCCTCTTCTGGCTCGTGGCGCGGCTCCCAGCCCAGCGACTTGATTTTGTCAATGTTGATGCTGTAGCGGCGGTCATGCCCCGGCCTATCAGTCACGTGCCGAATGAGGTCGCGCGGTTTTTCCAGCGTGTCCAGCAAAATCTCAACCATGCGCATATTGGTAATTTCGACACCCGTGCCCACGTTATAAATTTCCCCCAGTTCCCCCTGATGCAAGACCACATCAATCGCCTCGCAATGGTCTGACACGTACTGATATTCCCGCTTTTGCAGGCCATCGCCATAAACGGGAAGCTGAATGTCTTGCAGGGCGTTGGTGCTAAAGAGGGGAATCACCTTTTCGGGATGCTGGTAAGGGCCGATGTTGTTGGAGCCACGGGTGATGGTCACGGGCAAGTCATAGGTCGTGTGATAAGCCAACACCATCAGGTCGGCACTCGCTTTGCTGGCGGCGTAGGGGCTACGGGGGCGGAGCGGGTCGGTTTCGAGAGAAGAGTAGCCGGGCGGAATGTCGCCGTACACTTCGTCGGTAGAAATTTGGTGGAACCGCTCTAGCTGGTGGGTTTTGGCCGCTTCGAGCAGGATGTATGTGCCGTAGACGCCCGTGCGCACAAAGGCGTCGGGGTCGAGGATGGAGCGGTCTACGTGGGTTTCGGCGGCGAAGTTGATGATGGTGTCTATTTGATGGTTACGCACCACGGCCGTGACCGCCGCCGCATCGCAAATATCTCCTTGGAAGAAGTGGTAGCGTGAATTATTCTGCACCGCCAGCAGGTTATCCAAGTTGCCCGCATAGGTCAGTTTATCAAAGACAACGACATTATATTGGTCATATTTTTCAAGCAAATAGGTGACAAAGTTGGCCCCAATAAAACCGGCGCCGCCTGTGACAAGAATGTTTTTCATTTTTAACCTCTGGGGGATGATTGGATTGGTAGGTAGCGTGTAGGAACTATTTGGGTAAAAAGCCCCTCACCCCTAACCCCTCTCCCAAAAGGAGAGGGGTTAGGGGTGAGGGCGTCTTTTTTATTACCGAAATAATTTTTTAACCTTCAATGAGGAACTTGGTTCCTACGCGCTGACACAAAAAAACACACGCGCTTGGGCGTGTGTTCATTTTAGCTGAGGGGTCTGTTTTGGGCGAACTGCGCGGGACAAACGGGGGTTAAACGTTGCGGGCTTCCTCGATAATCATCTCGGACACGGTTTCATCTGTTGTGGCCGTTGCTTCATCGTCGCTGACGGCTGATTCATCTAGCTCTTCGGTGGCGTACATATCCTCGGCCGTGGTCATGGCGCGGGTGGCCAAATCAGCCACCAGCCGCAGTAAGCTCAGGTCGTCATCGTCGAACTCTTGCCCGTTTACTTTGTTAATGGCCTGTATCACGCCCATCACGTCTCCCCGGCCGACCAACGGCACGCACAGAATCGAGCGGGTTTGGAAATCCACGTCGCTGTCTACGCTTTGGGAGAAGCGGGGGTCAATATTAACGTTGGGCACAATAAGGGGCTGGTTGTGTTGGGCTACCCAGCCGGCAATGCCGGTGCCGATGGGGATGTGGTAGCCAGTGAGTTGGTCCCGCACACGGCCGTGGACAACCACAAAAACCAGCTCCGTCTGGTCTTCATCCAGCAATATCAGCGACCCATCCGACGCGCCAATGCTCCGCAGAGAGACCTCTAAAATGCGATCCAGCAAACCCAACACATCTGTGGCAGGCGTGATGCTCGAGGCCACCTCATGCAACGTCAGCAACGCCTCCAACGTCGCCTGATGCGCTTGCAGGGTATCCGTCAGGCGGCGATTTTCATCACGCAAGCGGCTATTTTCTTGTTGCAAATGCTGAACGGGATTGCGGGCTGGCGTATGACTGAGCATGATAACTTCTGTCCTTGGATGGGTGAATGGCTGGGATGAATGGTCGGGTAGATGTCGTTATGGTAACAAAGTACTAGGGAATTGTCTAGATTTTAGAACGCAAACCACTTCTGAGCTTACTGAAAAAAGCGGCTCTCGCTAAGACGCCGAGAAGCAAAGAGAAAAACTCCTCAAGGAAAACTTTGCGTCCTTCGCGCCTTTGCGAGAGATTTGATCTTTTTTCAGGGCACTCACTTCTTACTTCTCACTTTTCACTCTTCACTTCCCACAACCAGCCCCGTCACGCTATGCTTATCATCCAGCGGCAGGCCATTTTCGCCCAAGACGGGCAGGCGTTGCAGGTCGGCCAGTCGGTAAAACCCGATGATTAGCTGGTACTCACCAGCGGGCAGGTCGGACGGCAGAAACAGAGAGTACGGGTCACGAATCGTTTCGCCGACCCGCCACGCGCTGGTGGGGTATGTGCCTTGCAACGGCCACGCATCGACCTGCGTCACCAGTTTCCCGGCGGGATTGAGCAGTTGCACAAACACGGTGTAATCTTCTTCTATCTGGCTGAGGCTTTGCCATTCGAGCGTGACCGCAAGCTGGCCGCCCGGCGTGAGCGTGGTTGTTTCTGGCTGGACGCTTAGCAGGGCGATTTGGTCGCCGAAATTGGTCGCCCCCGGCGGAATGGCCGCCCCGCGCACGGCAATTTGCCCCAGTTCACACCGACTGGCGGACGGGGCAAAGGGATTGAGCGACCAACCACACACGGCCGTGTTCCCACCTCCCTCCTGTTCCACCCACATCCTGACAAAATCCTCCCCCACCATTTCACCCACCACCTGCAACTCAGCCACATTTTGCCCCCCCAAGCGCACCGGCCAAGCCGTTTGCCCCGCCGCCAGCGGGCGCATTTGGGCGGGCATAGCCACGCTTGTTACCCAGGCCGTCTCCCCCCAGCGAAGCCGCACTGCTTGGTCATAGGCGGGACGGTCTAGCTCATTAGGCCACTCCACGGCCGTGACCGTTTGCCAACGCAACGCCTCGGGCGGCGTAAAGGGCGGGGCGAAGGCCACCTGTAAATCGGCTTGGGCGGGGCGAGGATACGGATGGGGCAACAGGTGATAATCAGCCACAATTTCCCCTTCCCCCTGTGCGCCACTCGTCCACGCCGTCACGGGGTAATAATCATGCGCGGGATGCCGCCCCGTGGGGTAGATGGGCGCGTCGTCTGCCCAGCGCACGTAGATGCGGAGCGGCGCGGTCATGGGCTGGGTTGCTTGCCAGTAAAAAGTCACGGCCGTGTGAAAATCCGCCTCGTCGGCCGTCGGGGCCAGTTCGTAGCCGCGCAGTTGCACCCCTTCAACGTGGAGCGGGGTGGGCAGGGACACGGCCGTGTTGGGCAATTCCGTCACCGGCTCCGCCCCCACTTGGGTCAGCGGCCCCAGCGAGCGCAAATGATACGCGCCCTCCAAACGGGGCAGGAATCGCGCCAAATAAACGGCTTGCCCCGCCGCCAGCCCCTCGCTCAGCGCGGCACGATACGCCGCCTCGTCGGGCAGGACGCGAATGTCTAAATCGGGGCGCATCCCTGCGGCGCGTTGCAAATAGTAGAGCGGGGCAATTTTTTCGCTGTCGGCCAAAATGAGCGCGTTTGTCTCGAGGGGGAGTTCTAACACGGCCGTGCCCCATTGCGTCAACCCCCGATTTTGGGATTGGTCTACCGTCGGCCACGCCCGCCCCGCATCTATCCCCAGCGGGATTAACAGCAAAAGCGGCCAAAGCGCACAGGCGGCCCTCAGCTCGCGCCGTTCGCTAGGGATGAACTGGAAGCTTATCTGCCCCAAACCGACCAGTCCCACGGCCAAGAACACGGCCGTGACCAGATGCGCGGGGAGCAAAAAGACGTTCAAATCAGGCACATAATAATTCAGCGCGTAAAACGTATACCCTAGCCACGTCACCCCCAGTACCAGCCCCACCCGCCAGTTGCGCCACAAAATAAAACCAAAGCCCAGCCCCGCCAAAAGCAGACCCCACCACGCCCATTCGGCCACAAAAAGCCGCCCCACCACCTCATAACGAGTCGGGTCAACCAGCCACGCCCACAGTTGCAACGCATCCTGAAACTGACTGCCCGTGACCCAGCCCACAAAGCGACCAAACCCCATTGGCTCGTTGTTGACCGCCTGCCAGCGCAGGGGTAAGTAGACATAAAGCGTGAGCGGTGCGAGAAATGCGAGCAACATTTTGCCCAACTGCTGGCCGATTTGCGTCACAGCAGGGCGGCTGTCCCACAGGTGAAACAGCCAAGCCAAGCCCACGGCCGGGGCCAGAATCACCGTGGTCAGATGGTTAGTTAGCCCAAGCCCAAGCAAAAAGGCGAGGAGAATAAAGGGGGAAAGGGGCAGGCGTTTACGCCAAGAATTAACCGCGGAGGGCGCGGAGAGCGCGGAGTTTTTCTCAAAAAAGTCTCTGTGTTCTCTGTGGTTTGATAATTCGTGATCGTCAAGAAATTTCCAGACCACCAGCCCCAAAATCAGAGCCACAAAAAAGTTGTGCAGGGAGTAAATCTCCGCTTCGATGGCTTGGCTCCAAAAGGTGGGGCTGAGGGCAAAGGCGAACAGAGCGACAACCACGGCCGTGTCCTTGAGATAACCAGACGCCCACTTGTCGTCCCGCACAGACCGCAAAACCAGTTCCATGAGGGCAAACAAAGCGGCGATAGCCAGCAACGCATACACGGCCGTGCCCACATTCAGCCGCCACGCCACCTCCCCCCCGGGGATCAGCACCGTCCACAATTTGCCCAGCAGTAAATAAAGCGGATACCCCGTGGGATGCACAATGCCCAACTGCGGCACAACCACCTGAAACTCAAAGACATCTGCCGCCCCCACGGTGCGCCCGAGGGTTAGCCCGTAAATCAGCACCAGCGGGGCGATGACCCAGGCCAGCCGCAGGCTCTGATTTACGGGCCGACGCGGGGCGTGGAGCAGATGGGCAAGATACACGGCCGTGTACAAACTTCCCCCCCACGCCAGCCAGCCCGCCAGCACATTAACGCTGGTCGGCGGCTGGAGCAGATACCACGCATTGAGCCACAGCGGCCAAAACGACACGCCGTGCCGCCACGTCACCCGCCCCTCTGACTTTGAACGTTGGGACATGAAAAAAAGCCACCCGAGAGAAAGAACCACGGCCGTGGTTCCCCCTAACAAATGACTCTGCCCCACGCTCAACGTCGGAAAAACCGACTCAAAGACCAGCCGCCCCAGCCCCCACCCGAGCAAAAAAAGACCCACCAGCGGTGGGACTGTTTTTGAAGAGAAAGAGAGGAAGGGAGGAAGAGAGGAAGAGAGCGGTTTAGTGGGCATGGGTCAAGGTGCGGGTCAATTGTCAATTGCTAATTGTCAATTGGCAATTGTCAATTGGCGATGCGTAGTCGGTAAACCCCCTTAAAATCCTCGGGGTCGGCTGGCTTGCCCTTGCGCAAAATCACCACCGCGCCCCCTTCAGCCAATTTTTTGGCCGCGATACGGATGCGCGGTAGCAACCCCTGCCAATTATCATCTGTCAGCGACATGGCAATATCTTCGGGGCGCACATGGCTCTCTGGCCCCGCCGCCACGCACATATTGAGAATATGCTCGTAAAGCTGTTCTTCACTAATTTTTTTGCTCTTCGCTTCGCTCTGCTGGGTCACTTGTTTCACCTGTTGACGCTTCGTCTGCTCCTGCTTCTTCTGTTGCCGTTTGTGGCGCGAGGCCACTTTTTTCTGATTGCTCATGGCTGGGTGTCGTTGCCGACTTTTCTCCTAGATTGATTTTCTGTTCTGTTTCGTATTGTTCGTAAAGGACATTGTAACGCAGGGCCAGAGCGGACAAGTAACCAGCGGCGTCATTCCAATTATCCTTTAAGAGAGTTTCGTTATCTTTGAGGAACTGGCGAATATTGCGCGAGCGAAAGAGGCGCAGGGTGACGCGCCAGTTGCGTTGCACATTGTGAATCCACTGCGCGGCAAATTTATAGAGTGGGCTGGTCGAGGTATCAGTCAGCATCTCGTCCATCACTTGACGAGCGAGCGTGGCCTGCTCGGGTGTGTCCAAATGCCCTTCGGCCACCATATAGTTGAGCAGAAAGGCGCGATGCCAATAGTAGCTGACTTGGTCGCTGGCCTCTTTGATGGTCAAAAAGTAGAGTATTTTGCGCGAGAAGCGTTTGAAGGTTTTGTACACGGCCGTGATCGGCCACCACAAACAGCCCGTGCAAGAGCCGCGCGGCTCCTGGTTAATAATCCGTTGCACCTCAGGCGACACCACACGGCCGTGGCGAGCGGCAATATCCCGCACCATTCGCCGCCGAAAAACTGTCTCCAGCACCCAATCTACGGGTGGAATAGGCACAAGCACGGCGATGCCTGCCAGCGTGCCATTCAGGTAAATAAGTGGGTCAAATGTCGTTTTTGGTTGCGTCATACCTTTATTTTACGCAATATTCCTGCACAGTGCTTGTACCCTCATGACGCACAGCTTATAATGAATCTGTTGTGATGATTTATACGGGGAGAGTGATAGAACAAATGCGGCGGTAATATGGGGACGGATAGCAGGTTCCACATCTGCCCTACGGTATCAACGACACAATACAATCATGCCCATATACCAAATTGAGGGTCAGCCAGTTCACGTCGTCAAAACGGGAACCAAACATCGCCAAACAGCCATTCTCATCCACGGCTGGTCTAGCTCGTGGTACGCCATGTACCCCCTGCTCGAGCTAATGCACGAACGCTACCGCTGTTTCGCCGTAGACCTGCCTGGCTATGGCAATTCCCCCCCCTTTACCGAAGG
The DNA here is from genome assembly GCA_041745395.1 of Promineifilaceae bacterium (SeqCode). Taxonomy (GTDB): domain Bacteria; phylum Chloroflexota; class Anaerolineae; order Promineifilales; family Promineifilaceae; genus Hadersleviella. The sequence goes on along the minus strand of JBGTIZ010000037.1, from coordinate 22,754 downwards.
CCAAACCAGTATAGAGCGCTACGCCGACCTCATCGCGGGGCTGATTCGCCAAGTGAGCGATGGCCCCGTCGTGCTAGTGGGGCACTCTATGGGCGGCATGATTAGCCTGACGGTAGCCCGCAATTACCCCGAATTAGTCGAGCGCATGGTGCTTCTCTGCCCCACCATTACGGGGCGGCTCTCCCGCTTTATCAATGTCTTTATTTCCCCCGTCACCCTCATGGAGCGTTTTGGGTTGGGGAGCTATATCGTCTCGGCCGTGGAAAATGTTTTTGTGGGGCTGACGGATACGCTGATGCGTCCCGTCTCGTTTGCCGAACGGAGCCGCTTGCGCGAAGATGTCTACCTGCGTTTGCGGGCGGATGCGCGTCGGCGCGGCCAAGGGCGCACCCGCGCCGAATGCTTTTGGGCGATGCGCAACCATAACATGCAAAACGAGCTGAAATATATTGACACGCCCGCGCTGGTCATCTGGGGCGCGGAGGACAATACGGTGCCGCTCAGCGACGCCAGTATCATCGAAGATGAGTGGCTAGAGGCGGATTTGCGCATTTTGGCGCGAGCGGGTCATTGGCCTCATTTTGAACGCCCCTTTGTGGCTAACCGGATTATTTCTGCTTATTTGGGGCTGGCTCGCTTTGGACGGGAGTGGCAAAATCCGCTTGATGACACGGCCGTGGTCAATGTCTCCACCGTGGCCTACTTCCTCTCTAGCTCCGACGTGGGCATCGGGCTAAACCAAGCCCAGCGGCTCCGCCTCGCCGCCCAGTTCAGCCAAAAAGTGTACCGCCCCGACGAACCCATCGTGCAAACCAGCGAACCCGGCCGTGAGCTTTACCTCATCATGCGCGGCAGTGTCGGCGTGTGGCGCGACCTCGAGAGCAACAGCTACAGCCTCGACGAATCCCAAAGCATAGAAGACCTGCGAGAACGCATGGACTCGGGGCTGATGCGCCAAGTGGCAATTTTGCGCCCTGGGCAAATCACGGGCGAGCTATCTATGCTCGACCAGCAACAGCGCAGTGCTGATTTAATCGCGGGGAACGAGGGCGCCATCGTCTTGATTTTGGACCGCAATAACCTCTTGGCTTTGTGTGAGGACGACGCCGTGCTGGGCACACGCATCTTGTGGAACATCGGCCGGGCGATGTCCAAACGGCTCCGCTTTATCCTGTGGCAACTGTATTACGCCCCCGTGCAAGAGCTAGAAGAGTCCTCGTGGGAGTCCGGCACACCCACCGCCACCGAAACAGACAATATTTATTCGCTCGCTGAAGAAGATGGTCTAAAAGACCCTGATTTTCGCCGTTAGCCAAAAATCTAGCGCCTAACACGACCTTTGCCGTTTGTGCTTTGACTAGTGAACACGCCTCGCCGCCGCAGGCCACGCCGAAGCGGGACTGTAACGGGCAGGAATATTTAGACGATTACTTACAATCAGCAATAGCAAGAGAGAGCACTTAAAGCATTGCAAAAATGTAATGGTCACGAATTATCAAACCACAAAGAGCACGGAGAACACAGAGAAATTCTTGAGCAAAACTCTGTGTTCTCTGTGCCCTCTGTGGTTAATTTTTTGTGCAAGTAATCCGTGGCTAATACATAAAGCATTGCAGAAACGTGCAGAAAAGTTAGGGTTGCGTCTTGAACCCATAAACCAACACTCGAGTAGTTTGGTGCTTGTTTCTGAGTAGTGAAACGAAGAATCACGTACAACACTGTTAACAATGGCGTTTGGTATTCCCCAGCGGGCGGGATTCCTCACCTGTGGTTCGGAATGACATGGGCAAGGCTTTCTGTGAAACATGGCTATCGTTTGCTTCACGGATACGCCAATAATCGTTGCTATACTCTGGGCACAGTACGGGGTGCAAGATACACTGCCGTTTATCGCCTCGCGCCCCTAAAACAGGAAGGATGACCTCGTGAACACAACGATTATTTGGCAAAAAGAAGATAGCTGGCGTTTTGAAGTGGGTTCGGCCATTCTGCCCAACGGGCAAACGGTTGAACGCGCCCAAATTCGACATCCGGGGGCAGTGGTTTTGGTGCCACTCACGGCCGTGAACAACGTCCTGATGCTCAAGCAATACCGCGTTGCTCTCGGGCAAACCATTCTGGAGCTACCCGCTGGCACACGCGGCTGGCATGAGCCTTGGGAGCAATGCGCCCAGCGCGAGCTTCGGGAAGAGACAGGCCATCGCGCCGCCCGCTTGACGCCGCTGGGCGATGTGTGGCCCGCCCCGGGGGCGAGTGATGAGCTGATGCGGTTTTATGTGTCGCAGGGGCTGACGGTTGACCCGCTGGAGCAGGATGAGGATGAGTTGCTTGAGGTAACGCCCATGCCGCTGGCGGAGTTGGTCGAGATGGCTTTTGACGGCCGGGTGCAAGATGGCAAAAGCGTGGTGGGGATTTTACGAACGGCGCGGTGGTTGGGCTGGATTTAGGAGAGTAAGGAAGTAAGAGAGGGGGAGAGGAAGGGAGGGGCTTCTCACTTCTTACTTTTCACTTTCTACAAGCTCATCTTCCAACGCTTCTTCATCCTCTTCGTCTTCCTCATCATCATCGTCGTCATCTCCATCACGGCCGAGCATGAGGATGCCTTCCACGACGGCGTGATGCACCGTGTTTTCGGGGTAGTCGCCATATTCGTCTGGTTCCCCAGCGGGGCGGTTCATCAGGATTTCGACCCCTTCATCAATGGATTTAATGGCCCAGATGTGGAACTGACCTTCGGCCACGGCCGTGATAACCGCCTCACTCAGCATCAGATAGGACAAATTAGACTTGGGGATAATTACCCCTTGGTCGCCCGTTAGCCCTCGCGCCTGACACACGGTAAAAAAGCCCTCAACCTTCTCGTTTACGCCCCCAATCGGCTGAATCTCCCCCCGCTGATTAACCGACCCCGTGACAGCCACCCCTTGCCGAATGGGCAATTTGCTCAAGCTGGACAAAATGACGTAAAGCTCGGCTGAGGACGCGCTATCCCCTTCGATACTGCTGTAATTTTGCTCAAAAGTAACGCTGGCCGAAATAGAGAGCGGGCGTTCTTGGGCATATTGCCCGCCCAAGTAGCCCGTAAGCGTCAGTAACCCTTTGTGATGAATCGGGCCCGTTAGGTCAACTTCCCGGTCAATGTTGATGATGCCCCGCTCTCCTTTATAGGTGCGGGCGGTGATGCGTCCGGGTTGACCAAATGCGTAATCCCCAATATCAAGGACGGACAGGCCGTTGACCTGCCCCACGACTTCGCCCGTGGTGTCGATAAAGAGTAGCCCTTCGGCGATGTGGCGCAGGGTGTATTCTTCGTCGAGGTTGGCTCGGTCGCGACGCTCGTCTAGGGCGCGTTGCACGTCCACGGCCGTGGCCACTTCTCTTTGCTCCCGCCCTGCCCAGTAGCTGGTTTCGCGGATAATATCGGCGATTTGTTCCAGGCGGGTGCTCAATTTTTGCTGATGGTCGCACAAGCGGGAGCCGTATTCCACGAGTTTAGCCACGGCCGTGCGGTCAAAATGGCGCAAATTCTCCTCACGGCAACGGCTGGCAATATAACGCGCATACGCCAACTCATGCTCCGCGTCACGCGGCATCACCGTGTCAAACTCCGCCTTCACCTTAAAAAGTTGGCTAAAATCCTCTTCCCGATTAAAAAGCGAATAATAATAATCACTCGTGCCAATCAGCACGATTTTCACCCGCAACGGAATCGGCTCGGGGTCAAGCGACCGCGCCTGCACCTGATTACCGTCCGACCGGTCCGGCGTCTGAATCAAAATCTCGCTCGCCTTAATCGTCCGTTTGAGAGCCTCCCACGCATGGCGATGCGCTAGCATGTCGCGCACATTCATAATCAAATAGCCGCCATTGGCGCGATGCAAACTGCCCGCCTTGATATTGGTGAAATGGGTGGAAGAGCTACCCTGTTGCGTGTCGTACTCCATCCGCCCCAGCAAATCAGAGTAACGCGGGTTCAGCTCTACGACGACGGGTGCGCCCCGCATTTCCCCCTCGGCGGTCGCGTTATTCACCAGCAAATTCACCTCATAGCGGCGCAAATCTGGCTCCCGGTCGTCGTCTTGGTCCGGTGGGAAAAAGTCGGACAAATTGTCCAGCACATCGTCATACACCTCGGTCAGGTAAGGGGCGATGTCAGGATAGGTTTCGTACTGGGTGCGCAACTCATCAAAATAATAGGTGATGGCGTTTTTGCCCACATCTTGGCTCATCGAATGGACTTGTTCGCTGGCCGCTTCGTCCCGCTCCCGAATTTGGCGCAAAATTTCGTCCAGCTCTTCGCCCCACACCTGCCGCTTTTTTTCCAGTTCCTGATAGGTATCCACGGGCAACTGCTGATACTCTTCGGCGGTCATCGCCTTGCTATCGTTCATGGGCATGACAATAAAACCAGAGGGGGAGCTAACAACGGCCATCTCGTCTTGGCTGGCGCGGGAGCGCAACGCTTCGATGAGGTCGTTGCGTTCTTCTTTGTAGCGCCGCCGAATATCTTCGGCCGCTTCGCGGTAGGCGTCGGTGTCAAACGTGTCGGGTAACGTTTTTTGGAGCGATTTGATTAACTGCTCCATCGCTTCTTGAAATTTGCGCCCCATGCCGGCGGGCAGGGCGATGGCGCGGGGGCGGTGGGTCGTTTTGAAGTTGTGGACGTAAATCCAGTCGTTGGGGACAGGCTGGCTGGCGGCGTGCTCTTTTAGAAAATGTTCGAGCGCGGCCGTGCGCCCTGTGCCTGTTTCGCCCACCACAAAGACGTTGTACCCGTGGCTTTGAATACCAATGCCAAACTCAATGGCGCGTATGCCGCGCGGCTGGCCGATGATGGCGGTGGCGGGTTCTAACACGGCCGTGGTTTCAAAATCAAACTGGTCAGCATTACACCAGTGGCGCAAATTTTCAGGTGACAAAGGGGTAACAAGCATGAATAATCCTAGCAATGAGCAAATGAGTTGGTTTGTTGGTCTGTTGGGTTGAGGCGGGTTAACAGCTAGCGGACAGCACGACTAGCAGGCGATGATACTAGGCTTAGAAAAGCGGGGCAAGTTAAACAAGAGGCGTTTAGTTTATCAGCTGAGCAATCAGCCAGCTCCCTTAAAATATTGACCTGCTAAACAGTGCCTAAAACGACAAAGACCCCGCCGCGAAAATCACGACGGGGCCTCTTTTTTGCCGTAGCACTACAGACTGTGCATAACAGGAGGCAGTGCTACGGCGGTGTTACTATGATTACTACTATCCATGGGACACCACCTCCTTTTTGTGAAAGATAGCTGTGCTGGCCAATTGGCTTGCACCTGCATAAATAGAGGATGATGCGGGGATTATGGCATACAGTCAAGGGGTTGTCAAACTTTGTCTATATTCTGTGTATGCGTGTCTTCCCCAAAGATGTAAAGCTGAAAAGTTTATTTATTTGATAGACGCCAATTGCCGTAAGGCTGACAGCAAGCGATACACTTCCTCGGCCGTGTTGTAATGCACAAAGCCGATGCGTACCACGCCACCACTTTCAAGCATCCCTAGCCGTTCAAGTAGATTCAGGGCGTAGAAATGGCCTGACCAGACAAAAATGCCTTGGCGGGCGAGTGAACGAGCAATCACATCCGGCGCACGGCCGTGTATCCGTACCGCAAACGTCGGCGTGCGCTCATCCAGACGCGCCAAATCCGTCAGCCCATATACCTCCAGACCTGGAATCTCCGCCGCGCCCACCAAAAACTGCTCGCTCAACTCTCGTTCATACTCTTTGATAATCGTCATCGCTCGGCGCAACTGCAACCGCCGCCCCGTCAAATCACGCCACGGCTCATTCACCGACGGACTCAGCGAAATATCCCCTAGCATCGCCAAATAATCCACCGCCGCTCGCGTGCCCGCCATCCCCTCAAAGCTCGGCGTGCCCGTTTCCCATTTAGCAGGGGGGCGATTATCGGCGGGGCGCACTTTATACGCCGCCAGTTCATCCAGCAGGTGATACTTGCCATACAGCACGCCCATGTGCGGCCCATAATATTTGTAAGGTGACGAAGCCAAAAAGTCACAGTCAAGCGCCTGCACATCCACGGGGCCGTGCGGCGCGTAATGCACCGCGTCAATATAGGTAAGTGCCCCCACTTCATGCGCCAGTTCGACCACTCGCGCCACATCCGTCACGCTCCCCACCGCGTTCGAGGCATAGGTGCAAGCGACCAGCCGCGTCTTTTCATTCAGCAAATTAGGGAGCGCATCTAAATTAAGCGTAATCGTCTCTGGATCAATATCTAGCCAGCGTACCGTCACGCCCCTGTCCGCCGCCGCTTGGAGCCACGGGTCAATATTGGCATTGTGGTCGATGCGCGTGACAATAATCTCATCCCCCGCCGCCCACGTTTGCGCCAAAGCGCGACTCAACTGGAAAGTAAGCGTGGTCATGTTTTGACCAAAGACGATTTCTTCGGGTCGCCGCGCATTAAGCAAATCCGCCATCGCTCGGCGAGCGTCGCTCACCACCCGGTCGGTTGCCAAACTATTCAAGAAAACGCCGCCCTGATTGCTGTTGTCGCGCAACAGATACGCCATCACGGCATCAATTACAGTCTGTGGGACTTGCGTTCCCCCCGGCCCATCCAAATAAATCGCTTCATGACCGTTGACCATTTTGTGCAGGGATGGAAATTGCTGACGCAGAGAAACCGCATCGAGTGGGGGATAATGAGTCGCGCTTTGTTTAATGGTTAACATAATATATCCTGTATTTATTTGCCTAACAGCGTCTTCGCTGTCTGATAGGTTAAAGGGCTGAAAAGCACACCTGTGGCATCACGACTTCGCCTCAATAACAGAGAACGTAAACTTCGTACCTTTATTTAATTCACTTTCAAATTGCAGTTCACCCCCATGCAGTTCAACCAACCCTTTGGTGATAAACAGACCCAAGCCTGTGCCCGAAGATTGACGGATATTGGGATCAGCTGAGCGGAAGAACTTGGTAAACAGCTTGGTTTGCTCATCGGGAGCAATGCCATACCCTTGATCCTGTACTTCGCACCAGACCACGGACTGCCCTTTTTGATTGCGCCCACAGCGTACCGCCACGTCTACCCGCGTGTCGGGTGGCGAATATTTACACGCATTGCCGACCAAGTTTGTTAAGACTTGCACCAGACGATTATGATCACCCATCACCAAGGGGATATTGGACGGCATGTGCAGTTCAATCTCAATATTTTTATGCTTAGCCATGCTGTGAATACCAGCGATGGTTTCGCTAACCACATTGGCCAGAGGAATGGGCTGGAGCCGCACGGTCAGTTGACTGGTTTCAATGCGTGAAATATCAGTCAGGTCTTGGATGAGGGTCATCATGCGGCTGACGTTGGACACGATTGTGCCCATGTACTCTTGCTGTTGGTCATTAACGGGGCCGGTTAAGCCCGTCATCATCAGGTCGGTGTAGCCGCGAATGGCGGTTAGGGGGGTTTTTAGCTCGTGAGATACGAGGGAGACAAACTCTGATTTGGCTTCGTTGGCGACTTTGACTTCGGCATAAAGCAAGGCGTTGGTGATAGCGACGGTAATATGCTCGATAAAACGCACGGCCGCTTCCAAATCCTGTTCGTCATAGGCACTGATTTCATCCCGTTCCACCGTAGCAACGCCTAGCAAACGCCGCTCGTTAATAATGGGGATGGTCATCTGGCATTGGGTACTGAGCGAACCAGACAGATATTCAGGAATTTGGCTCACATCAGGGGCAAGGTGGGGGGTGCTGGTGCGTAGGACTTGCCCCGTGAGGCCGGGAAAATCTTGGCGAGTGTACTCATACGCTTGCGTTGGGGAGAAATTGTCATAGCCTTGGTCGCGGTGGGAAAGAACAGAGCCATCTTCGTTGAAAACGACAATACTTCCGGCCGTGGCTTCAAATAAGCGCACCATCCAGTTTAGCGTCAGGTTGAGTGATTCTTGAATATCGAGCGAGCGGTTGAGGTCACGGTCAAGGCTTTGCAGGAGAGAAAGCTCGCGCACACGCTCTTGCAGTTCGGCGTCCGTTTGTTGCAACAGGCGGGCGTTTTCGAGCGTCACGGCCGCTTCACCCGCAAACGCGGTGAGCAACGTTTCGTCCGTTTTGACAAAGGGTGCCCCGTTGCGCCGATTGATGACCTGTAACACCCCGACCACCATTTGTTGGCGCACAAGGGGCACGGTCAGAATAGAGCGGGTGCTAAACTGGGTGTCATCATCTACGCCCGAGAACCAGTGGGAATCGTCGGCCACGTCGTTGACCCGCACGGGATGGCCCGTTTGAGCAACTTGTCCAGCGACCCCTTTGCCGAGCGGCAGGCGCGTGCCGATTAGCTCTTTGCTGGTGGGGCCGTGTACCACGACAAATTCAAGCTCGCCCGTGTCGGGGTCGCGTAGCATCAGGCTACCCGCTTCGACATTGAGCAGTTCTATCGCTTTTTCCAGAATAAGATTAAGCAGACGGTCTACGTCTTGCTCGCTGTTGATGAAGCGAATGACTTCGTTGAGCGTTTCTAACTGCTGGGCGCGTAGCTGGAGTTGCTGGTTGGTTTTCCACTTTTCGATGGCGGTGGCGGTGCGGGTTCCCAGCGAGGCGAACATTTCTTTTTGTTCTTCGCCAAAGCGGGTGTTTAGTGCGGGGTGGCTGGCTTGGAGTGCGCCGGCGGTGTCGGCTCCGGCATTGAGGGGGGCGGTTATCCAGTAACGGCCGTGGGTATCGCGGTGTTCGTGGACTTGTCCCATTTCAATCACGGCCGTGATACGTCTGTCCTTCATCACATTGCGCGGTGATTCTTTCTCTTTGTTACGTGTCCCATTCTCCACACAAAACGCCGTGTAAATTTGGTCTGTATGCACATCGGGCAGATAGATATAAAAGTCCCGACTGTTCAGCACATCTTGACAGTTGGTGTAAATCAGGGTCAGAATGGCCTGAAAGTTGATCGTAAAGCTCAACGCTTCTGAGTATTGCCCCAGCATCTTTAGCTCTGTGACACGGTCTTGTAGGATGATAATCTCATCCATCAATTTGGCAGGGGGGGAGAGAATGGAGAAGCCGTTACGCGAGACCGTGGGGGTTAGCTCAAAGGTGGTTTCGTTGAGCGCGGCGTTGGCACGGATGCGGTTGTAAACAACCGTGACTGTCACAAAGGTCAGCGTCGCCATAAATACCGTGGTTAGCACCAGCGGTAGGTTCAGGGTACGCCAATACAACTGCGCGGCTGTCAGGAACAGCATGTTTAAGGCAGTTAGGATAAGAAGTGGTAATAAACTACGTAAGGGTGTGGTCATGGTACGGGCAGAAGCGTAAGAAATGCCAAGTAGGTGAGGCTGACACCTCTATTGTCGTTGTTTTTCTTATTTTGCCCAAGGGAAATGGAACTAATTGGCTAGTTCTGAGCGGCTTATTCTACAACAACACGAGCCAGAGGGAGTTGATTATCTATCTGGTGCCCTTTATCTGCAACCAGTATAACGGCCTTTTCCGTGAAAATGTCGAACAAACGAAGGTTGACATCGTAAACGCCGGGAGAATTTTCGGCAGTGAGGGGCAGGTGATGGGTGTCTATGATGATGGGATTGTCGGGGTCTGCTTGGTGGTAGAGGCTGTTGACGGAGCGGACTTCGCTGTGGGAGGGGGGATGGCGCAGGGCTATATCGGCCAGTAGGCCGTCTATTTCCGCAAGGGGAACCAGTCGCTCCCAGTAGAGGGTTAGGGTGATGGTGTCCCCGACCATGGCCGTGCGTTTATCCCCCTCAAATTCATACCCCACCAGCCGGAGCCGTCCTTCATAACTTTTATCTGTCGCCAATGGGTTGGGAAACTCGCCCACGGCGGGGGAAATCGTGATTTGTTCTAACACGGCCGTGTCCCCCACCATCTCACCTGCCGCATTCCAGACCAGCAAGCGATACCCCTCCGGCGCATACAGCCCGACGCTCACCGTCGCCTCACTTGGGTAGGTCGTTTCGGGGAGCCAGAGATAAACCGTATCCTTGAATTTATCACCAGGTCGCCATTGGCTGGTGGGGAATTTGCCCAAACCGGGGTGAGTGTCCCGTTGCGTCACCATGATGCCTAGCTCATCTTGCAGATGGGCAAAGAGGTAAAAATCCCCGATGGGCTGGTTTAGCACTTCCCAGTATAAATCGACCTGAATCATGCTTTCGCCCGGCGGGCGGGACACGGCCGTGTGATGCACCTCGTACCCGCGCAGGGTCGCAAAATCATCAAACTGGAGATGGGTCGGGTTGGGCAAGGTTTGCGCATCCGACCAGCGGGGGGGAGCGGCATAGGCGGGGGCGAGATAGCCGACTAAAGCCCACACGGCCGTGACCGCCATTAAACCAGACACCACCACGGCCGTGATTTGCGTCGCACGCGCCGCGGTTGCCAATTTTGACCAAACGCCCCCCACCGGCCACAAAGCCAGCCCCGCAAAGAGCAAAATCACCAGAGCGGGCAGACCCGGGAAGAAAAAGCGACCCATCGCCCCGGCTGGGCTAATCAGCATGTACGCAAACAGCACGGCAAAAAAGATGAGAACCAGTAAACCCAGAACGACAGCGGCCAGCCCGCTCTGGCTGAGGCGACGCGCTTTGAGAGCGCGGAGCAATGCCCAGAGTAAACCCGCGCCCGCCACCAAGGTCAGAAGCCACAGCCCCGTGTAAAACAGTTCGGGCAACGGAATTTGCCCAAAGCCAAATCGCCCCCACAAACTGCTCCAGACGTTAGGCAATTCCTGAATGACCAGCCAAAAGCTCTCGGACGGGGAGCGCACGCCCCATAGTTCGGTCAGCGTTTCGACCCCCGTGGGTTCGCCGTAGACGAGTTGGTTACGCAGGAACCACCAGCCGGCCAACACGGCCGTGGTCACTAACATCGCCACGCCCGAGATGAGCCACGACCCCCACTGCTTATGCCGCCACGCCACATAGGTCATCACCAGCACCTGCACCGCCGCAATCGGGGCGAGGTTAAATTTGCTCATCAACGCCAAGGCGTACACCCCGCCCATCACCACCCCCCAGCGCAGACGGGGGCTGAGCCTGTCGAAGCCCCCCTTCGACATCCCCTTCGACAAGCTCAGGGGGCGTTCGCGGTGGCTGAGCTTGTCGAAGCCGAAGCCCGTCTCGCTCAACAGTAGGCGCACCGAGGCGTACATTACCGCCGCGCCGCTCAGGGCGGCGATCACATCGTTGTTAATCGTGCCGGCCATGTACAAAAACATGGGGCTAAAGGCCAAAATAGCGGTGCTACCGACGGCCATCGCCCGATTGCGCGGCCAGATAAGCACGGCCGTGGCATAGGTCAATACCAGCGTCAACGCCCCCAAGCCTACATTGACGAAGCGCACCAGCCGCGCCGCCAGCGCATCTCCCGCCCACGGAAACGATTCTGTGGCGGGATGCAGATACATATTTTTGTTGTCTGTGCCTACGTCCCAATACCGATACGCCCAAAACGGATTACTCGGTGGATTGGCGCAAATATCAGCCGTCTCATCAACCCAGCCCGTGAGCAATGCTCCCAGCGCGTAAATCAGAGGCGGGTGATGGCTCTGGGAGCGGCACGCTTCTTGTCCCTGCACGGGCAGGGCGCGATTTTCGACCAGATAGCGCACAAAGCGATAATGGCGCAATTCGTCCGTGCCTTCGTGGATGGGATTGATGACGCTGTAGCTTAGCGCCAGCAGGAGAAAAGAGGCGATGAGTAGGGCGAGAGGCCAATATTTTTTCATAAACAAGGGGCAGGGTGCAAGGTTCAAGGGGCAGGGTTCAGGGGGAGCGGGATGCTGTCTGCGCCCTCTTTGGTCAGGATGCGTTCGTCAAGGACGGGGTCGTATTGGCCGATGCGTAGGTCGTGGACGGCTTCGGTCAAAGGGGGGAGATAATGGCGCTGGATAAATAAATCCCCCTGACGCAATGTTTGTACATCTATCCAGAGGCCATCATCCCCGGCCAGCCAATTGCCCGTCGTATCTAACTGTTGGGCAAAAAATTGTAGGCGCGGCCGGGCATCCACGCCGGGCGGGGGCGGATTGCTAATGAGCGGCATGGGGGGCAGGGTGAGCGGTTCGGCCACATGCCAGAGTAAATCTAACTGCCCCGTGGCGGGGTCAAAATGGCTCATACGCAGGCAGAAGCCATTTACAAAGCAGATGTTGTGGGTGGTAAAGTCAGCGGGTAAGGGCTGATTGGTCACCGTGGACAGGGTGTAGCCACCTGTGCGGGGGCCATGCGCCTCATACCAGTCGGCGTAAATGGGCTGGAGCGTAACAGGATAGCCGATAAAGCTTTGGGCGGGCTGGAATAAAATGACGCGCTCGGGGTTGTAGAGGCGGGGAAACACGGCCGTGTCCTCCCCCAACTCCATGCCCAACGCCACCCTATCCCACGGCCCCGGCAGTAAACTGGTCACGCCAAAATCAGTCAACCCAGACTCTGACTGAACATAACGCGCCACACTGCCCAAATCGGCGCGATAAAGCAGGCGCACATTGCCTCGATTCGGCCATTCGACAAAATAGGCGGGGATGTCGCGCAGGGCGATGCTTCCGATGAGCAGGGTGGCGAGTAGGAGGAGAGGGAGAGAGGAAGAGAGGAAGGGAGGAAGGGAGGATGTGGACTCGGTACGATGCCGCGCTCTGTCGGTCAAATAATTTTGGAGGGTGAGGAGGGGCACGGCCGTGAACAAATAGACCGCCGACTGCGCCACAATCGTGTGCCCCAAACTACCCGGCGGAATGCTCAAAAAGCCGGGCGAAATGCCCGCCAGCCACCAGAGCAGTAGAAAGGCAGAAGCCAAGCCCACCCGCATTTCTGGCTCGGGCAAAGCCGTGCCGCGCATCCGCGCCCAAAAGGGTCGCCACGCATAGCTAAAGGAGAACAGCACCCCCAGCCAGAAAAACACCGCCCCCACCGACCCAAAAACAGGCCGAAACGGAATGTTGTACAGCCATTCATCATCCCCATCGCTGTGAAACATGTTCAGGGTGCGGATGATATGCTCCTGCAACAGGGCAAAATCCCCCTCGCGGGCATTGATAATGGGCGCGGCCAGTTCTAAGACGCGGGCGTCTGGCTCGGGCTGTTGTTGCAGGGTGAGGGCGAGGGGGAGCGCAAACACGGCCGTGAGCAAGCCCAAACCCACCACGCCCCGCCACTGCGCCCGCACACGCGGCCAAGCAACGATGGCCGCATAAATCAGCCAGGCGATGATAATCAGCGGCACGCCCCGCGACGCAAAATAAGTATAAAAGCTCAGCCCCAGAAAAACGGCCGACAGCCCAAAAGAGAGCCACGCGGTTTTCACGCGCTCCCCTTCGGCTTCCTGAAAGAAGGGACGCAGGAAAAAGTAGAACGCTATCAGCATAAAAAAGGGCAAGCTGACGTGGCGCAAGCCGATGCGCGAGTACATCAAGCCCCAAAAGCTGAAGGCTAGCCCTAAGGCGGCCACGACGCCCACCCAGCGGCTCTGGAATAATAATTTGCCGACCAGATAGGTGAGCGGTACGGCGGCCGTGCCCAAGAGGACAGAGAGCCAGCGAATTCCCGGCACGGTCGCCCCAAAGGCGGCCAAAAACAGGGCGTTGAGCGCGTGATACAACGCCTCATGCCCCGAGGCGTCGGGATAATAGAGTTGCCAATCCCCATCCAGCACCTTTTGCGAAATGACCAGCGAGTTAATCAACTCGTCGTCGCGCCAGCCAGGGGGCACGCTGTCTAGTTGCCATAGGCGCAGGCCGAGGGCAAGCAGGGTGAGGGTGAGAAGGATAAAGTGGTCGCGGGTCATAGGGCAGGGTTCAGGGTGCAGGGTGCAGGGTGATGCTATCGCCAAAAGTGGTGGGGAAGCGGATGGTTTGTTGACATAATTCGTCGGCGCACTGGTAGAGGCCGATGATAAATGAGCCTGTTTCGGGGCTGGGCTGGGTGGGCGGGGGCAAGCGGTGCATTTGGATGAAATAATCGCCACTTTGCCACTGTTCGCTGGGGAAGTCGAGCCGGTCTTCTTGGGTGAGGGGTTGCCCATCTTGGCTGAGTTGTTGGGTAAATAGTACCAAATCAGCTTGTCCGAGCGGGGCGTGGACGCGCCAAAGGGTGAGGATTGTCACCGGTTCCTGAGCTTGTTGAACGGCAATTTGGTAGCCGAGTAGCTCTAGCTCTTGGTTGGGGCCGATGAAGCTGGGCGAGGGGGGGGGGGTGAATTGTGAGGGGAGTTGGGTGCGCACCACGGCCGTGTTTACCCCCTGAATCGTCACGGGTCGCTCCACATCCGTCTCCAAAAGCGGCAAAATTGCCTGCTCTGTTACCTGTTCCGCCCACAAAGCGGCCAATTCCGGCGCGAGCGCACTTTGCCCCGTAAACGTCACCGTCTGCGTGGGCACAGCCGGCAAGAGCAAACTGCGCGTGCCGTTAAAATAGCGCAAATCTAGCTCTGTGTTGCCCTGCGTCAGCCAGCCCACCAGCGGGCTGTGATATTGTCCCGGCGTTTGGGTGGAGAGCGTGACCACGCCCTGCCCATTTTCGTTTAGATAGCTGATGGTTTCCACCAAAGCGGTTTCATAATGCAAGCGCACCTCGGGCGCGTTGGCCCAATCAAAAAAGTAGCCCTGTACGGTCAACATGCCCTGATAAATAAAAATGAGCACAATCGCCAGCCGCGCCAGCCAAATGTAGTTAGAGCGACTGCCATCTCCTGCGGCCACGCCTGCCCGCATTAGCGTATCCAGAAAAAGGGCGGGGAAGAGATAGGCGACGGGAAGCAGGCCAATGGCGCGGGTGATGCTCAGTTCGGCGCCTGTGATGAGGACGGGCGACAGCCCGAGTAGGAGCCACAACACGGCCGTGACCAAGCCCCATTTATTAAACTGCACATTCTGAAACGTATTGCCCCGCCGAAAAATCCCCCACACGGCCGTGAGCAGACCCAGCCCAAAAAACAGCCCCAGCAACGACCCCAGCAACGACCCCAGCAACGGCTCCCCCGCGATGTTGTACCGCCAGGCACTGTCCCCTTCCCAGATAAAAATGCGCATGCCCGCCCAGCTATTGGCTAGCAGGGGGGCAAAATCCCCCGCGAGGGCGGCATCGAGCGGGGCGCGTAGCTGGTCGAGGCGGGTTTCGGCAGAGGGGTTGAAAAATTGGAGGGTGAGGAAAAGGGGAGCGGCGAGCAGGGCGGCGGTGGTCAGGGACACGGCCGTGGGTCGCCAACTGTGGGCAAAGCGGTCACGGTCAAACAAAAACCACAGCCCCAGCAGAGCGGGGAACAAGAGCCACATGACCCGGGCGGGCATATAGGTATAAAAGGTCAGCCCTAAAAAGAGACCCGCCACCAGCGGCCAACGCCATTCTACGGGCTTGCCCTTGCGCTGAGTAGCGTGCCACCAGAACAAAACGGCCAGCGTGAACAGGGCAGGCATAGTCATCGTGCGCAAGCCGTGCCGCGACACCATGAGCACCCAAAAACTGCTGACCTGCCCCACCATGGTCAGCAGGGCGATGCGCTCATTAAAGGCGCGGCGCACCCAAGCGTAGGTGGTGGCTAATAAAATCAGGCTGAAAAAGACGCTAACCAGTCGGCCAGCCAAGCTGGTCGGGCCGAGAAAGAGCATGAACACGGCCGTGGCATAATCATACAGCGGCTCGCGCCCGTAGCCGATGCTGAAATAGAGCGGCCAAGTGCCCTGAACCACCCCCCACGCGCTCAGGCCGTGGGTGGCCTCGTCGTGGGTCAGGCCCGGCGGTATTTGGTTGAGCGCGGTAAAGCGCATTGCGGCGGCCGACAGCATGAACAGCAGTCGCCACCCCCACAGTTTTGTTTTGGTCATAGGAAGGGCGATGATACAGAATCACTCGAGGGGTTTCAACTGGTGCGGGAAAACGTTTAGGAAGCGTGGGGGAGATGTTCAACTTCTTTGGAGAAGTTGAACATCTAGTTGCTTGACAACCAGCAGGGAAACAGATAATATGACTGCATGGTCACATGACCGACCAGTCACATAACCACAGGAACGGTTTATGCCCACAGATACCTTCTTTAACCTGCCCGATGACAAACGAGAACGCTTCTTGACTGTGGCGATAGATGAATTCGCCGATAACGATTATCGCAACGCCTCCGTTTCCCGCATCTGCCGGGAGGCGGGCATCGCCAAGGGAAGTTTTTACCAATATTTCGCCGATAAAAAGGCGTTGTTTATGTACCTGCTGGACGTGGCCGTCGCCGAAAAACGCGCTCTGCTGGCTCAAATTGAAGTGCCCGAGGGGATGCGGCTGTTTGCCAAGTTGCGCTGGCTGTTTGAGATGCAGGCGCAGTTTGATTTTGCCCATCCGCGCTTGGCGGAGGTCGGCTCTCGCGCTCTGTATGGAGAACTACCGTTCAGGGATGATGTATTGGAGACGTTGCGCGAGCAGGCGACAGTGGCTTATCGGCAGATGGTGCTGGAGGGCATTGCCGAAGGAAGTGTGCGGGAGGATGTGGCGGTGGACACGGCCGTGTTTATGCTCGTCTCTATCTTCAACGAACTAGGCAACCACCTCCAAAAACGGCTCAACCTCACCCCCCAAACCATGATGACCCGCCAACTCACGCCCGAGGAATGGGCGGAAGCGGGGCAAATTTTCGACGACCTGATTCAGCTTCTGCAAAACGGATTAGGGAGTGCTGAGTAACCCGAAAAAAGGGACGAATTACAAATTACGAATGACGAAAAGAGCGGACTTTCACGAGAAAATCTCCGCGTTCTCCGCGCCCTCTGCGGTTCAAAGGAAATAACCATGACTAAGATGATAAACGTGCAAAACCTGCATTACACCTATCCTCAGGGGCAAACAGAAGCTCTGAAAGGGATTAACTTTGCGATTGAACAAGGGGAAATCGTCGGCTTTTTGGGGCCGAGCGGGGCGGGCAAAAGCACCACCCAAAAAATCCTGATTGGTTTGCTCAAAGGGCACAGCGGCACGGCCGAGGTCTTTGGGCGGGATATTGCTAGTTGGGACCGAAGCTATTACGAAAAAATTGGGGTGGGGTTTGAACTGCCCAACCATTATCTCAAGCTGACGGCGCGGGAAAATTTGACCCATTTCCGCAATCTGTATAGTGGCCCCACCCGCGACCCAGACGAACTGCTGGAGCTAGTCGGCCTAAGCGACGCGGCAGACCAGCGCGTGGAGCAGTTTTCCAAAGGGATGAAGATGCGGCTGAACTTTGTCCGCGCCATTATTCATAATCCTGAACTTATCTTTTTTGATGAGCCGACCACTGGGCTAGACCCCGTGAACGGGCGCAAAATCAAGGACATTATTTTGCGCCTGCGGGATGAGGGCAAGACGATTTTTCTGACGACGCACAACATGGGCGTGGCGGATGAGTTATGTGACCGAGTCGCCTTTATCGTGGAGGGGCAGTTGGCCGTCACGGATTCGCCGCGCAATCTAAAGCTCCAATATGGTCAGCGTCAGGTGACGGTGGCGTATGGGGAGAATGGCACGGCCGTGTCCCAAGAGTTCCCGCTCGACAATCTGCACCAAAACCCAGCCTTCCTGTCCCTGCTCGCTCGGCCAGACCTGCAAACCATTCACACGCAAGAAGCGACCCTCGAGAATATTTTCATCGAAGTCACAGGCGTGGCCTTGGCTTAAATTCGTGTCATTCGTGAAATTCGTGGCAAAAACCATAGCTAACTTAACCAATCCAAAATCTTATGTTTCGTCTAACCCACACCATCCAGCTTGACGCCAAGATACAGGCGCGAAATTACTATTACCATATTGCGGTGGGGATGGCTTTGGCCACGGCCGTGTTGTTTTGGTGGATATTCGGCCAAGAAGAGCTAACCTACATGATTCCCCTGTTCTTCCTCTTCGGCATCGGCGGCACCACCATTCTGCTCGTCGGCGCGATTGTCCTCTTCGAGAAGCGGGAAAACACCCTGCAAAGCCTCATCGTCACCCCTTTGCGCCCCAGCGAGTACATCAACGCCAAAATCATCAGCCTTTCCCTGCTGGCGATTCTGGAAGCGTCGCTCATTGTCCTGTTCAGCTACGTCCTGCGCTACGGCCTCGACTTCAACCTGCCCCTACTCGCCACGGGCGCGATTTTTACGGGCATGATGCACAGCCTGATTGGCCTGATTTTGGTCGTGCGCTACCAGCAAATCAACAGCTTTTTGTTGCCGCTTGTCGCCGTTGCCCTCGTTCTACAACTGCCCGCCGCCAATTTATTTGGCTACACCTTCTACCTCTTCTATCTCATCCCCTCCCAAGGGCCGCTCCTGCTCCTGCAAGCCGCCTTCCAGCCGGAAGCGGTCGCCCCGTGGCAACTGCTCTTTGGTTTTGTGGCCAGCATGGCGTGGATCGCCGTGTTCTACATCTGGGCGTTACGCGCCTTTGAAAAGCATATTTTGGGGGGATAGGTTAGGAGTCTGAACGACTTCTTCGGAGAAAACTGATGCAATTGACGAATTTTGTGCGCCAGATGGGGCGCAACGATGTGCGGCTGGTTAGCCGTGATTCCCTGCTCATGATTTTGGTTCTGTATCCGGCCATGAATATCGTTTTGTTGCGCTGGGGGTTGCCCGCGCTCAATGCGTGGCTGGTCGAGCAGTTTGCCTTTGATTTGTCCCCCTATTACGACCTGTTTGTCAGCTATATGCTGGTGGTCATGATTCCGATGCTGGTGGGCATGGTGGCAGGCATGTTGCTGGTGGAGGAGCAGGATGACCAGACGCTAACGGCTCTGCTGGTGACGCCTGTCTCGCTGGGGCAGTTTGTGGGATATCGGCTGATGCTCACGGCCGTGGTTTCTTTCCTCGGCATTCTAATCACCGTGCCCCTCGCCCTGCTGGCTCCTATCAGCTCCGCCCACCTCCTGCTCATCGCCTTCGCCGGCGCATTCAACGCCCCGACCATCACCCTCGCCTTTTTTGCCATCACCAGCAACAAAGTACAGGCGTTTGGCGTGCTAAAAGTGGTCAGCACGGTCAATATTCTCCCCTTCGTAGCCTATTTTATTAGCGAGCCGTGGCAATTTCTGTTTGGCCTGTTACCTGGCTACTGGAATGCCAAAGCGTATTGGACGGCCTACGCAAGGGAGCCACTTCTGTGGCTTTATCTTCTGGTCGGCATTGTTTTCAACCTGCTTGTTTCGTGGTTTTTGCTGGGGCGGCTCCAGCGCAAAATATACGGCGCGGCCTGAGGGAGCAAGGGAGCTTCTCTTACTCTCCCGCTCTCTTACTCACCTATCTAGGGTAATGATCACTTCGGCCGCGTCGCTGTATGGGTTGGCGGCCACGTCTAGCAGGGGGACATGCTCAAGAGAGGGATAGCGGTACATGCCCGTGCGAATGGTCAGCGGGCGCAGACCCTTTTCGATGTCTTGCAACACAAAACGGCTGATGACTACATCCCCCGTGCGCCATTGGTCAGCCCGAAAAGCGGGTTTGTCCGTTTGGGCGATGCGCTGGCCGAGCGCGTCTTGCACATGGTTAAAAAAGTGGAATCGCTCGGGCGTGGCGTCCCCTACGCGCCAATGGTAACGCCATTCTCCCGTGGGCTGGAGCGGGTCGTGGCCGAGAAAGTTGACCCAATTAGCCAGCAGATGCACGGGGTCAAAAGAGACAGCGGGCGGCGGAGCCGTGGCGGCGGGCAAGGTCAAAATGGTTAGCTCGCCCTCGCCCAAACGCAGGGGGATGGCTTGCTCTTCGCTGGCGGCGGTGCGATAAAGGTCGAGTAGCGGGGCGGGGGCTTGATGGGCAAACACCACGGCCGTGGTCTGCGGAAAAACAGCTTCGTTGTTAATATTGACATAACGATGGAGCGCGTCTCGTAAAAGCACCCCATAAACCGCCGCAAACTCATCGAGTTCAGGGTCATCGCCCGGCCCAGCGATGAGGATTTCGGTGGCCGAAGTGCGGGTGTAAAGCGACACGGCCGTGTTCACCGCCTGCAACTGCCGTCCCAGCGGTACGCCAAACCCGCCCGGCGTCGCCTGTTGTCCCACAAACGTCAGCAAGACCAGCACCCCCCACACCTGCGCCGCGCCGCTCATGCCCAGCAGTAACACGAGCCGCCAGCCTAGCTTGGGAAGCAACACGGCCGTGGACACCCCCGCCGCGATAAACAAGGTCGGGTAGGTCGGCAACAAATAATGCAGTTCGACCGGGGTGGGAAACCAGAGAAAAGTGAGCCATGTGCCCCCCAACCAAACTAACACCAACAAACTCGCCTCTTGCCGCGCCCGTCCACTGCCAGCGGGGTAAAACGATGTGCCCCCGCCCGGTCGTTGCCCTTGCCACCGCCCCTCCAGCCACGCCCAGGCCATTAGTACCACGCCGCCCAGCATGAGCAACCCCCACAGCCAGCGAGAGAGCGACATCACCCACGGCGGCAGAAGCGCAAGATACGCTTGATAGGCGGTTGGCCCCGTGAGGGCGTGGATTTGCCAGCCCGTGTGCAGGCGAATCGTGTGCCAGATGGCGTCGAGGCTCAGCCCGCCGCCCGAACGACTGCCCACAGCCGTGCCCAGCGACCCTACCTCTAAATTGGCTTGAGTGGCGAGGTAATAGAGAAATGGCACGGCCGTGAGCAAACTCAGCCCCACGCCCACGCCTAACCAACGCCACGCCACGCGCCGCCAAAAGAGGAGCAAAAGCAGAATAGAGACGGGGAATAAGGCCACGGCCGCCAGATGAATCTGGAAGGCGAGCGCGGCGGCTAGCACGGCCACGGCTAACCATTTTTGCCGACCCTCTATCAAAGCCAACGCCAGCGAAATAGCCCACAGCAGGACAAAAAAGGGCAGTAAATTTTGTGCCCAAATTTTGCGCGAGTGCATGATGGCCCACGGGCTGACGGCCAACAGAAAGGTGGCGGTTAACGCGGCCGTGTGCGACCAATAGCGGCGGGTAAAAAAATAGGTGAGGGGCAACACGGCCGTGTTGAGCAGACCCGTGAACAGGGTCGGCGCATACACGTGCGGCCACACCATGAGCGGCAGGGCGTACAGCCAGACGTTGACCGCAAAGTTGGGTAGTCCCACGGAACTGCTGATGCCGCGCAGGGGAAAGCTTTGGCCCTCGGCCATCTCCCACGCCAGAGCAATAAGCCGCGCTTCGTCCGCTTTGAACTCGGTCAGGCCGGGCCAGCCCAATCGCAAAATCGCGCCGAGCAAGACCACGGCCGTGAGCCACACCCATTCCCACCCACTCATTTTTTTTACCCAACTTTGTGCCATTATCTATGTTGCCTACACGGTTAATTAGTTGGTCAGTCGGTCAGCCAATCATGCTGACCCGCTGAAATGCTATGCAGGAATCTCCCATTTGGCAAATTGCTGTAACGCGCCATAATCTGGTCACCAACACAAATCCAAACCAATCATGCTACAGTTGATCTCGAATGCTGGATTGCTTTTCACATCAGCTTGTTCCGCTCTATCAAACCAACTAACCAACTAACCAACTGAAATAGTAAAATGCTCTATCTCATAGACGGCCACAATCTTATTGGCAAAATGCCGGACATAGACCTCGCCGACCCCGACGACGAAAAAAAGCTGGTGTACCGCCTGCAAAGCTGGGCGGCGGGCGACCGCAAACGGCAGGTGCATGTCGTTTTTGACAGCGGCGAATTTGGCGGTATCTCTCCCCAACTTTCTGGCCTGCGGGTCAAAGTGCAATATGCACGGCTAGGTCGCACGGCCGATGAGGAACTCATTCGCCACCTCAAGCGGCTTAACAATCCGCAGGAGTACACGCTCATCACCAGCGACCGCGAAATTTTGGACGTGGCGCGTAAGCGGCGGGTTGGTTATATCTTATCCGAAGAGTTTGTGACCCTCATGACGCTCGACGCGGCCGAACGGCTGGCTCCTGCCGCAGTGCCGCCCGAAATTGAGCACGACCCCGGCGAACGGCCAGAAATTGACGTTTCCACGGCCGAGGTCGAAGAGTGGCTCCAAGTTTTTGACAAGCCGGTCCCCAGCACTCGCCAACCCCAATCGGCTCCCTCTTCCCCAGCCACACGGGCGAAACGTCCCCGTTCCCCGCAAGATATGAAAGCGGACGGGCGGCTGAGTGAGGAGGATTTGGAAACGTGGCTGGCTGTGTTTGGGGAAACGCCGCCCGCGCCATCGCCGTCGCCGTCATTGTTGGAGGAGTCCACGGCCGTGGAACCACTTAAACCAGCCAAACCAGCGCCCACCCCACGCTCCAAACCAAGCCGTCCCGCCAGACAACAAAAATACACAGAGGATAAATTGGCGGCGGATGAAGTGAATGAATGGCTCGATATTTTCAAAAATCAAGACAAAAACTAGACAAATAATTATTTTGTTTACTTTTATCTAATGAATATCCAACGTAAATCAAATATTTATCTGACAATATATGAACAAGTTTGGTTGGTTCAAAGAGGAACCTCCCCCCAACTGGCACGAGAGAAACGCGACTGGAACAAAACTAACCAGACCTAGGATTTATATCTCTCCCCCCTCGAACTTGGTATAGTCCGCAAATTTGTTACTCTGTGTCTCCTCCTGACACACAAGTAACTGGATGGAAAAAACCCTCGCATTTTCTAAATGCGAGGGCTTTTTTTTGTGCGTAGGAGCTAAGTTTCTCATTGGACTTCAAGAAAATAATTCGGTAAAAGATTTTGCCTTCTGCGTTGATGAATAGGCCTCCCCGCCTGCGGCGGCTCGGCCAGTCTAAAGGGTGTTTTTTTGGGGGGGGGGGGGGGGG
>JBGTIZ010000036.1:0-20371 GCA_041745395.1 Promineifilaceae bacterium (SeqCode) | reverse complement strand
GGTTTTTTTTTACTATTGGTTCAACACCAAACCCAAAAAAACACCCTATGACCAGCTTCGTTGTGACCTGCGGTCACGACGAAGCTGTTTTGCTAAATATACCTCACATAGGCAACAAAAAAGCGTGGCTAAGCCACGCTTTTTTGTTGTTCTAGTTGGTTACTTGATTAAGTGATTAATCACCAAACAGGTCAATGCCTGCGTCACGGTCAGCCGGAGCCGAAAGGGGTGACCCAGCGCGGGTGCTTATCTCACCTTCGTAAATGATTTGGGGGGCTTCGTAAACTTCTTCTTCTTGTTGTTGATATTTTGGTGCGTTTTCTGATAACTGCTTCATTAAACTTCTCCTGAGGATGAATGCTGGCACATCATAATTCTGATGCACTATGTATGGGCAATGGTTTTGGCAACAACTTTTATTATCTCGCAAAGAATTGGGAATGTCAACTTGAATACAATTCAAAAATGGGCATATGGGACTAGTTTCCTGAAATATCTTGTGGTTTTGACACTAACGCATCTTGTGTTATGAGTTTTGGGCGTGTTCCCGCGAAAGTTTATACGCTTCGAGGGTACGCTGGCGGGCTTCTTGGTGGTTGACAATGGGGGGGGGGTAATCACGGCCGTGTCCAACCACACAATTCGCTTTTTGCTGGGCCACGGCCGACATTTGCCCCGGTTCATGAATAAACGCATCTGGTACATCACGCAACTCAGGAACCCAGCGGCGAATATAGTCTCCTTGGGGGTCAAACTTTTTGCTCTGCGCGATGGGGTTGAAGATGCGGAAATAAGGCGCGGCGTCTGTGCCCGTGCCGGCCGCCCATTGCCACCCCCCATTATTGGCGGCGGGGTCGCCATCTATGAGCTGTTGCATGAAATATTTTTCGCCCCAGCGCCAATCAATGAGTAAATCTTTGACGAGAAAGGAAGCAACGAGCATGCGGGCGCGGTTGTGCATCCAGCCTGTGGTGTTGAGCTGGCGCATAGCGGCATCCACAATGGGGTAGCCCGTTTGCCCCGCGCACCACGCCTCAAATTCATCGGGCTGGTTGCGCCAAGGGATGTGGTCGTATTGGTCATAGAAGTTTTGGCCGCGCACCTGGGGGAAGTTTGCCAAAATTTGGACGTAAAACTCGCGCCAGATGAGTTCGCTGAGCCAGGTGTCTGCGCCAACACGGCCGTGTTCCGTCTTGTTCCCCGCCTTGGCCTGCAAGGCCAACACGGCCGCCTCTCGCGCCGAGACCATACCCAAACGCAAATAAGGCGACAAGCTCGACGTGCCCACCAGAGCCATAAAATCCCGTTTCTGCCCATAGGTAAAAATGCCCGTCTGGACAAATTGATGTAGGCGGCGGCGCCCTTCTGCTTCGCCCGCGGGGAAGGGCACGGTGTCGGGCAAAGCGGGCGTGGTGGGGATGGGGTCGCTGGTTAAGTCCAACTGGGCGGGGAGAGTGATTTTTTCGGGAGCGTCGTGCAAATTTGTGGCGCGGGGCAGGGTTTGAGCCAGCCACTTTTTCTTGTAAGGGGTGAAAACGACATACGGGTCGCCGTCGTTTTTACGGACAGCCTCTGGCGGACGAATGGTTGTGCCGCCGGTGAGGGTGAGCGAGAATTCTTGACCCACGGCCGTGTCTCGGTCACGCGCATAGGGGGAAAAATCCTCTTGGGCAAAGAGATGCACCTCGCTCCCTACGTCGTGGCGGAGCTGGCGCAAAACGGCCAGCGGCTGACCCCGCCGCACGATAAGTTGCCCCCCCCGCTTTTGGAGAGCTTGCTCCAAAACGCGCAAGCCTTCATATAAAAAGGCGAACCGTTTGTCGCTCATGTAGGGCGACTGGTGCAGGGTTTCGTCGAGGATGAAGAGGGGAATAAGCCCACGGCCGTGGGCTAAGGCTTGATGCAGGGCAGGGTTATCAAACAAACGGAGGTCGCGTCGTATCCACCAGATAGCTAGGGGCATGGGGGTTTGAGCGGTGTCATGTATCATGTGATTTTTGTCTGGATACGGTCTGTTTATTCATCCGTTCTAATGGTCAATAGCTAATGGTCAATTGCCAATGGTCAACGGATGCTCATAGTAACGGCTTGACCCTTTATTCATTATTCAGGTTCTTCAGGAATTCAGGGGGTTGACATCAAATGATGCGCGAAACGCAATGTATGACCAGAGAGACCCGCGCATCACGTATTCGATTTCAGACCGAACCCCATGAGATCCCAAAGAGCCATTATTCATTACGCCTTACTCATTCCAAATGCTGTTCAACTTGGATGAGGTAATCCACGACCAGTTGGGCAAACGTTTGGTTGTGTTTGGGGAACTCGTGCCCATCGGCGATTTCGTGGTAGGTGATGGGCGTTTTGATTTTTTGGAGCAGTTTGCGGGTGAGGGTCAGGTCTACGGTATCGTCTTGAGTGCCTTGGATGATGAGGGTGGGGCAGGTGATTTGGGGGGCGATTTTGTAAGCGTTGGCGCCCATGATCCGTATTTCGTCTAACACGGCCGTGGGCAAAATCGCCTCACGTTTCAAAACCGCTAGCACCTCAGGGTCATCCAAATCCGCTTGCGGCAACATCTTTTGCATTTGCGCCCGCATGTTGGGGTCGTTCATATCCCCCATCTCAAAAGGAGAGAGCGTGGGCTTGAGGTATTTGACGATGGGCAATAAATTTGCCAGCCAGTTGTTGAGTCGCCAAAAGGGAGCCAGCAAGACCAGCACGTCGGGCGGATTTTGCACGGCGAGATGAATGGCGATGGCCGCGCCCATCGAGTAGCCGATTAACACGGCCGTGTCTCCCGTTTGGCGCACCGTTTCCCATTCGGCCGCCGCCGCCGCCAGCCAATCTTGCCGCCCCACCTGCCCCATGCGCGGCAAATCTCGCCCAAAGCCGGGCAGGCTCATGCCGCGTACGGTGTGTTGCGCGTCGTTGACCAGCGCCTGAGCAAGGGGGCGCATCTCGGCGGGCGTGCCCATAAAGCCGTGGATGAGAAGGGCTTTTGCACGGCCGTGGCCCAGCACAAACGGCTCGTGACTGGGGTCAGGAAAAAGCATGGAGGGGGCGGATGTGTGGTTGTTAGCAATCATTCAGGGAGGCGTGCGGAGAAATGTCAAACCCTCAACGCTTGTTGTTGATGAGGTCGCGCAGGGCGGGTTTCACTTCGGGATAGGCGAAAGTGAAACCGCTGTCCTGCAATTTTTGCGAGACGGCTCGCTGACCGTCCAGCAGGAGTGCGGCCATTTCGCCCAGAGCCAGTTTTAGGGCGGGGGCGGGCGCGGGAATGAACGATGGGCGGTTTAAGACCTGACCCAAAGCTTTGGCAAACTGCTTGTTGGTCATGATGTCGGGCGCACTCAGGTTGTAGGAACCCTCAGCCGCGTCGTTTTGGAGCAGGTGCATGATCGCGGCCACTTCATCCTGAATATGAATCCACGGGAACCATTGCTGTCCGTCGCCAAAGGGGCCGCCCGCAAACAGCTTGAACGGGATGAGCATTTTGGGCAAGGCGCCATCTTTGGTGGTCAGCACCACCCCCGTACGCAAAATAACGAGGCGCACATCTTCGTAGGCGGTGACGGGCTGGATGGCCGCTTCCCACTGGACGCAAACATCAGACAAGAAGTAATCGGCGGCGGGAGCCGCGCTCTCGGTCAGGATTTCGTCGCCACGGTTGCCGTAGTAGCCCACGGCCGAGGCCTGAATGATGACGGCTGGTTTGTTTTTAGCCGCTTCGACGGCTTCGACCACGGCCGTGGTGGCTTGTAGGCGGCTGTCGATGATGGTTTTTTTGCGCTCGTCTGTCCAGCGGCCGTCGCCGATACTGGCCCCGGCTAGGTTGATAATGGCGGTGGGGGTATCGGTCGCATCGGCTAATTCGCCCCACCCCACGGCCGTGTAGGCGTCCCATTTCACCGCGCGGGTGTTGGTCGGCAGACCCGTCACGCGCTCGGGTGCACGGCTCAGAATAATGATTTCATGTCCATCCGCAGATAGCTGTTTGGTTAACTCGCGGCCAATCAAGCCTGAGCCACCCGTAATAATAATGCGCATAATTTTTCTCCTGTATGCTTATGGGTCTGTATGGATTATAAACGGGTTAGGCTTCTTCTTGTTCTTTTTCTGGCTCGCTGTCCAGCACTGTTTGGAGCCAGCGAATAATGAGGTCGCCACGCTCATCCATATAAATCGTGGCCGCTTGGTGATAAGCACTCAGATAGGTGCGCATTATTTCGTGGGGCATACGGTAATGGTAGTTGATGAGCAAGCCCTTGACCCATTCAATATTGGTACTGAGCAGGCTCATATCGCCAAAGGTGAGGGCGGCGATAATATTTTGCGAGAGGTCTTTGTTGGCATTTCTGAGAAAGGCGTGTTGCTCGGCCGTGTCTAATAATTGCCACACTTTGGCTTCAATGGAGGCCAAGCGCATGCGGTAATGGTCGAGGGCAATCGTATACTCACGCGGCGCAACTTTATAGGTAGACTGCGGCGGGGCAGAGGTTAAGAGTTGCTCGACAACTTGGGGCACGTTTTCGATGGTTGCGCCCAGATAGTAACCGGGGAGGTAGTTACGCAGGCTGGGTAGGTAGTTAAAAACTGCGCCACCATAGGCAGACGGAATGCGTTCCCGTTGCAAAAGCAGGCTCATGGAGAGCATAGTCGAGGCCGTGTAGAGGGTTTGGGCGGACATAATAACCAGGTGTGGTTTGGCCGTGGCT
The DNA here is from genome assembly GCA_041745395.1 of Promineifilaceae bacterium (SeqCode). GTDB lineage: Bacteria > Chloroflexota > Anaerolineae > Promineifilales > Promineifilaceae > Hadersleviella. Next base: position 15,650 of record JBGTIZ010000036.1, on the reverse strand, counting down.
AGGGTCGCGTTTAGGCGGTCTGTGGGCACATTGGCTCCCAAATAGATGACGTCCCAGCCAGCACGACGCAGGAAGAGGGTGAGAATCAACAGGCTAAATGTGTGTCGCTCGTCAGCGGGGCAGGCGGCCAAAACACGGCCGTGGCGGGTCGGGGCAGGCGTACTAGCCAGCAACGTCTCTAACCGACGCATCGCTAAGGCTGACGCAAAATGCTCTTGCTGAACAGAAACATCGCCTTCGTACCAACCCATGCCTATTTCAGCCACCCCTCGTTGCAAAATTTCAAAGCAAACGGTTTCAATCGGAAAAAGCGCAAAAGCTTGAGAGAGGAGCCGTTCTGCACTTTGTTCATCAAATATGAGACATGCTTCTATCCAGTTGCGGCGAAATTCTTCAACCGCATTGCCTTTTCTGATGGGGAACGCCACGGGTGGCGCTTCTTCCGCTGATAGGGCTGAAGAAACAGCAGGGGCAAATTCAGGGTCAGTCAGCGGATCCCGGTTAGCTTTGAGCAGGCGACGCCATAGTTTAATAGCGCGACTGATTGATAGACCTTCGTCTTGGCGGGCAATCAGCCATTTCAGGGTGTTAATGTCGTGTTGTGAATAAAGGCGATGTCCCCCGGCCGTGCGGTCTGGATGGGGCAAACCATACCGTCTTTCCCAAGCGCGTAGCGTATCCGGTTTTAAGCCCGTTTCGTTAACGACAGCTTTCAGATTAAATGTAGGTTGCTCAGCCAATGGTGTTTGGGAGCCGCTACTCGTCTCATCTGTTTCTTTATAAGTCGATACATTTAAAGCTGACATTGTGGGCTGATTCCTTGAGACATGCGAGGGGCGGGTAAACGGCGAGATAGCTATAGTCAAAGTTGGACAGTTGTTTTATCTCAACCAGAGGTAAGACTAATCAATTTGTCCAAAAGACCTGTCAGGATTTTGACTATTTTGAGCAAGTAGATAGACATATTCGCTCATTTTTACTCTATCAGGAAGTATAAAAACTGTCAATAATTTGTACAGGTATTATCCACTTTAGGTTGACTTTTTTGACCACCGATTCATATAATGTAGCCATTCAGTACTTCAGCTTGCTTTTCGCCACACAGTCTGGTCATCTTTGCGCGACTACACGCTGTTAAGCTCAAACAATCGCATTTGGCATGAAGTTTAGGTGGCTGACTAGCTGAACGCTTACCATGTGATAAGCGTGTATAGTAGATTCGTTCTGCACCCTAAAAGTTGTTTTGAAATGGTAGCTATCCGATTTTGCAAAAAAGACCCTACCTATCTATAGTTAGGCCGTTGGGATCATTCACATATCAGGGTTGTGCAATTTGCCTTAAGCACATGACTACGGCAATTAGCGTCCTAATGGCACCGATTTCTACCCATACGAAAGGATGGTTATATGAGCTTAAGACAGAATTGGGAGGCTCCGCTCCTTATATTAGCCCACGATGCGTTGAATGAATTGGTGAAGCCCACTTTGCCCGCGTCGCAACTGTACAACCATAAGCTGTTGGAGGCGTCTTACCAACTGTGCGCAGAGATAACGGCGGAGCATAGTCGCTCGTTTTATATGGCTTCTGGGCTGTATCCTCCTGATAAACGTCGAGCCGCACGGGCACTGTATGCGTTTTGCCGTATCACCGATGATATTGTGGACGAAGCGGACGAAAATGAAGGCCCAGAGCGCGTATCCGAGCGTTTAGAGGCTTGGCGTCAGCGGTCGCTCTCGCCTAACCCGCCCCGTGATGATTTGGTGGCGGTCGCTTGGCATGATGCGCGGACTCGTTATCATGTTCCTGAAAAATATGGGGAACAATTATTTGATGGCGTTATGAGTGATTTGCACAAGCGACGGTACGAGACGTTTGATGAGCTAGCGGAGTATGCGTATGGCGTGGCCTCGACGGTGGGGTTGATGAGTATGCACATTACGGGTTTCGTGGGTAAAGAGGCGATTCCGTATGCGGTGAAGCTGGGGGTGGCGTTGCAGTTGACCAATATTTTGCGGGATGTGGCGGAGGATTGGCGCAACGGCCGTGTTTATTTGCCAAAAGATGAGTTACGGGCGTTTGGACTGGATGAAGATGATTTGGCTCGGGGTGTGGTGACGAATCGGTGGCGGGCTTTTATGCAGTTCCAGATTACGCGAAATCGGCGACTATATCAGGAAGCATCGCCCGGGATTGGCTTGTTGGCGCGGGACGGTCGTTTTGCCATTGCGGCGGCGGCAGAGCTTTATATGGGTATTTTGGACGATATTAGAGACAATGATTATGATGTGTTTAGTCGGCGGGCATATGTTAGCACGGCCGAGAAATTGGGGCGGTTGCCAAAGGTGTGGTGGCGTAGCCGTAGTTGAATTGTGAATGGTGGATTGTGAATTGTGAATGAAGCCTCTCGGTTCACTAGGCGTTGAATTTTTGGCTGTCTGTTTCAAAATGCAGGAACAACACTAATACCGAGAGCAACTCACTGCCCTTTGTTCATTGCTCCTTGTTCATTGTCTCCATTGTCTCCACGCGTACTGTGGCGTTGTAGTCTGGCACACCCGCCGCTGGGGCGACACAGCCACGCGGGATAAGCACGTTGCCCTCCGGCCAATGGACTTGCAAATTGCCGGGCGCCACCACGGCCGTGAACACAACCCCCTCCAGCGACCCAACCTCATTATACAAACGCACCCTCTGCCCATTTTGCAAACCTAGCTTCTGCACGTCGGCGGCATTCATCAGAATCGCCTCCCGCCCTGCTCCGTTCAGCGCATCCACCTCCGCGTGGACGATGCTGTTGAACTGCTTACCGCGCCGCGTGGTCAGGGCAAACTGGCCGGGTGCTAACCGCCGCTGAGGCGGGGTGAGCGGGGCAAAATTGGCTCGGCCGTCTAGGGTGGGGAATTGCCACCCTGCGCACAAGTGCGGCCCCCCGTATTGGAACTGGTCGCCTTGCTTGGCTAACGTTTCGATGCCCTTATAAAAAGGAATGATGCGGCTGATTTCTTGTCGCATCACGGACGTGTTCTTAAACCCCACCTTCTCCCGCCACTGCGGATGCACGCGCCCCACCAAATCAGCCAGCACCTCATGCTCCGGACGTGCATCAGGGATGCGTGGCCCGGCGATTTCGGGGCTGAAAATGACGCGCCGCTCGGTGCTGGTTTCAGTCACGCCGCTGGGGATTTCGTAGCGGGTGGTGGCGGGTAAAATCAGGACGGTTTCGGCAGGGTCGAGAAGCATTTGGGGGGTGAGTACAATGTCCATGAAAACGCGCAGGGGCACTTCTGCCAAGGCGCGTTCCACTTCGTCTGGCTCAGGCAGAACTTTGAGCCAGTTGCCGCCAATTGAAAAGAGGAGGTCAAGACCGCCGTTTTCGGCCGTGTCAATCATCTCCGTCGCCGTCAGCCCCGGCCGATCACTGATGGGGAAACCATACTGCTCACTCAGCCACGCCGCATTCTCGGCGTTAATCGCGCGTCCGCCCGGAAAAACCGTAGCATACGCACCCATCTCCGCGCCCCCCTGCACCCCCGAATGGCCGCGAATGGGCATGAGGCCACAGCCGTCCCGCCCCACAAACCCCTTCAGCAAAGCTAGGTTGATAATGGCTTGCACCGCTTCCGCGCCTAGCTCGTGCTGGGTAATGCCCATGCTCCACACAAACACGGCCGTGTCTGCCGCCCCCAACATCTCCGCATAGGCTCGCATCTCCGCCAGCGTCGCCCCCGAAATTTGTTCTAGCTCCGCCCAATCTTGCCCCGCCAGCGCGGCGCGTAGCTCGTCAAAATGCGCCGTGTGCTGGGCGATAAAATCTGCATCATACCAGCCATTTTCAATCATCACTTTCAGCACGCCATTGATAAAAGCGATGTCGCCGCCGATGTTGATAAGTTGAAAATGGTCGGTGATTTGCGTGCCAAACAGGGCACTTTCGGGCAGGGAGGGAATCCAATATTTGTCCATGCCTGGCTCGCGGTAATTGTTGACACAGACCACTTTGGTGCCCATTTTTTTGGCGTAATGCAGGTATTTGATAGCCACGGGCTGGTTATTAGCCACGTTGGAGCCGAAAAAGGTGACCACATCTGCCCGCAACCAATCGCTATACGAACAAGTCGTAGCGGCTACACCAAGGCTCTTCTTCAGGCCAACGGTGCTGGGACTGTGGCAGAGCCGCGCCGCATTGTCCACGCTATTCGTGCCCAGCGCCCGCACCGCTTTTTGCACGCCATAATAAACTTCGTTGGGAATGCCGCGACTGGTTAGGAAGAAGCCGAGCCGCTCGGGGGTGCTGTCTTGGATGCGCTCGGCGATGAGGTTGAGGGCGGTGTCCCAAGAAACGGGGGTGAAGCCTTGGTCGCCTTTGCGGCGCAGAAGAGGGGTGGGCACACGGCCGTGGTCGCGCAACTCTGTCGTGCGCGGCAACCGCCCGTTGGCCGTCCAGTCAGTCACATCAGCCAGCAGAGCGGGGTCGAAGGCAGGCATCGTGTTCAGGCGCAGGAGCCGCAGGCGGACGTTGCACAGGTGAATGCCGTCGAGTGTCCAATCTTTTAAGCCCGTTGTGCCCAACGCACAGCCATCACAAACGCCTTGGCTGAGAATGCGCCACGCATAGGCCAGTTGGTCGCGGTTTTCACTCATAGCGCGGAATACTTCCGCAAAATTGTTGGGACGCTGTTCGCCAAGGCCGAATGGTTTCCAGCTTGCCCAATGTTGCGGAGTCCAGCGCTTGGGCGGTTTGGGTTTGAGGGGTTGAGTCATGGGGTTTTCTCCACTGGTGGTGTGCGGGTCTGTTTGTTGAGTAGCGGAAGGGCGGGTGTGCTTCTGCGCTATAATAGCAGTGATTACATTTTACAGGAAAAAGAGGTGCGGCGTGTCCTGCAAACAGCTACGCTCGCCCAGCAAAAAATTTCAGGAGATTCCCTTGCCCATCATCCGCTACGCCACCCCCAGCGATGCCTCCCAACTAGCCGAACTGGCCGAAGAGACATTCAGAGCCACTTTTGGCGCCATGAACACGGCCGTGGACATGAATCTCCACTGCCAAACAAGCTACAGTGAAGCCCTGCAAGCCCAAGAAATAGCCCAGCCCAACATGCTCACGCTCCTGTGCGAGGAGGCGGGGCAACTGATTGGCTTTGCCCAACTGCGCTGGGGCGAAACCCCAAGCTGTGTCTCTGGGACAGCACCGGGTGAAATCCAGCGATTCTATCTTGCCCAAGATTGGCACGGGCAAGGCATCGCCCAAAAAATGATGGACGCTTGCTTAGCCGAGATGCGGCAACACGGCTCCGATGTGGTTTGGCTCGGCGTCTGGGAACATAACCCCAGAGCGATTGCGTTTTACGAGAAATTTGGCTTCACGGCCGTGGGCGACCATGTTTTTCCAGTCGGTCACGACCCTCAGCGGGACATTATCATGGTGCGGCCTGCTGGAGGGGATTTGCCAGAGCGATATGACCTACCCCATGACACAATCAACCCTTGACTGGCTGTATGTTATAATGGCCTTCATGTAAAAAGCCCATGCAAAAGAGGTTACTACCTATGGAAACGCTCGTAGCAAACATGACCAAAGAAGAGTTTATTCAAACAATAGAGTTAATTGTCGAGCGGAAGCTACAGGAGATGTTCGACAGCCTGGAAGAAATTGAGCTGAGGCCAGAGGTGAAAGCACGCCTGTTACACCAACAACAATTGGTCTCTGAGGGCGAACGCGGCCGTGCTTTTACTGACATCTTGTCACAGCTTGACTTGCACTGAACGCTCATGTACGAAATACAAATTTTGGATGAAGCTGTTAAAGATATGAAGCGGCTCGATAAAACTGTGGCTCAGCGGATTGTACAGCGCATCTATTGGTTAGCGGAAAATCTAGACCACATCCAACGGGAGCGGCTGACAGGCGACTTGTCCGAGTTGTATAAGTTTCGTGTTGGCGCATACCGCATTTTGTACCAGGTTTTGGAAGATGAAGTGGTGCTTATCATTCATCAAATTGGGCATCGTCGTGAAATATACCGCTAATGGTTCAATGATTCTGCGTAAAACGACAAGATTGAATATCGTAACGGGGGCAGAGGGGTAGCTTTTACCACGGCCGTGGGTCCACAAAAGAGGAAAAATCTGAGATGACTGCGTTTGCAAAGTTCGAGAACCGTCTTGCTGTATTGACAGGTGGTGCGTCTGGTATCGGCCGCGAGATCCTGCTTCAACTCGTGCAAAGAGGCACGCATGTTGCCGTCTGCGACATCGATCAGGGCAAACTGGAAACTGCGGCTCGGCGCGCGCGAGCCACCAACCCTAAAGTCCGGGTGACCACACACGACCATGACGTGTCTGATGAACAAGCAGTTGGTCAGTTCGTACAGGAAGTCACGAGAGAGCACGAGCGTGATTCCATCAATTTGCTATTCAACAACGCTGGCGTGGTGGGTGGTGGCTCGTTTGTTATCGGACAGCGCGAAGAGTGGGAGCGGACATTCTCGGTATCTTGGTTCGGCACGTACTATTGCACCCGAGCATTTCTTCCACTGCTCATGGCGGCTGATCAGGGTGTCGTCATCAATACGTCTTCGGTAAACGGCATGTGGGCCAGTTTGGGGAAGAAGTCGCCTCATACCGCCTACTCATCAGCAAAGTTCGCAGTCCGGGGTTTTACTGAGTCGCTTATTGTTGACTTTCGCACCCACGCTCCTCATCTCTCCGCCGTGCTGGTCATGCCGGGACATGTTCGCACGGGGATGCCATCGCCACCCCGGTCGTGGCGTCGTGCGCTCAACTCGCTGTTTGCTGACTATCAACCTGTGTCTAGCGAGCAGGCCGCGACGGCGATCCTTAACGCAGTTAGCAACGGCGACTGGCGCGTGCTCATTGGGCAAGATGCTGAGGCGGTCGATGCGCGTGTCCGCGCAGACCCATGGACGGTCTACGACTGACTGAGAGCGCAAGAAGTGTTCAACCGCTGTACTTCTCAATCCCAGTTTGCACACGGTTCGGCGGCCGTGACTTTCCCCCTCCACACAAACCCCAATCTAGGCCACAAAAACCATCACCAAAAAGTGCCATGACGGGCGGAGCGTTTGCTTTTACCACGGCCGTGGTTCCGCTATACTGACCCTATTCAGTAGAGTTAGACATCAGGAGTAAGCACCATGCAAATTTCATACGTGAACGTCTTCGTTAGCGATCTGGCCCACGCCACCAAGTTTTATCGGGATAAGTTGGGACTCCATCTCCAATTCTCCTCAGAGGAGCATGGCTATGCTTCTTTTACTGCTTCTGCGAGCGGAGGTGTTCGCCTCGGAATCGCGTTGCCAGGACCAGATAAGGCTGAACTTGTAGGCCGGCATACAGGCATTGGCCTAGAAGTCACCGACCTTGAGGCCGAGCACACGCGCCTGTCACGCCTTGGGGTTCAGTTCCCCATGCCGCCCACCAAGCAACCATGGGGCGGACTCATGGCGCTGATCTCTGACCCTGATGGCAATATCTTCTACTTGGATCAGGTTTCAGGCGCACATGATTAACCACCGAGTTGGTCAACTGCCTAACAACAGCATGTAGCGGCCAGTACGACACTACTCGCCGTTGCTGATGCTGAGCGTTAGACGCACATAGAGAGATTGCAGGAGAATAAAAATGATTGATCGCTGGAAGCAGATGGCAACTGCCGTTGGGGACTTCTACCAGAATATCGGCGAGCGACCGGTGTGCCCCACTGTGAGCACCTCCGAGATCAGGGCACATCTAGCAGAGCGTTATGGAGAGTTCGTCGCCCCCATTTCGGCGGAGGCACTACAAGACGATGTACTGCGTATGCTGTCTGAGTGGCAGGTACAGCCCACGCACCCACGTTACTTCGGGCTATTTAATCCCAGTGTACAGCCGGGAGCCGTTGTGGCCGATGCTCTGGTGGCTGTGACCAATCCTCAGATATGCGTCTATTCACACGCGCCAGGAGCTAACGAGATTGAACGGCACACACTGCGCTTTCTCACTCGTAAGCTAGGCTGTGATCCGGACTCATGGTTCGCCAGCTTCACCAGCGGAGGCTCCGAAGCCAACCAGAGTGCCGTCATCGTGGCGATGACAAGAGACCTGCCGGATTTCGCACGTTTAGGGCTGACGGCTAGCCCGTCACGTCCAATGATCTATCTATCGGCCGAGAGCCATCACTCCTTTGAGAAGATCGCTCACGGGGCCGGAATCGGGCGTGATGCCCTGCGCGTCATACCTGTAGACGAAAGACTGCGTATGGATGTGGATGCATTGGCGGAGGCGATTGCAAAGGATCGTACAGAGGGCAAGCGACCTTTGATGGTCGTTGCTACCGCAGGCACTACTGGCGCAGGCGTTGTCGATCCTCTACCCGCCATCGCCGATCTCTGCGGGGAACAATCCCTCTGGTTTCACGTAGATGCCGCTTGGGGGGGCGCGGCTTGTCTATCACCGCGTCTGAAGACAGCCATTACAGGTATCGAGCGGGCCGATTCGATCACGTGGGATGCCCATAAATGGCTCTCGGTCCCCATGGGTGCGGGGATGTTCTTCTGCCGACACCGGGATGCGGTGGCCACAGCCTTCGCCGTGGATCCCAGCTACATGCCTCCCTCAACCTCAGGAGTAGACGAACCGTATGTGTCAGGCATTCTATGGTCTCGTCGCTTCATTGGTCTCAAGCTTTTCATGGCACTGGCGGAATTGGGGGAGGATGGTTATCGAGCCGCAATTGAGCATCAGGCTCATATTGGGGATATGATCCGCGAGCGTCTCGTTTCCGCAGGCTGGCGGATCGTGAACGATACGCCCCTGCCTGTTATTTGCTTCACTGGACCGGCCATCGAAACAGGGCGACTGAACACGGCGGCAGTTGTCGCGGGGGTCCAGGCCAAAGGTATATGGATCTCTGAGGTTCGCCTCAGCGGGCGTGAAACTTCGCTTCGCGCTTGTGTTACCAGTTTCCGAGCCGAGCCTGAGGATGTCGATGCACTGATGGCCGCGTTGAGGGAGTTCCAGTAGGCTGAAGGCGTCTAACAAGGCGTTGTAATGGACGCACTGACACGCACCACGGCCGTGTCTCCCCCCCCCACACAATCCCCAATCTAGGCCACAACAACCAGACGCGCACAAAGCGTTTGTTTTTACCACGGCCGTGGTTCCGCTATACTACGCCTGTTCGATCATGCCCTATCTGTGGGGACCTATATTGCCCGTCGTTCAGCATAATCAATAGCTATGCCGCTTGATACCGAAGAAAGGAGATGAACGTAAATGAAGACGACAAACTACTACAACACCTTTATTGAAGTTGCGGAGGATTGTCCAGCCAAAATCGCTGAGGTTCCTCCGCAAAGGGGGGCTGTTAAGACAGCGGCGAACATCCAGTTTGAACTAATCAAGGAAAACCCATACAAGTACAGCTCCGATGACGTTCTTTTTCATCTCCATGTGGAAAAGAACAAGATCAGCTCAAAGGATGCCAAGGAGGCTCGCGAGGAGTTTTTCTCGAAGGGGAAAGCATGCTTTCGGGCTTCACCTTTGGCGAAGCGATATGGCTGGGGCGTGCATAGTGACTCGCAAGGCCGGATCGCGCTCTATGCAGTCGAATCCGAGGGGTATCAAAAGCTCGCAGGCGACAATAACTTAAAGCACCTGAAAGCAATGCGCTCAAAACGTCTGAAAAAATAGGCGGCATAACAAATCGTTCCAGCCGCTCGTTAGACTCGATATAGTGGGAAGTCACCACGGCCGTGTCTCCCCCCAACAGACCTAAATTTACCCCATTCTTTGCTATAATGACCATATCCAACCTGTAGGCTCAACACAGTCGAGAAAATTGTACTCGTGGAGGACGTTCAATGATACAAGTGATAGCTAAACAAGCTAGTAACGAACTAGATGACCTTCTCAAGAGGGTCACACAGGGTCAAGAAATTGTGATTATTGGTTCTGATGGTTCGGCATTCAAACTGCTCCCCTTACCACGCCAGCCGCAACCCGTTTTTGGTAGCGCACAGGGTACGGTTCACATTGGGCCTGATTTTGCTGACCCCATTGAAGGCTTTGAAGATGGACAGGCACAATCGTTGCCTACAATAGCTAGTGATCTTGATGATCCTTTGGAAGCGTTGATTGGCGGTTTTAGCAGTAATGTTCCAGATTGGACGGAGCATGTTGATTATTATTTAGGTCAGAATCTACTCCAAGAGATGAGTCAAACAGACTGAGAGGATACAGACAATGTTGGGCACCAATAAATCTCACGCATCTGTTACGTGGTTCGCCTTGATGGTTTGTTTCCTGTAGGATACACTCGCTTATGAAGTATGAAGTTGCCAGCACATATTCTTTTGATAAGTGGCTGAAAGAGTTAAAAGACCGCACAACAAGGAACAAAGTGCTTGCCCGTATCGTCCGGATTCAAAACGGCAACTTTGGGGACTTCAAATCGTTGGGCGACAATTTGTTTGAGTTGCGCATTTTCTTTGGTGGCGGTTTGCGAATTTACTACACTATCCGCAATCATCAAGTCGTTATACTGTTGCACGGCGGTAGCAAATCCAGCCAGAGTAGAGACATTGAAAAAGCCAGACAAATGATTCAAGAATTGGAGTGAATGATGGGTATCAAAACCAAACCTTTCGACATTGCGGAACATTTGGAAACGGATGATGACATATGGGAGTTTCTGGCAGAGGTGCTGGCTACGGGGACAACGGCTGATTTTATTCATGCCCTGAACACGGCCGCGAGAGCCAAAGGCATGAGTGAAATCGCCGAGCAGGCTGGCGTGACCCGCGCAAGTTTATACAAATCATTGTCACCTGATGGCAACCCTCGGTTTGAAACAATCAGTAAAATTGTTGAGGCGTTAGGGGGGCATTTGTCTGTCGTTCGCCAATAAACTCGTCTAGGCTCCATGGATTTGAAAGGAACCACGGCCGTGTTTACCCCCAAACACGGCCGTGTCTTTTCCCCCACCAACAAACCCCAACCTACCCCATTCTTTGCTACAATACCCACATCCAACTTGGCGCATAAACACAAAAGTACAACCAATAAAGAGCAAGGTGCATCATGCAAGTAACAGCTTTTGAAGGTGTTGTGGAAAATGGTCAGATAAGATTAACGACCAATATCAATTTGCCAGAAAAAACGAAAGTGTACGTGATTATCCCTAGCCTTGAGACCCAACCCGTTTTTCATCTGCATTCCCCCCGTTTACTGCACCCTGAGCAAGCAGCAGATTTTAAGAAAGAGGTCGTAGCAAACATGACCAAAGAAGAGTTTATCCAAACAATCGAGTTAATTGTCGAGCGGAAGCTACAGGAGATGTTTGACAGCTTGGAAGAGGTGGCGTTGAAGCCAGAAGTGCAGGCGCGTCTGCTACACCAACAACAACTGGTCTCTGAGGGTGAACACGGCCGTGCTTTTGCTGATTACGCTAAAGAGCGCGGTCACTGGTTGGGCGATCCTTCTTTAGAGGGAATTGAAGCAGAGATTCAAGTGATGCGGCAAAGTTGGCCGCAGTCTGGGTGAGCGCGGCTTTTTGGGAAACCATGCTGTTCGTTTGCAATCATGCGGCCGTGTTTATCCCCAAACACGGCCCATTTTCTATGCTATACTGACCCACCCACGCCTTATTAAAATCCGTAGCCATGAAAAATGACCCAACCCCCAAAGTACAATGTAATTTCTGTGGGAGCAATCAATTTGAGAGCCGACGCATTGAGTATCTCTATAGCCACAAAGGGCATTATTTGCTTGTACCCAATACCCCTGTCGAAATTTGCGCCAATTGTGGGAAAGAAGTCCTAAAAAAGTTCAGTGCCATATGAAAAAGACTATCACCGCCCTAACAGGCTGGCTTGCTAAAAGACTCAATCGCATCGCGTCTTTGCTGGAAAGTCAAGACCGCTCCGCCGACATGCAGTCGAAGTTTGTAGATCTCGCGCCAACTGATGAAGCCGACAAGGCTGGCATATATTCCGAAGCAATTCTGTTTGCAATGAATAATGCCAAGGTTTCCAATATTGCCCTAACCGGCCCCTATGGATCAGGAAAGAGCAGCATTATCCAATCTTTCCTGAAGAAGTATCCTCGGTCTGCGCTTCATATATCCCTCGCGGCATTCGTTCCCGAGGCCGATCCAGGGGACGAAAAGGTCAGCCGTCAAGAGATTGAGAGAAGTATCCTGCAGCAGATGCTGTATGGTGCTGACGCGAACAAGCTTCCGCTATCGCGGTTCAAAAGAATTCAGTCGCCCGGTGCTTGGTCGATCTTTAAATCTTTTTACATAATGCTCGGAATTCTCGCGCTTTGGTACGCGTTTCAGCAACGAGACGAGATCATCAGCGGCACTTATTTTGATCCGCTCTCGCTCAGCAATTGGTTCAACCTAGGTATCTTTGTGCTCGCGGCAACATTCCTCTGGGTGACACTGCATCACTTCTATGTCGCGAGTTTCGGCCTGTCACTCAAGAGCATCTCGTTGAAAGACGTTGAGATAAGGCCTGCAAGTGATGACCAAGAGTCTATACTGAACCGTCACCTAGACGAAATCGTCTACTTCTTCCAATCAACCGCTTACGATCTTGTAATCATCGAGGATCTAGATCGCTTTAACAATGCCGAGATTTTCGTCACCCTGCGCGAAATTAATAGCCTCGTGAACGAGAACGCAGGCGTGAAACGCACCATCAGATTCCTCTACGCCCTGCGCGATGACATGTTTATCAACACCGATCGAACCAAGTTCTTTGAATTCATCATCCCCGTTATACCGATCATCAACACATCAAATTCGATCGACATGGTATTGGAGCAGGGAAGGAGACTTGATCTCGACGAGCGCCTTGATCGGCAGTTTCTGAGAGAGGTTTCACGATACCTGAACGACCTAAGATTGATTCAGAACATCTTTAATGAATATGCCATTTATGTGGCTAATTTGGATACTGATGGAGAGAATCTGCTCGACGCCAACAAGCTCCTCGCGATCCTGATCTATAAAAACGTCTATCCAAGGGACTTCGAGCAACTGCATCGCGGAGCGGGTACTCTCGCCAAAATATTGAACCGCCAAGGCGAGCTCATTGAGCATGGTGAGGCCACGTATAGGACCGAGATCGCGGAACTTGAAAAGCGGCTTGAAGTCGCCGAGCGACAGACGCCTTCGGACCTGAGAGAGTTGCAGCAAATCTACGCTATGACTCTGATTGAGAAGCTTCCAGCGAATGCTATCTCCGTCAGCCTTGACCAGCGAACAAGGATCGAGCTTCCCAGACTGGTCAGCCACGAAGCGTTCGAGCAACTGATTGAGGCTCAGCATCTGTTCTACTACAACGTCCATAATCCTCGACAGCAACAAGTCGATGTTTCCAAATTGCAAAGCGAGGTGGACTCTCAGAAATCTTACAAGCAACGCAAGGTGGAGATAGAGAGCAAGGCGGCTGATAATAAGAACAAGAGCTTGCGCAGAATAAGTGAACTCAGATCAAAGATTGCAACGCTGCGCACGACTAAGCTCAACGAGCTGTTGCGTTTGAACGTTGACCGCTTGCAGGATCTTCTCGAGGACTTTGGGGAAAATGGAGAGCTGGCCCGTTTTTTGATTCTGGAAGGCTATCTCGACGATACCTACTATCAATATACGTCACTCTTTCACGCGGGCCGTCTATCGCCCAATGATAACAAGTTTCTGATCCAGATACGGGCATTCATCACACCGGATCCGGGTTTTCTGATCGACAATCCAAAAGAGGTCATCGCAGCAATGCGAGATGAAGACTTCTGGCTCAGCTATGTCTTGAACGTCAAGCTCGTCGATAGTCTCCTAAGTGACCGGAGCCGTTACCTCGACCAAACGCAGAAGCTTTTCGAGTTTCTCTCGTCAGAATTCGAGAGCTGCGAGGGATTTTTCGATGCCTATTACACCAGTGGCCGCGATGTTGTAGGACTTCTTTCGGGACTAGCTAATGTTTGGAGAGGTCTTGTCCCAAATGCCATTGCCAGCCACAACAACATCTCTCACGTTACCCAACTGGTCTCGAACCTATCGGAAAGTTTGCTAGAAACGCTCGCGAGGGATTTTGGCGAGTTGCCAGAATTCGTTTCGGAGAATCTTCCAGAAATTCTGGTGAATGCACCCGAACTAGCACCGAAACGTCTTAAATGTCTCAATTTTGAGGTCAAAGATCTGGCTTCCATCAAAGAACACTCTGAAATTGTACACGCCATGTTCGAGGAGGGATTTTTCGAACTCACGATCGCGAACGTGGAATACATCTATCAAGCGATTTTGGGAGAAAACGATCTCAAGCCACTACGTGAGAGGAACTTCACTACCATACGTTCGACGAATAACGTAACCTTGATGAAGCGGATCGAACGCGATTTCAACCACTACCTATGTGATATTCTTTTGGAACTTCAAGGGAATTCAAAGGAGGATGCGCCTGCTATTCTTGCGGTGGTTCGCCACGATACGCTTGATCAAGATGATCTTCGAGAGTTTCTTGAACGGCAGACGACCCTGCTGCCGACTCTAGAAGATGTGCCCGAGAGATTACACGCAATGCTGTTCGAGCTAAACGTGATCGAACCAACTTGGGTGAACTGTCTTGATTTTATGGAAGGTGAAGGGTTCAAAGCAGATAGCCTGGTTGGTTATCTTGATCGGGATGATGTTCGTGCGGCTATCCTGCAATACTCCATACCAAGTGACTCAGATTCACTGAAGTTACGTTTGTTCCTCCTCAAAGCGGACTCGCTTTCTGATACCGCCTATAGAGAATATGCTCACGCCCTGCCAGAGCCGTTCAAGGAATTCCCCGAAGAACTTGAAACCGACAAACTTCAAATCCTGATAGACGAAGGAAAAATCACATTCACTAAGGAGAGTCTGGACGCGCTCGCTGACAATAGGGACTTGCAGGTACTATTTGCCGCGGCCAATATCGACACATATTTGGCGGCCCCAGACAGCTTTGGGCTGGACGACGATTTCTTGGAAGAGCTTCTTCGATCTGAAATTGATCATGCATCCAAACTCTGGATAGTTGGGTTGATGGACCTTAGAGCACTCGTAAATTTACCCGGCAGAGCAGCACTTATTGGTCCAATCATTCTAAATTCCGACGTCGAAATTTTCGATCTTGATGTCGATATAATGCGATCCTTAATCGAGCATTCTAGATCTATAGAGACGCAAATCTCGCTTCTAAATAGATTTCATGCCCGTTTAAATGATGATGAAGTGCGTCAAATCTTGGCCAATCTGCCGCAACCCTTTTCCGAAATAAAAACTGGGTATAAGACGCCGAAACTGAAGAATAATTCGGAGAATATAGAATTGGTTAAGTGGCTTGACTCAAGAGAAATTATTTCATCATGGAGCGAGGGTAATTTATTCAGTGATGATATAAGAGTGAATCTCTATAGGCACTGATAAGAGAATAGTAGATAGAATCAACCCTAAACCACTAATTTTAACCAAGTTCTCGTACTGACGTGGCATCGCATAACAAGTAGCTGCACCGGACCCAAATTGCTACGCTCGTTTGTGTATGTCGCGTAGCTCTGTTTTACACAAATGCTCTCCGCGATTTTGGCCGGTGAGATCGGCGTTAGGCAGACGAATTGAAGG
>JBGTIZ010000035.1:0-13160 GCA_041745395.1 Promineifilaceae bacterium (SeqCode) | reverse complement strand
GCGAGTCGTGGCCGCAGGCCACGACGAAGCCCATGATTACCGAATTAATTTTTTAATCTGTAAAAAGGAACTTATAGAGAAAACATCTTAAGTTCGGACAATCATTTGCCGTAAACTGGGGGCGGGCTTTGGCTTCACAGAATTACATTGTCCGAGGTTTAAATAGTTTGTCTATTAGTTCCTACGCCGTGGTTATCGTTATCAATTTGGTAACTACTAACCAACAAGTCCGTTGTCTGAGCTTGTCGAAGGCAAAAGGACGGGCTTCGACAGGCTCGACCCTCGAGAATGTTAGTAATTACTTGATTTGTCACATTGCTAAGGGTTTCCGTTCGTGTAGACACCTTTTTATATCCCAAGAGTGAACGGCTTTAGACATACAACCCTTATACTCTGAACGTTTATGTAAAATTGATTAATCCTATTTTTGATGCGTATTTTTCTTAGGAGTCATCTAATGAAACAGAATAGCTCTCCTCCCCCAGACAGCCGTAGAAATGCAAAGGGACAAGGTTTTGTGGAGTATGCCATTATCTTGTCTTTAGTGGCGATAGCGGCCATTATCGCGGTTAACCTCTTTGGCGATGGGTTAACGAATACTTTCTCTACCTTTGTCGGGGAAGGTGATTTTGCCCCGCCCTCTATTGGACCGCTGGGTGGGAATTTTACCCCGTTACCGCCCACGGCGACGCCTTTTCCGACGGATACGCCTGTTGGCCCCCCGCCACCGGTAGACCCGAATGCAACGGCCACGTTTACGCCGTCACCTACGATTACGCCGACGCCGTCACAAACGCCAACCGAAACGCCTGACCCCTCTATTCCAACCAATACACCGACGCCCTGCCCCTATGGGCCACACGCGGTGCCGGGTCGTATCCAGATGCAAGATTTTGCCTGTGGTGGGCAAGGCGTTGGTTACAACGATAGTGATACGGTGAATACGGGCGGGCATTATCGCCTCACTGAAGGGGTAGATATTGACATCACAACGGATTCCACGGGTGATTACCATGTGGGCTGGACGTTGCCCGGTGAGTGGCTTCGTTATCAGGCCAATATTGACACATCCGCTATTTATGATCTGTACATCCGTTACTCCTCCACGTCTTCATTGGGTCGCTTGCGGGTCTATGTGGATGGGAGTGACGTGACTGGTCTGGTGAGTTTGCCAAACACAAATGGTTATAACAACTGGGCTACTTTTGAAGTGCCTAACGTGGTTTTAGCATCTGGCTCGCGGGTGATAGAAGTGCGCTTTGAGCGGGAAGCTATTAATTACAACTACATCGAGTTTGCGGTAGCGGACACGACGCCAGCGACCTGCTTTGCGGTGGCGGCCACAGCGAACATACCGGGAGCGGGTACGGTGACGCGGAATCCGGCCACGGGTGACTGCCCAGGTGGTTTGTACTCAGCCGGGACGCAAGTGACCTTTACGGCCAATCCAGCGGCTGGCTATACGTTTGGTAACTGGAGTAATGGGGCGACGGGCACAGCGAACCCTGTGACGGTGACGATTAACGGCGCGACGAGCGTCACGGCTAACTTCCAGCCGCAATGCTTTACCGTGACCACGAACGTTTTACCCGCAGGGTCGGGCACGATTGCGACCAGCCCAGCTTCTAACTGTGGTGGCGCGGGGGGCTACACGACGGGGACACAGGTGACGTTTACGGCCAATCCCGCGAGTGGCTATACCTTTAGCAATTGGAGCGGTGGGGCGGCTGGCTCGACCAATCCCACGGCCGTGACCGTGAGCGGCAATACCACGATTGTGGGCAACTTTGGGGCGGCTACGGCCTGTAACCCCACGATGCCCCTGTTTGCCCAAGTGAATTTCCAGCAGAGTGGGGCACCTGCTGTGCCCGAGTATCTGGTAGATAGCGGTCAGGCGTATGGCAACCGGGGCAATGGGTTTACCTATGGCTGGACGCCAGCCAATACGGCCAATACGCGGACGCGGAATAGCAATAACTCACCCACGTTGCTACATGACACCTTGAACCATATGCAACTAAGCGGCACGTTTGGGTGGGAGATGGCCGTGCCCAACGGGTCGTATCAGGTGTGTATTGTGGGTGGCGATCCTAGCAACACGGACAGTACCTATCGTATTTCCGCTGAAGGGATGCTGGTTGTTAACCATAATCCCACGACAGCCAATCGCTTTGGTCAAGGGTTTGCGACGGTGACGGTGAATGATGGTCGCCTGACCGTGACCAATGGGCCTGGGGCCAACAATAACAAGATTAACTTTATTCGCATTTATGGCGAGGTAGCGACTTGTTATCCAGTGACGACCTCTGTGGGGCCAAACGGGAGCGGTACGGTTCAGCGTAGCCCGAATGCTGACCCGAACTGTCCGGCACAGCAGTATAGCTCGGGGACACAGGTGACATTCACGGCCGTGGCCAACAGCGGGTTTGAATTCCTCAACTGGAGCGGCGGGTCGAGCAGTACCAATCAGTCCGTCACCTTGACCATCAATGGGGCTACCACCCTGAATGCGAACTTTGGGGAGGTGTGCTATTTGCCCCCACCGTGGACAGCCAATGACATTGGTAACAACGCTTTGTCAGGTTCTACCTGTGAAGACACAGGCACGTTTACCCTACGAGGTTCTGGTACGGGCGTGCGCGATGCCAATGATGGTTTCCACTATGCGTATCGCCAACTGACGGGCAACTTCCGCATTACGGCTTTGGTCAGCGCCCCGATCGGGTGTAATGGCAATGGCTGGGCGCACGGTGGTCTCATGATTCGCGAATCGCTGAACGCCAATTCGCGCCACTTTTCTTCTGGAGTCACCTGCGGGCAAGGCTTCCGCTCGCTCTATCGTGATACAAACGGTGGTGCTTCTGGCCAAAGCGGTCAAGTGAATGGCACGGGGCCTGTCTGGCTGAGGACAGAACGGGTGAACAATACCATCGCCGGCTATTACTCCACGAACGGGGTGACTTGGACTATCTTAGGTGCGCCCAGGACGTATGCTTCCCTGCCGAACACGCTTTATTATGGTATGACGAGTACGTTTGTGTATAACGACCAGTTGACCACCGTGAATTTCAGCAACGTTACTGTCGAGCCGATGACGGTGTTATCGGCAGGACGGCCCACGACGGCCTCTTCGGAACGGAATGGGAATGAGGCGTACCGAGCGGTGGATGGTGATTTTGGCACTTTTTGGCAGTCCCAACAGAGCGGTGATCAATGGTGGGCCGTCGATTTGGGGAGTGCTCAGAATCTAGGCCGTATCGAGATTACCTTCAGGTCGAATAGTCACGATTATGAGGTGCAGGTCAGTAATAACGGTACGAGTTACACCACCATAGCGACTCGCTCGGGCGATGCTGGTTTACAGGTCATCAATTTGCCAGCAAATCTGAATGGTCGGTATGTGCGCCTGTTTAATATCAATCTTGCCTCAGGTGGTAGCAATGACCGTCCAGAGATTGTAGAGTTGCAGATATTTGGGCCTAGGCCATAGATTGACCGTATGGTGCGTATTTAGCTCGTCTATTGCTCCGCGTTACCAAAAGGTAACGCGGAGTTTTTTGTTTTTCTAGCTGAAGCTCTGTCTGGTGTGCGCCATTTCGGCGTGA
Organism: Promineifilaceae bacterium (SeqCode); assembly: GCA_041745395.1. Taxonomy (GTDB): domain Bacteria; phylum Chloroflexota; class Anaerolineae; order Promineifilales; family Promineifilaceae; genus Hadersleviella. The sequence goes on along the minus strand of JBGTIZ010000035.1, from coordinate 9,555 downwards.
GCTTGGGGGTCTGTTTCGCGGATGAGGGCTGTTGCCACGGCCGTGATCCCCTCTCTCTCCCCAATGTGTCCCAACGCCCAGGCCGCATGACCCCGCACCAGCGGGGAGCCGTCTTGCAGGAGGGGGATGAGGGTGGACACGGCCGTGGGACTGCCCCAATTGCCCGCCGCCACACACGCATTGCGCACCAGCCGCGCCCGCTTAATCCGCTTAATGGGGCTGTGGGCAAATTGCGCCTCAAAACCCGCCTCATCCAGCCGCAGTAAATCGAGCAAACTGGGTGCGGCTCGCTCTAGGTCAGACAGGGTAAAACCCGCCTCGGCCGTGGGCGTGGCGAACCGATTAAAGGGGCACACCGCTTGGCACACATCACAGCCATAAATCCAGTTGCCCATCAGCGGGCGCAAATCGGCGGGAATCCACCCCTTTAGCTCGATGGTCAGGTAAGAGATACAGCGACGCGCATCCAGCACATACGGCTCGGGGAAGGCGTTGGTGGGGCAGGCGGTCAGACAGCGGGTGCAGGAGCCGCAGGAGGGGGCAGACGCGCCGAGGGCGACGTTATCGGGCGGCAGGGGCAAAGTGGTCAGTAGCTCCCCCAAGAAGAACCACGAGCCGCGCTGGGGGGCGATAAGCATCGTGTTTTTGCCCACAAAGCCGAAGCCCGCTTCTTCGCCGTGGTCGCGTTCCAGAATGGCGCCAGTGTCTACGTATACTTTGTGGGCGACGGGGTTTTCGGTGGTGGTGAGGTGGCGTGCTTTGACCACGGCCGTGAGCCACGCCCCCAACGCCTCCAATCTGGGCGTCATCACCTCATGATAATCCACTCCCCACGCATAGTTAGAAATCCGCCCGCGACTCGGGTCAGCGGCGATATGCTCTGGCAATTTTTGCGTGTAGTAATCTAACCCCACGCAAACCATGCTCTGCACGCCGGGCAGGATAACCTGTAAATCTTGCCGCCGCGCCAGCCTGTCTGGCCGGGCCAGATACCCCATCGCCCCGTGCCTCTCTTGCTCCAGCCAGCGCAGATACGCCCCTAGCCGCTTGCTGGGCACAGCGGGAACCACGCCCACCATGTTAAAACCGAGGGCTACCGCCTTTTCAATTAGCTCTTGTTTTAAGGCTAGCCACATTGGTTTCACCGGGGGAATCGTCAGCGCGACCCGCTAATAATAGATAGCCGTAAAGCAGTAGCCCCGTTAGCAAGCCCACGCCCCACTTCACCGGCCAAGCCAGCAATTCGTTGGGTGAAATAAACCCCTCAATAAAGCCCGCGACCATGAGCAGGGGCACACAGCCCGCTATAAGCCGCACCGCTTTTTGGGCGGCCAGCCGCACCGCATCTTTGCGGCTCAGCAGGCCGGGGCGGAGCATCGCCCAGCCGATGAGCAGGCCAGCCCCGCCAGCGATAAAGATAACGGTTAGCTCGATAACGCCATGCCCAATGATAAAGGTCCACAAGTCAAAGCCCAAGCCATAATGGGCGGTCACCCCCGTTAGGCCACCGACCAGAATGCCGTTAAAAATGAGCACAAAAACGGTGAATAGCCCCGCCAGCATCCCGCCCGCAAAGGCGGTAAAGGCGACGCGAATGTTGTTGGTCATAATCATGGAGGAAAAGGCGGGGCGTTCGTTGAGGGGAACGTCCGTCCAGAGTTCGCCCTGTTGGACTTGGGGAATGAGTTCTTGAGCTTGAGTTGGCAAAATCCAGCGGGCGGTTTCGGGGTTTTGGGCGGCTAACACGGCCGTGAAAATCCCCGGCACAATAAACAGCAGAGCCGCCACCAGCGTAAACCAGCCCGTTTCCCGAAAGAGGCGCGGGTAGCCGTGCGTCACAAAACGGCGCAGGCGATGCGCCTGTAACGGTTCGCTCTGGTACACGGCCGCGTGGGCGCGTCCCACCAACTGATTCAGATAGAGAGTCACCTCTGCTTGCGGAAAGTCCCGCTGGGCGAGGGCTAAATCAGAGGTGGCGGAACGATACAGTTGCCCCAGCTCGCGGATTTCGGGCGGGGTGAGCGTTTGGCGTTCGTTTTTGTCGAGCAGGTTGGTTAATTTTTGCCAGCTAGCTCGCTGGCGGTGGAGAAGGCGGTCGGCAGTAGTAGTCATGGGCAGGGTTCAGGGTGCAAGGGTCAAGATTCGTGGATGAGGGCGAAGTGGGTAGTGTGGGGGTATTGTTGATAGTTGGTTAGGGCTTGGCGGTGGAGGGGGGACTCGTGGGGCAGGCTGGGTGGCTGGTGGTTTGCTCCCACGGCCGTGAAGGTGATGGTTAGGCGGGCGGGCTGGCCGGGGGTGATGTAGATGCCGCTGATGTGTCCCAAAGTGGCGGTGCTGGGCATGAGTTGCACGGCCGTGTGCCACGGTGGTTCGTTGTCCACGGCCGTGTGGCCGAGCAGGGTATTGTCGTCCAAAATCACCAGAACGTCCAGTTGCCATGCGGGACTACCCTCCGCTGTGCCGCGCCATTTGTGCCACAAATTTTGCACCAGTCGGAGAGGATGGCCGCCACCTATATTTGCGTTTGCGAGCGCGGCGCAGATGGGTGCGCCGCCCGCGTGCCGACCCGCGTCTTGTAGCAGGCGGGCTTGGTGGGTGGCGAGGGGCTGGGGCAACTGGTTAACGGGGCAGAAGGCGGCGGTTTGGGTTTCAGGTAAATGGCCCCCTTTTTGCAGGCAACGAAAGAGGAGGGTGAGCGTGTCCACGGCCGTGGTATACACCCCCACCAGCCGAATCGGGATAACCAAAATCCCCGTTTGCGCGGCCACCTGTTCCGCTAGCGACACGGCTGGCAAAACCCCAGCAGTCGCCCAGCCTCCGGGCAAGCCCCACGCCCCCTGCGCGTCGGCGACCAGTAGCGCTTCATTAAATTCATTGGTCAACAAGCCTTGTACCATTATTTTCATACCCACATTGTAGGCAACTCGTCGCCTATGCTCCATCATTTCAAGCGTTTGTTTATAGTCGTGCCGTTAATCTGCTAGACCATCAGCCCAACCAGTGACCTTCTCTTAATTTCTTATAATCTCTCTTGGCAAAATAATACCAATTGTTATAATCACGTACTCGATTATGGGGAAGTGGCGAAATTGGCAGACGCGCTTGACTTAGGATCATGTGCCGCAAGGTGTGCGGGTTCGAGTCCCGCCTTCCCCACCTAAAAAGTTTGCCCACCTGTTACATCATAACAACATGGCAAGAATTTGATAACAAAGAGCGTTGTCTACGGCCGACAACGCTTTTTTGTCGTATGAGGCCGCAGACCGCTACCAATTAAGTACACCCAAAAAGAGGAAATATCGTGACATTAACTGTTCACTTGCAGGAAGATGACCAACGACAACTTGAAGTAACCATCGAAGTTGCTGAAGAAAGAGTCGAAAAAGCGATGCGCCAAAAAGCGCGTCAACTTGCCCGCGATTTTAACTTTCCCGGTTTCCGGCGCGGCAAAGCCCCTTACCAAGTGATTCTCAAACGTTTTGGGGCGGAGCAGGTTCGCGGTGAAGTTGTAGATGGCTTGTTGCAAGACGTGGTGACGGAAACGCTGGAGCAGGAAGATATTCAGCCGTATGCCCAGCCGGTGCTGACCGAGATGGAAATGGAGCCGCTGGTGCTCAGGCTGTTGGTGCCGCTGGCCCCTGTGGTCAAGCTGGATGAAGCGTACCGCGCTATTCAGAAGCCGTTTGCGGTGGAGCCGGTCAGTGAAGAAGCGGTGGACACGGCCGTGGAAGGGTTCCTCGAAGGTTTAGCCGTTAGCGAAGACGCCGAACGTCCCGCTGAATTGGGCGACTACGTGACCCTCTCTGGTCATGGGGCCTTATTGCCCTTGGCCGATGCGGATGCCGATGAAGCCATAGAAGATGACGGCGAGCCACTGAGCCATGAAGCCGAAGAAACGATTTTCCACGACCACGATGGTATTGAGTTTCTCTTAGACGCAGAGAAAACCTACCCCGGGACGGGGTTTGTGGAAGCGATTGTCGGGTCAGAAATGGGGGATATGCTCAAATTCGACATCACCTTTCCCGATGATTACACCGAAGAGGGCTTTGCTGGCCGGCAGGCACGTTTTTCTCTCTTGGTGGTCGCGGTCAAGACACACCATGTGCCCGAGCTAACGGATGAATTGGCACAAGAGCATGGGCATGATTCTGTAGAGGATTTCCGTGCCGCCAAACGTGCCGATTTGGAAAAAGCGGCAGAGCAGGAAGCGCGTAATGAATTTTTGGAAGAGATGATTAACGACCTGCTGGAAGTGACTGAAGTCAACTATCCTCCTGCGGCAGTGACACAAGAGTTGGATAGTTCGGTAGAGCAGTTAAAGAAACAGGTTGAACAGCATGGGATGAAGTGGGATGATTACCTGCGCGGACAGGGCAAGACGGTTGAAGACTTGCATGACGCGTGGCGGGAAGATGTAGAGCGTAATTTGGAGCGCAGTTTGGTTCTGGGTGAGTTTATTCAAGCCGAGCGGTTGAAGATTGCCGAGATAGAGTTGGACACGGCCGTGGACAAGCAACTGACGATGTTCGGCGACTTGAGCGAATTTGATGAAGAGATGAAGCAATCCCTCCGTCAGATGTTCGCTAGTGGACAAAATTTGCAAAGCATGGCCAACGGCCTTATGGTTGACAAAGTCCTCGACCGCATGTTGCTCATCGCCGCTGGCGACCCGCCCGATGTTGACACGCTTGAAGCAGAAGCGGAAGCCGCGGTCGAAGCCCTTCGCCTCGCGCGGGAACAAGCTCTTTTAGAAGCGGAAGCCGCTCGCCTCGCCAAAGAAGAAGCGAAAGCGCAAGCCCTTTTGGAAGCTGAAGCAGAAATAGCGGAAGATGCAGAAGTTGAAGAAAGCGAAGACGCCGAAGGTGTTACCGTAGAAAGTGAGTCGGCTCCAGAAATTGAAGAAAGTGAACTGGACACGGCCGTGGTTGCATCCGAAGCAGAAGACGACAACGAAGCAGAAGACGAAGAAAAACCCACCGAAGCGTAAGCATTGCGCTAGAATAACGCAAGATTTATAGTGTCCACATAGCATGAAGGCATCTTTGGTATGAGCCATGAGCAACCAGTAAACAAGTCGGCTCATGGCTCATTGCTTGCCACTGTTAGACCCCACCTGTAAGGAGAAAGGCATGAACTTTAACCCCACGTCCCTCGTCCCGATGGTCATCGAATCCAGCCCTCGCGGCGAGCGTGCTATGGATATTTTCTCGCTCTTGCTTAAAGAGCGTATTGTGATGCTCGGCACGCCCATCAATGATCAAATCGCCAATTTGATTGTGGCGCAGTTGCTCTTCTTGGCGCGTGAAGACTCGACCAAGCCCATCCGCCTGTACATCAACTCCCCCGGCGGGCAAGTGTACGCGGGCATGGCGATTTACGACACGATGCAACAAATCGAGTGCCCTGTTTCGACCGTAGCGGTCGGTTTTACGGCCAGTTTTGGCACGGTGCTATTGGCTGGGGGTGAACCCGGTATGCGCTTTGCCCTGCCCAATGCGACGATTCATATGCACCAGCCGCTCGGTGGGGCGCAGGGTCAAGCGTCTGATATTCAGATTCAGGCGCAAGAGATTCTGCGCTTGCGCTCCGCCATTTATGGCATTATGAGCAAGCACACCAACAAATCTGTGGAAGCTATCGAAGAAGATTTTGACCGCGATTTGTATATGTCGGCTCAGCAAGCGTTGGCGTATGGCTTGGTGGATCAGATTTCGGGTCAGCAAGAAGACGCGAAGTGATGTAAGTTAATCAGCAGGGCACGACGCGCTTGTAAACAGTACGGGGCAACCTCATTTATTCTGAGGTTGCCCCGTTTTGTTTGGGGAACTGTTTCAGCTAGCGTTGATAGGTAATGAACTGGTGCGGATACGGATTTTTGTCGTCGGCGGGGTGGCTTTCACGGCCGTGTACCTCCCACTCGCTCATATCTAGCTCTGGGAAATAGGCATCGCCCGCGATGTCGGCGTCGAGCAGGGTGAGGTAGATGCGGTCGGCGCGGGGGAGAAAGGTTTCGTACACGGCCGTGCCCCCAATCACCACCGCCTCCTGCGTTTTGTCCAAATGTGCCCGCGCTAAGGCTAACGCTTCCTCAGGAGAGTGCGCTACCAAGACGCCTGCTGGGTTAAAGTTTGCTTGGCGGGTTAGCACAATATTGGTGCGCTGGGGCAAGGGGCGGCCAATACTCTCAAACGTCTTGCGCCCCATGATGATTGGTTTGCCCAGCGTGACGCGTCGAAAGTGACGCAAATCACGCGGCATGTGCCACGGTATCTGGTTGTCGCGGCCGATAACACGGCCGTGGGTGTGGGCAACGATAAGCGAAAGGAGCATGGGATTAGGGTTCGAGGGGCGAGGTGCAGGGTGCGAGGTGTCTGTTTGTCATGACGGCTTTCGCCGTTTTCTAGACCGCGATGGGGGCTTTGATGTGGGGGTGGCTGTGGTAATTCTCGAGGGTGAAGTCGCTGTATTGGAAGTTGAAGATGTTGTCCACGGCCGTGTTGAGGCGCATCGTGGGGAGCGGGTACGGCTCACGACTAAGCTGAAGTTCAGCCTGTTCCAGATGATTCAGATAGAGATGCGCATCCCCCAAGGTGTGAATAAACTCACCCGGTTCATAGCCCGTTACCTGCGCCATCATCAGGGTCAGCAGGGCGTAAGAGGCGATATTAAAGGGCACGCCCAGGAAAATGTCCGCGCTTCGCTGATAAAGTTGACAGGAGAGCCGCCCGTCGGCCACATAAAATTGAAAGAGGCAGTGGCAGGGAGCCAAAGCCATTTGGTCTAAATCAGCCACGTTCCACGCGCTAACGATGTGCCGCCGTGAATAGGGCTTGCTTTTGATTTGTGCGACGACTTGGCTGATTTGGTCAATCGTTTGCCCGGGCACGCCAGTTGGCCACGACCGCCACTGCGCGCCATACACGGGGCCTAAATCCCCCTGTGCGTCTGCCCATTCGTCCCAAATCGTGACGCGTTTGTCATTTAGATAGCGGATATTGCTATCACCCTGGAGAAACCACAGCAGTTCATAAATGATCGAGCGCAGATGCAGTTTTTTGGTGGTCACAGCGGGAAACCCTTGAGCCAAATCAAAGCGCATTTGGTGGCCGAAAATGCTAAGCGTGCCCGTACCCGTGCGGTCGGCGCGGCGCACGCCGTTTTCTAGCACAGTGCGCATCAGGTGTTGATATTGGTGCATGGGAGATTTTCTCCTTGGTGGGTTGGGGTCGTTAATAAGCCGCGTATTATACCTTTTTTTGCCTGAACACGGCCGTTACCCATCGTTTGATTTGCTTCTAATCCAGTTTGCCCATAATAATACTGTAGCTGTTTAGGAATTCGCGGGGTCACTTAGGAACGAGATTTGAATAACTCGAACCCTTCTGCTCGTAGTAACGGCTTTAGCCGTTTTTTCTCGAGAGAAAGCGACTCTTGAGGCTAAAAACTTTAATTTTGTCATAAACGCAGTGAAAGGTAGCATCCGTTTAACAGTCCTTAGTTAGTATGCGGACCGCTTCTTACTTCTGACTTTTCACTCTTTTATCGACATTTCCAACCAACTCGCCACCCAACCTGTTAACCACACGGAGAAAATATGATTAACGCTAACGAAAAAATCCCGCCCCGCTTGCAAGAAATAATCGAAGATTTCAAGATTTGTGTGGGGCAAGAAAAATTGATGTACCTGCTCGAATTTTCCGAGCAACTGCCTGATCTGCCGCCTGAATTAGAAAACCAGCGGGACAAACTTGGGCAAGTGCATGAGTGCATGTCGCCCGTCTTTATCGCCGCTGACTTACAAGACGGACAGATGCAATACCATTTTGACATCCCCCGCGAAGCACCAACGGTGCGCGGCTATGGCGGCATCCTCAGCCAGTCGCTCAACGGGCTGACGCCCGCCGAAGTGCTGGCCGTGCCTAATGAATTTTATCTAGCGATGGGGTTGCAAAGCGTAATTACGGGGCAAAGGCTGAACGGCATGGGGGCGATTTTGCGCTACATGAAGGCGTTGGCGGAGCAGGAGTCAGGAGTCAGGAGTGAAAAGTGAGAAGTAAGAAGTCAGAAGTGGCTTCTCACTTTTTACTTCTCACTGTCCAGCTTTTCACTGCCCAGCTTCAGGGCTGATGCTGATGCTTCCAGAACCCATGTCTATCTGGAGGTCAATGTAGTTGGAGCCGCTGGAGTCGAAGTTGGGGGTGGTGTAGATGCGGGTGTCCCCACGGCCGTGGCTTTCTCTAAACTGCTGGCTAATGCTCAACGTACCACTGCCCGATTCCACCGTTACCCGCGCTTCAATCTGGGCTGGCAAAATAATATTAACGCCGCCCGAGCCGCCCTCTATTTCAAAACGGTGCTGACCCCGTGAGGGCAACGTCATCCATACCGCGCCCGAGCCAACATCATAACGCATGTCATAATCTCCGCCGTCCGGCAAGGTCAGCGTCGTTGCGCCCGAGCCACCTTCTATGACTAGATTTTGTAGCTGTAACCCACTTAGGTCTAGGCGTGCCTGACCAGAGGATAAATCAAAGTTGAGGTCAAGCGGTATTGTGGGGGATAGTCCGAGTTGCCATTGATGCACGGCCGTGTAAGCACCCGACCGCATCCCCCATGACCAACCGCTCGTTGGACGAACCGAGACTTCATCCCCACGTGAATTTTGCTCTATTTTGACTTCCCCGGCCGTGAAAGCCGTGCCGCGTATCAGGGCGTCTCCCTCGGCTAACGCTTCGATTTGGGCCGGGGCGGCGTTAAAATCGAGGCTTATTTCGGCTCTGTTGACGCCACTTCTCAAGGAGACGTCGACCGGTATTTCATTTATTGCGGCTGAGGGCAGGTTGTATGTCCCCAAAATGGGCGTTTGGGTTCCCAATATCAATAGCGAGCCAAAAACAGTCACGGCCGTGAGTCCCAACAGCCCCTCCACCAGCCGTCCCAGTAAACCTGGCAACTGCTGAACAATAATGTTCAAGCCTATAAAAATAAGAAAGAGCGGCCACCAGCTAAACAGCACATCCCAATGCAACGTGCCGTCAACAACGCCCAAATTGACCAATAGAAAATAGAGGCCAATGCCAATCAGGACAATGGGACCAAAAAGACTCGACCCTTTTGACTGTCGTTTGGAAGTGCGTTTGCTACGTTTGTTTCGTTTGCTTGGGTCTGCTGGCTCCGTCTTTTCTTGCTCTTCTCGTTTGAGTTGTTTAATTTCTTCTTCGCTCATGATCTTTCTCCAAGGGGCTTCAACGATGACTGTCTGTGTGCGCTATACGTCTGGATTGCGTTACCTGTTGCACTTGAAACGGCCGTGGTGTAAGAAATGTTCCACTTTTTGCCTCCCCTCCCCATTTAATCTAAAATGCACATAATATCATGCCTAAATTTGTACAAATGTGTTAGACATACCGCTTGAGACAGTTACTAGACGGCTAATTATCTTGAGAAAAATAACGCAAATTGTATTGGTCACGACTTACTAAAACAGATGTAATCGTGTCGCTTTCCAAAGCGATAATGCTTCGGCGTGGCCTGCGGCCACGCTTCGCTGGA
>JBGTIZ010000034.1:0-3034 GCA_041745395.1 Promineifilaceae bacterium (SeqCode) | reverse complement strand
AGCTAATAAAATGTCGAACTGGCTTATGGACACGCCTGTTAAGGCACGCATTTGGCGATCATCACGTATGGCTAAACTCATTGGGCTACTCCAGTTTTTGACTGGAATTTACCCGATTTTTTAATCAGGAACAACTCTAATCAGGCGCGTGTTAAGACTGGTGTTGTATGCTTTAAGGCCACCCAAACGAGATAGCTGTTGCCATATCCATTCATATTGTGGCGCAAACTCTACTGGTTGGAGGGGGTCTAGGAGGTTACGGATTTGATTGTCCGACGGTACCTTCTCCACCTCGAATAAAGTTTGAAGGTTTCCCTTACCTGCTCGTTTACCACTCATCGTCTGATTATGCGCCAAAAACGATTGAGATTGCATGAAAAACACACTCATAGCACTGTTGACGGCATCGGCTATAGCGTATCTCGTGTTGGGACTTGGTTTGCGATGGTCAGGCAAGGTAGCCCAAGCTGTTTGGCAGGTCTTGAAAAAGTCTTGCAAGGGGAATTTTGTGATCATGCGTTATAGTAATGACCTTGTTTTCTGTTTTGTCAACTGATTTTCTAAATTGAGAATTGCTGAGCTAGGCTCCAAAGCTGTGACCCTGATGACACCTGAGCCAACAGGTGGCTACTATCGAGAAGCAGGCGTTATTCCTTTTCTGCAAAGCTACGGCTACCCTGCTCAAGACGGCACGCCCGACCGCCTCAATTTCGGGGGAACCTATTACATGGACACCCCCGCTAGTGCCACTGGTTACACCCTCACTTTGGCGGGTTTTGACCCCGTGCGGAACAAATTTGATGTGCAAAATGGAGGTTTGTTGCTCAAAGCAACGGATGAGGCGGAGACGGTGATTGCGTCATGGGGTTTTGCTACCCTACTCACCCATTGGAATCGCAAACACGCCAAGACGGTTTATGTCCCGTCGGAGCGACGTACCCATGAGGGGAACTATCAATACAGGTACAGCCCGCATCTCTTTTTGGGACAGGGCACGAGCTTTTTCCGCTTCCTCCGCGCTTTTCATGAGGGCAAAGTGTTTTATGACCCAGGCATCAAAGTTGAGAATCTTTCGGTGAGACCGCGCACGAAGCGGCGCAGTCAGTTTCGCATCAAGGCCAAGGATTTGGCGGTGTTATATGATGTGTGGGAGGAAGTTACGTTGTCTGTTTAGTCGCCATAGGTGCTGGGGATAGACACGGCCGTGTCTATCCCACGTCCCCGCCCCTCCAACAGCCGCAACTGCTTTGCTTCACCCATCTTCAGCCGCTTCGCTTCCATAATGAATGGGCGCATATACGCCGCAATGTCCTCGACGACGGGCACGGCGACCGCATTGCCAAACTGACGATACGCTTGCGTGTCGGAAACGGGAATGATGAAAGGCTCACGGCCGTGTTGGTCAAACCCCATCAGCCGCGCACACTCCCTTGGCGTCAGCCGTCGGGGGCGTTCCCCTTCTCCCTGTTTCACCAAAATCTCCGACCCATCCTTATAATATCTGGCCGACAGCGTGCGAGCCGTATCCTCTGCTCCAACCAACCCAAAGCCAAACCCATTCCCCTTTTGGCGATGTTTTTCTGCATACGCTTGCAAATAGCTCCACAATTTAGGCGTCAGGGTATATTTATCATCCACTCGCGCCGCAGAGCCGACCGTGTAAGGTGGTTCGGCTACTTCGCTTCCATCTTCAGGATGCAAAATGGTTTTGAGAACGGGACCATCGGTCGCCTCGGGTACAGCCATTTGGGCAAAATCAAAGCCGACATTGTGCAAAAAGCCCGCGATAAAAATACGCTCCCGATTTTGGGGTAAGTACCCTTTGGCATTGATGACCCGCCACGAAATGGTGTAGCCTAATTCCTCTTCAAGCGTCTTGCGGATCACTTTGAAGGTGCGTCCTTTATCATGGCTGACCAAATTTTTGACGTTTTCCAACAGAAAGGCGGCTGGGCGATGGTAACGCAAAATCTCTTTGATATTAAAAAAAAGCGTCCCCTGCGTTTCATCATCAAAGCCATGTGGGCGTCCTAGCGCATTCTTTTTAGACACCCCCGCAATCGAAAAGGGCTGGCATGGAAACCCAGCTAACAAAATGTCATGGGCGGGAATCATCTCGATTGGCACTTCAGTGATGTCCTCGGCAAAAGGATGTTGGTTATCCATCGTAAAATTGGCCGCATAAGTTTGCCGCGCAAATTTGTTCCATTCGCTGGTAAACAGACAATGCCCCCCCCTGCGTTCAAAGCCAAGGCGAAAGCCACCAATGCCCGCAAATAAATCAATGAAGGTGAAGCCATCTTGCCCCCCGTGTCCGTTGGTCTGGTCATAGTGCAACGCTATCTGCTGTTGAAGCGCATTGATGACCAGTTTGGGCGGCTTGCTCTGCCCGTTTTCCCAACGATAAATTGTGCGTGCTGAGCGATCGGCTAAATCCGCGACCATTTCGCGGGAGAAGCCTGCTTTTTCTCGCAAGGTTTTAAAATCGGTTGTTATGTGGTAGCTAGCTGGGTCTGTTTTTGACATATTGTCATTATAGAACATTCGGTCGAAAAGGCAATGGCAAATTTATTTTGTTGAAGCAGAAGTTCAACTTCTTCGGAGAAGTTGAACTTCTTTATTTTCGCCCTTGCCCAAAATCGTATACGATTATACACTCTGCACATGCCCCTACCCGACCCACCCGCCATCGAACCCGCCCAAACCACGGCCGAGCGCATCGCCGACATCCTCCGCGCCGCCATATTACACGGCGACCTCGACGATGGTGAATCATTGCGCCAAGACGAACTAGCGCAACAGCTCAAAGTGAGCAAAATTCCCGTGCGCGAAGCGTTGGTTCAGCTCCAAGCAGAAGGGCTGGTGGTGCTGACCCCCAACAAAGGGGCGACCGTGGCTTCACTCACGGCCGTGCAAATGCGCGAAATCTACACCATTCGTATTGCCCTCGAAACCCTCGCCCTGCGCCAAGCTTTGCCCCACCTGCAAGAAACCGACTTCATCACGGCGGAAGCCACCCTCGACCGCATCGACC
>JBGTIZ010000033.1:0-12367 GCA_041745395.1 Promineifilaceae bacterium (SeqCode) | reverse complement strand
AGCTAATAAAATGTCGAACTGGCTTATGGACACGCCTGTTAAGGCACGCATTTGGCGATCATCACGTATGGCTAAACTCATTGGGCTACTCCAGTTTTTGACTGGAATTTACCCGATTTTTTAATCAGGAACAACTCTATTACGCTCATCCCCAAAACGCCTTTTGGCCGATTATGATGGTTATTTGCGGAGCCAGCCCCCGCTTACGCCCTGTGGATGATTTGTCGTTATCCTATACAGAACGTCTGGCCTATCTACAGCGACACCACATCGCCCTCTGGGATGTTCTGCAACATTGCGAACGGGAAGGCAGTCTGGACGCCAACATCAAAAAGCAGAGCGAAGTCCCCAATGATTTTGCGACCTTTTTGGCTCAGCATGAGCAGGTGTGCCATCTCTTTTTCAACGGGCAGAAAGCGGCGCACAGCTTCAAGAAACTGGTCTGGCCCTCTTTAGGCGCGGCGCAACAGCAACGCCTCACCCGTCAGATTCTGCCCTCAACCAGCCCCGCTTATGCCAGCATGTCGCAGGAGAAAAAGCTAGATGTTTGGGCAGAAGCCTTAAAAAGTTGAGACACTATCTAAAAACTTGCCGAGATTGGCGGCCATACCGATAATTCCCACATGACCCAATCACTCCCTATCATTTGATGATAAATATGTTGCCCAGTCATGGAACACGGAAGAAGTTCAACTTTTCTGAAAAGTTGAACTTCTAGCTGACTGAACAACTAACAAACTCTACCTATGACTATTAACCCCCGCCGCATGGGACGCGACCACGAGTACACCCCCGACCAAAAACAAGAAAAGAAACGGTTGAAGCGTGAAGATTTACGCGCCTTTCAGCGTATTTTGCACTATGTGCGTCCCTATCGATTCTGGTTCACCATTTCGATTATTGCCCTGCTGTTCAGCGTCGCCCTAGGGCTGATTTTGCCGCTGGTCATCCAAAGTTTGGTAGATGTCGTGCTGGTGGACAAAGATTTGACGTTGCTCAACCAGATAGCCGTCGGGTTGCTCATTGTCTTTCTGGTGCAAGCTTTATTCAGCTTTGTGCATCGTCTCTCGCTGGCGTATGTGGGGGAACGCGCCATTGCCGATATTCGGGAGGAAGTGTACGCGCACCTCATGGGGCTATCGCTCAGCTTTTTTAATGACCAACGCACAGGCGAACTGGTGTCGCGGGTCACCAATGATGTTTCTCTGCTTCAGGCGGCTATTACCGAAAATTTGGTGGCCCTGCTCAGGCAGGCGGTGATGTTGGTGGGCGCGGCCGTGTTGCTTTTTTGGCTCAATTGGCAATTAACCGTCGTCATTCTGATTGGGATTCCCATTGTGTCGCTGACGATGGTCTTTTTGGGGCGACGCATTCGTCGTGCCTCCAAAGAGGTGCAAGACAAGCTGGCGGAAGCGGCCAACGTGCTGGAAGAGACGATTTCGGGCGTGCGCATTGTCAAATCGTTTGCGCGGGAGCCGCACGAGATGGGTCGCTTTGGGGCGCGGGTGATGGAGACGTATCAGGCGGCGATGTATCGAGCGAAAATTCAGGCAGTGTTGGGGCCAGTTATCGGCTTTATGGCGTTTGCCTCGATTATCATCACGCTCTGGATTGGCAGTTATCAGGTGATTGCGGGGACGCTCACGGCCGGGGGCTTGGTGGCATATCTGGTGTACACGATGATGGTCGCCACGCCGATTGCCTCGCTAGCAGGGCTGTATGGGCAATTTTTGTCCGCCATTGGGGCGAGTGAACGGATATTGGATTTGCTGGATACAGAATCTGACATTGTCCAACTCCCCGACGCACGGCCGTTGCCCGAAGTGGTGGGGCGGGTTTCGTTTGAAGGGGTCAGTTTTCAGTATGGCACGGGGCTACCCATTTTGCATGATATTTCCTTCACGGCCGAGTCAGGGCAAATTATCGCGCTGGTCGGGCCGAGTGGGGCTGGCAAATCCACCTTGGTCAATTTGATTCCCCGCTTTTATGATGTGGCGGCGGGGCAAATTTTGATTGATGGGCTGGATGTGCGGGCGGTGCAGTTGCCCAGTTTGCGCCAGCAGATTGGCATTGTGCCGCAGGAGACGTTGCTCTTTTCGGATACGGTCGGGGAGAATATTCGGTATGGGCGGCTGGAGGCCACGGCCGTGGAAATTGAAGCGGCCGCCCGCGCCGCTAACGCCCATGATTTCATCATGAATTACCTGCCCCACGGCTACGACACCCTAGTCGGTGAGCGGGGAATTAAGCTGAGCGGGGGGCAAAGACAGCGCATCGCCATTGCTCGCGCCATTCTCAAAGACCCGCGCATTCTCATTTTGGACGAGGCGACCTCTTCGCTAGACAGCGAAAGTGAGCGACTGGTGCAGGATGCGCTGGATCGCTTAATGGCGGGGCGCACTTCGTTTGTGATTGCCCATCGTTTTAGCACGGTGGTTAATGCGGATTGGGTGTTGGTCCTAGACAAGGGGGAAATTTTGGAGCAGGGGACGCACGCTTCGCTGTTGGCGAATCCAGCGGGGCTGTATACGCGGCTTCATGAGATGCAGTTTAGAGTGCTGAGCGATGAGCGATGAATGGCGTGCCACTTTTCGCTTCTTACTTTTGACTTCTTGCTTCTCACTCGTCCTGCTGGGCGAGTAGTTCCTCGAGGTCGGCCACGGCCGTGTCATACTCCTCCATCAGCCAGGCCATCTGCTCCTCATCCCCTTCAGCCTCCGCCTGAGCCAACTCCTGCTCCAGCTTATCCAGCCAAATCTCCGCATTCTGAATTTCTAGCTCCAAGGCCGAAGCTCCCCGCCGCGACTTCTGCTTCGGTCGTTTTGTGGGCGAAGACACCTCCGCCACCTCGGGTGGCACAAACGTGTCTAAATCCGCCAGCCAATCTAGCTTGGGCGGCGGGGCATTTTCCAGCTTAGCCGCCTCAGCCGCCGCCGTTGCTTCTTGCGCCCGCTTCTCCGCATACGCTTCATACCCATCCTCAAAAACGAACAATTGAGTCTCATCGGGCGTGGCGGCTGGCTCAATCGCCCAAATTTGCGTCGCCAGATGGCTGACTAAATATCGGTCATGCGACACGAGCAAAATCGTGCCGTCGTACTGCTCCAGCACCGCCTGCAACACCTCCTGCGAAGGGATGTCCAGATGATTGGTTGGCTCATCCAGTAGGAGAAAATTCGCCCCCGTGGCGGCCAAAATCGCCAAAGCAAGCCGCCCCCGCTCCCCGCCGCTCAGGTCGCGCACCTGCTTGAACACATCGTCGCCTCGAAACAGGTATTGCGCCAAATAGCTCCGCGCTTCCTGTTCAGAGGTCGGGCGATAATGCAAAATTTCATCGAGGACGCGCTTATCCAAATTAAGCTGGTCGTGCGCTTGGGCAAAGTAGCCGATTTGCACAGTTTCCCCGAGTTCAATGTTGCCTCGTAGCGGCGGAATCTCCCCTAGAAAAGTGCGCAAGAAAGTCGATTTGCCACTGCCGTTGGGGCCAATCAGGGCGGCGATGTCGCCCCGTTCGAGGCGGATTTTGTCCGTTTTGAAGAGAGGTGCATCAGGATAGCCGATGGTTAGGCGGGCGGTGCGTAAGACGAGTTGCTCGCTTTGCTCTTCGCTTTTGAGGCGAATATTGAGACGGGGGGGGCGGTTGCTGGGGGGCTTGAGGGCACGGAGGCGACGCGCCGCTTCGTTGGCAGATAGGGTGCGCACACGGCCGCCTACCTCGAGCCAACTTTTCCCCTCACGGCCGAGGACACCCACCTCTTCTAGCAAAACAATGTCGCGGGTCAGTCGTTTTAGTTTGCCCTTGGCGAGGTCGGTTTGGCTCCCGGCGATGTTGCGCCGCACGAAATCCAGTTCTGACTCGAGTCGCGTCATTTCTTCGTCAAAGAGCTTCGCTTCGCGCTCCCAATTGGCCTCTCTCTGCTCGAGATAACTGCTGTAGTTGCCTTTGTAGCTATTGAGGCTCTGGGGGCGCAGTTCCCAAACGTGGCTGACCACTTTGTCGAGAAAATACCGGTCGTGGCTGACGATGAGTAGGGTTCCTTCCCAAAAGCGCAGGGTGCGTTCGAGCCATTCTATGGCGGCCGTGTCGAGGTGGTTGGTCGGTTCGTCGAGGATGAGCAGGTCCGGTTTTTCGAGGAGGAGTCGCCCGAGCAGGACGCGGGTTTTTTGGCCGCCGCTGAGGTGGTTGAGCGGGGTTTGCCACTCGGTTTCGGGAAAACCGAGTCCTTGCAGGACGCGCTTGATGTCTACGTGGTAGGCGTAGCCGCCGCCCGCTTCGTATTGTTGCTGTTTTTCGCCGTAGGTGGTGAGGAAGGACACGGCCGTGTTGCCTCCCGCCATTTCCTGCTCCATCTGGCGCAATTCCTGTTCCAGACCAGTCAAGTCAGCAAAAACGGTCAACATTTCCTCATAGACCGTATTATCCTGACCGCGAAAGGTCAGCACCGCCTCTTGGCGCAAATAACCCAGCGTTAGGTCATTTTGCCGCACGACCTCCCCCTCGCTTGGCTCGAGTAAATCAGCCAAGATGAGCAGGAGCGTGGTTTTGCCACAGCCGTTTGGCCCAACCAAGCCCACGCGCTGTTTTGGCTCTAGCTGGAAATCAAAACCGCTAAAAAGTTCGTCCGCCCCGTAGGCGTGACCGAGATTGTTGACGGAGAGGAGGGGCATGGGGGAAAAAAGTGCTGAGCGATGAGTGCCGAGTGCTGAGTGAGCCTACGGCTCGAGTTGTCGCCCTCAGCACTCATTGCTCATCGCTCGTTACTCTATTTCTGGCACACGGCCGTATAAAACGGTCATCTTGGCCAAACGTTCCGTAATCCAATAGTTGAGCATTTCGTAGGTGTAGCGCCATGCCCAGTAGCCGCCCACCTTGCCGGGGAAATTCATCCGCGCTTCGTTGCCCAGCACCATTAAATCCTGCATGGGAATGACGGACATGACCGCCACAGAGGCGTGCGCCAAGCGAATCATATCCCAGACGATGTCACTGCCATCGCGGGACACGTAGCGGCGCACATGGTCTTGTTCGGCATTGCTGGCGTTGCGATACCAGCCCAGAGTGGTTTCGTTATCGTGCGACCCTGTGTAAACAACGCAGTTTTTGGCGAAAGTATGGGGTAAAAAGTTGCTGTTGCGTTCGCCACCAAAGGCGAATTGCAGGATTTTCATGCCGGGTAGCTCGAAGGTGTCGCGCAGTTCTTCTACGGCAGAGGTTATCACGCCGAGATCTTCGGCGATGATGGGTAAATCGCCCAGTTTTTCGCGCAGGGTGCGGAAGAGAGCCATGCCGGGTGCTTCGACCCATTGCCCTTTCACGGCCGTGGGTTCCTCTGCCGGAATCTCCCAATACGCTTCAAAACCACGGAAATGGTCAATGCGCACAATGTCCACCATGCTGAGCGTACTGTTGATGCGCTCTTGCCACCACGTAAACCCTTGCGCCTCCATTTCGTCCCAGCGATAGAGCGGGTTGCCCCACCTCTGCCCCGTCTCGCTGAAATAGTCGGGTGGCACGCCAGCGATAACGGTCGGCGCGCCCGCGTCATCCAGATAAAACAGCTCCTGATTGCTCCATACGTCTGCGCTATCAAAAGCGACAAAAATTGGAATATCGCCGACCACTTTGATGCTTTGGTCGTTGGCGTATTTTTTTAGGGCAAACCATTGCGTAAAAAAGAGGAATTGCCAAAACTTGAGTCGGGTGATTTCATCCGCCAACTTTTCCGACCACGCCTGCATCGCCGCTGGTTCCCGCTGGGCAATATCACGCGGCCAGGTGTTCCAGACGCCGCCCTCGTGGTCAACATGATGGTCTTTGACTGCCATGAACAGGGCGTAATCCTCTAGCCAATCGGCTTGCGCGGTGCAAAATTGGTCAAATGCTTGCCGCTGAGCCAAGGTGCCACTGCCTGCAAAATGGGTGTAGGCACGGGTCAGCAGGTCGGTTTTGTACTGAATGACCCAGCCATAGTCCACTTTGTTGGTAGGGAAAGCGGGCACTTCGTCGACAGATTCGCGGGGGAGATAGCCATCGCGCACCAAATGGTCAGGGCTGATGAGCAGGGGGTTGCCCGCAAAGGCGGAAAAGCTTTGGTAGGGTGAATCACCGTAGCCAGTGGGGCCAAGGGGCAGAATCTGCCACAAGGATTGTTTGCTGGAGACGAGAAAATCTATGAAATGATAGGCGGCGTCGCCTAAATCACCAATGCCATAACGGCCAGGGAATGATGTGGGATGTACGAGGACACCAGCAGACCGTGGAAATAACATATATAAAACCTCTTTTGTCAAATTTGGGTGGGATTTTCAAGCGAGATTGTACCACACCCATCGGGTTGCAAGTAATGTGATTGGTAGAGGAGGATGCCCACGGCCGTGGTTGAATCACACCTTTTTTCAGCGTACAATCTATACAGATATAAAGCTGTGTAAGATGTTGCTCATAATGCAGGTGCAATAATGCCCTACTTACGGACACGTCTGATTATTTATGCTACGCTACGGCCTGCTAATTGACCCTCTGACTTTCCAAAGAGCCGTAGCTATATAACGAGTGAAACAATGTCATTAATTGACCTAAACACGATTGACGTAACCAACGAACACCAGCCCCGCCGCACCTCCACCACGGCCAACCGCCGCCCCAGTTGGATAAAAGTCCGCGCCCCAGGCCACGGCGAATACGACAAAGTCCGCGACCTGATGCGTAGCAAAGAGCTACACACCGTCTGTGAAGAAGCGCGTTGCCCCAATCTAGGTGAATGTTGGGGGCGTGGTACAGCCACTTTCCTTATTATGGGTGATGTTTGCACCCGCAGTTGCGGCTTTTGCGACATTGCCACGGGCCGCCCCCTGCCGCTCGACTGGCAAGAGCCAGAGCGGTTGGCTCAAGCGGTCAAAGCGATGAACCTCAAGCATGTGGTCATCACGTCGGTCAACCGGGATGAGCGTAAAGATGGGGGCGCGCCGATTTTTGCGCTCTGCATTGACCGCATTCGCGCTATTCATCCCGGTTGCACCATTGAGGTGCTCATTCCTGACTTCAAAGGGGATTGGGACGCGCTGCAAATTGTGATGAATGCTCAGCCCGAAATCTTGAACCACAATGTGGAGACGGTTCCGCGTCTCTTCCACATTGTTCAGCCGCAAGATGAGTACGAGTGGGCTTTGACCACGCTCCGCAATGCCAAGCAGATGGACAAAGAGGTGCTAACCAAGAGCGGCATTATGGTTGGCTTGGGCGAGACGTGGGATGAACTGCTGGCCGTGATGCAGGATTTGGCGGACATTAAGCTAGATATTTTGACTATTGGGCAATATTTGCGCCCTACACAGAGCCATTTGCCGATGGGTCGCTATTACACGCCCGCTGAATTTGATGAACTGAAGCAAATTGGCTTAGAGATGGGCTTTAAGTGGGTGGAAAGTGGCCCGCTGGTGCGCAGTAGCTATCGCGCTGAACAGCAGGTAGCCGCTCTTTCGCCATTGGTGCGGGGTCATAAACGGCTCTAATGGCTACGTTATGATTAGCTAAGAACCACGGCCGTGTGACCACAATTTAACGCGCCTTAAACGATATATACCGTACAGTGACCAACATTAGTAAAAATCTTCTCCAGTGTGACCAACAAGGTTACAAAATAAGGTAAGGTACAGGTTTATGGACGAACAACAACAGCAACCCCGCTCCCCAATCCCTCCTTGGATGTGGATTGTGGGTCTTATTGTCATCTTCATTGGTTTGCAGTTTTGGGCTAGCGGGCAGTTTAACAGCCCCGACCAAATCGCCATCTCCCAAGTTGCCCGCTATATGCAAAATGGCGAAATTGACAAACTAGAAATACGTGGCAATCGCATGACTGTCACCCTCCAAGATGGAAGCACCTTTGCTTCGGCCAAGGAAGGCACAAACGTCTTTGAGATGTTCCGCGACATGGGCGTGACCCAAGAAGCGTTGATTTCGACCAATATCGTTATTCAGGATCAATCAGGCTGGAACACCATCATGACCATCCTGATATCTTTCGTGCCCATTCTTATCCTGATTTGGTTCTTTACTCGTGGCTTCCGCCAGATGCAGTCAGGTGGCAATAATATCTTCGGCTTCGGCCGGAGCAAAGCTAAGAACTTGAATGAGGGC
The DNA here is from genome assembly GCA_041745395.1 of Promineifilaceae bacterium (SeqCode). Lineage (GTDB taxonomy): Bacteria > Chloroflexota > Anaerolineae > Promineifilales > Promineifilaceae > Hadersleviella. The sequence goes on along the minus strand of JBGTIZ010000033.1, from coordinate 4,227 downwards.
GACCGTCCGACCGTCACCTTTGATGATGTGGCGGGGGTCGAGGAAGCGAAAAGTGAAGTGCGTGAAGTTGTCCAGTTTTTGCGTGAACCAGAGCGGTTTGTGCAGGTTGGGGCGCGTATTCCCAAAGGCGTGCTGATGGTTGGCCCGCCCGGAACGGGTAAAACCTTGTTGGCTCGCGCTATCGCGGGTGAAGCAGGTGTGCCCTTCTTCCACATTTCTGGCTCTGAATTCGTGGAGATGTTTGTGGGTGTAGGGGCCAGCCGCGTGCGTGACCTGTTTAACAAGGCCAAAGAAAACGCGCCCTCCATTGTCTTTGTAGACGAGATTGACGCGGTCGGTCGCCAGCGTGGTGCTGGTTTAGGCGGCGGTAACGATGAGCGGGAACAAACGCTTAATCAAATTTTGGTTGAAATGGACGGCTTTACGAATGACACCAATGTGATTGTGATTGCGGCGACTAACCGGGATGATGTGCTTGACCCGGCTTTGTTGCGCCCGGGTCGTTTTGACCGCAAAGTCATTGTTGATTTGCCTGATGTGAAAGGGCGGGAGCAAATTCTCAAGGTACACGGCCGTGGTAAGCCCCTCTCACCCAACATAGATTTGTCAGATGTTGCCAGACTTACCTCTGGCTTCTCGGGGGCAGACCTCGAAAACCTGATGAATGAAGCGGCCATTTTTGCCGCCCGGCGCAACGCCAACGAAATTATCCCACTTGACATGCAAGATGCATTTGACCGCATCGCCATTGGCCCCGAACGTAAAAGCAAGGTCATTAGTGAAGACGAAAAGGAAATTCTGGCTTATCACGAAGCTGGTCATGCCGTCGTCTCCTTCTTTTTGACCCATACCGACCCTGTGCAAAAAATCACCATTATTCCCCGGGGACGCGCCGGGGGCTATGTGATGTCTTTGCCCGAAGATAGGTTGACGCTAAGTGTCCGCTATCTGGAAGACCAAATTGCGATGGCTTTGGGGGGGCGGGTCGCCGAGGAAGTGTTTTTTGGCAATGTCACCACGGGTGCTAGCAATGACCTCCAGCAGGTTACACGCATCGCGCGGGGCATGGTGATGAATTATGGCATGAGTAGTGACCTCGGTTTACGGACTTATGGGGATGAGAATGGCAACGTCTTTCTCGGTCGCTCCATGGTCAGCGAACGCAATTACAGTGAAGATGCGGCGCGTCTGATTGATGAAGAGGTGCGGCGCGTCATAGATCGTAATTATGACCGTACCAAGTCTCTCATTACCGAGCATCGGGACAAAATGGTCTCTTTGGCGAACACGTTGCTGGAGTATGAAACGATTGACCGCCAGCAGTTCGAGGAGTTAATGAACGTGGAAGAGGCGGGGCCAACGGAATCGGATTTGGTAGCGGCGGACTGATTCAGTACAACGCTTACAAATACAAAGAAATAAAAAAGGGCTGAGCATTTAATTGCTCAGCCCTTTTTTGTTTGTCGGCTTGGCCGTCACGGCCGTGTTTGATAAAGGCTTACCCATTCGTCTAGGCTCAGCGTTTCAGCACGGCGGGAGCCGTCTAGCTCGGCTGTATTTAGCCAGCGGGTGACTGTTTTTTTGTCGTTAAGCTGACGCAGATTTTTTTGTAACTGCTTCCGTTTTTGGCTAAAGCCAGCGCGGACAATGTTAAAAAAGGCGGCTTCATCGTCCACGGCCGTGGTTGAAGGCAATCTCTCCCGCAAATCCACTTTCAGCACGCTCGAAGCGACCGTGGGACGAGGCCAAAACGCGCCCGCCGCCAAATTCATGGCTACCGTGGCTTGTCCATAAAATTGCACGCTAACGGCTAACAAGCTCATATTCCCCGGCACGGCCGTGAGCCTATCGGCAACCTCTTTCTGAATGGTCAGCACCATTAGCTCAGGCTTGACCACGGCCGTGAGCAAATGGCGCAAAATCCCCCCCGTGATGTAATAAGGCACATTGGCGACCACCTTATAATGCGCCGATTCAGCAAACCAAGTGGCGGGATCTTGCGCCATAATGTCCCCATGAACCAAGGTTACATTGCGGCGGGAAGCTAGCTCGAGGCGCAGAATGGGCAGGAGCCGGTCGTCTAGCTCGACCGCGACCACCTGCCGCGCCCGGTCGGCTAGCTCTTGAGTGAGTGCGCCCAGTCCGGGGCCGACTTCGAGAACATCATCGGCGGCGGTTAACACGGCCGTGTCGGCAATCCGGCGCAACACATTCGGGTCAAACAAAAAGTTTTGCCCGAGGCTCTTCTTAGGTTCAATTGCCTGCTGGTCTAATAGCTGTTTGGGATGCATTTTTTTAGTGGTGTGCGATGCTTACGGCAATTCTGTCGGCATAAGAAAGTTAATTCTCTCAAGTCGGGGGATGGGGGTCAAGTGATACACATCTACATAGCCAGACCAAGCCACCCAAACCGACATATCATCTGGATAACCAAGGTCAATCCAACGCCCTTTGACCCCGCCGCCCGTATCTCCCGCAAAAGCTACGCCATAATTGGGTACATACAGGTCAGAACCAAACACGACGACCTCGGGGTCAATCGCCACCACGCCAATCCCCGCTGGACGGCCGCTGGCGGTCAGGCCATAGTCGGGATCGTCGAGCGGCTTGCCCGAGGTGTTGGGGCGGTAAGAGGTGACGCGCATCTCGACCACGCGCCAATATTCGAGAGGCCCATCTGGCGTGTTGAGCGTGCGCACGACGATGTTTGTGCCGTAGCCGACGATTTCGTCTTGCGGCGCACGCTCAACCCATTCCTCATCGGGGATTTCACTGACTAATACGCCGTTTTCATAACGCTGACGCACGCGCTGGCGCAAAATGCCAGGCACGCCTGGTTGAATGACCTGCCGCTGGTCAATTTCGAGTTGGTCGGTGGGCTGGAGGGTGCTTTCGTAGGGAAGGGGGGTGTCGGTGGTGCGAAAATCGGTGGTCACGCGCACCAGTTGAATGGTGTCGTGCGCCTTGAGGGGCGTTTGGTCGTTGGGGATGGTGTAATCGTCGCCAACGAGAAAAATGCCCGCTTCGCTTAACACGGCCGTGGCTGTATCATGCCGACTGCGAATTTGGATAGTACGCCCATCCACCTGAATCGTGAGCGGCCGTGACCGCTCCAGCCGAATCATCATCTGGTCGGTTAACCAACTGTCGCCCGCTGGGTCGGTGTGGTCGCCACTGTAAAGGGTGATGCCCGCCCCCTGTAAGGCAGAGGCAACCGTGCGCTGGTTACTGCGTATTACTTGGCGCGCCTCGCCCCCCCCGTCAGGATTGATAATGAGGATAGTAATGGTTTTGAAGTCGCCGATTTCCAGTTGGGCGGGCACGGCCGTGCGATTTAGCTGTTCTGAGCCGATACGCACGCCGTCGGCATAAATTTCGTCCCGTAGGGCAGGGGTGAGGCTAATTTCGTGTAGGAAGGCGGCAATGTGGGGTTGATGAGTCCAATGCGTGCTGTTCCCCACGGCCGTGCGTACGACCACCTGCCGCGCTCGTGCTACTTGAATCACCATCTCTGGCTCAGCCATAGCCGAAAGCGGCGGCGAAATCATATCTCTGCTCCCCACCGCCAGCCCACTCGCCAACAGCACCTCATTCACCGTGCGATAAGAGCCATGCACCGTCAAGGTTTGCCCCTCCGCCTGCACCACATACCGCACGGATCGTTCGTTTCCCCGCCCCAGCGTAACCCCCAGCATCAGCACCAAAACTGCCAACGCTAAGAGTAAAAATCCGAAGCCACGCCATAATTTGCCATTCATGGGGTTAGTCAGTTAGTGAGTCAGGACAGACTTAATCAGCAAAATCACCCCTCGCACAAAAAAACATGCCCATGGAACTGATGCAAACCAGGTGAACCTAGTCACCCGAGGGGGCCGCCTTAGTGCTGCTTCCTTCCGGATCTGACACGGTTCGGCGGTACTCGCCGCCAGGGACCCGATTTGCACCAGTTCCATGAGCATGTCTCATCAAACTGATTTAATCAAGCAAGTCACAGAGCATATCTGCTCCGCGCTTATTTTTCAATATTGTTTAACGAGCTTTAAGCCGTAAGCCTTAAGCTTTAAGCTTGTTAAGCGATAACGAGAGGTCTTGGTGTAAAAATAGACTTATAGCTAATAGCTTATTGGACTTTAAGCAAATAATTCGGTAAAAGGTTTTGCCTTCTGAGCTGGTGAATAGGCCTCGCCGCCGGCGGCGGCTCGGCCCATCTAAAGGGTGTTTTTTTTG
>JBGTIZ010000032.1:0-19813 GCA_041745395.1 Promineifilaceae bacterium (SeqCode) | reverse complement strand
GCCCCCGAGCCCAGGGTCGGGCGCTCTCGGCGTCGTCGGCGTTGACGCCGTAGTTGCCGATCAAGGGGTAGGTCATGGCCACGATCTGGCCGTGGTAGGAGGGGTCGGTCAGGATTTCTTGGTAGCCGCTGAGGCTGGTGTTGAAGACGATTTCGCCAGTGGTCAGGCCAGTCGCGCCAAACCCACGGCCGTGCCAGAGTGTTCCATCTTCCAAAGCGAGTAAAGCAGGGGGAGAAATTTTCATGCGTGTTGCTCCATTGTCAGCTAGTAACTATTCAGACCTGACAGGTTTCAACCAGAGTCGTTGCCTGTCAAAGATGTCTCAAAAACCTGTCAGGTCTAGTAACTGGACTTGAGATACTGAACGCTTACGTTGATTTTTCGCCTGTTAACTTAGCAAAAAGTGGGTGAGTCGGCAATTGTTAACACGGCCGAAAAAAAGCGCATTGTTGTTGTGCGCCTTGTTTAGGCGGTGAGTTCTGTGGTGAGGGCATGAAGCAGGGTGTCTATGTCGGCACGGCTGTTGTACCCTTGCACAGAGATGCGCAGGAAGGGTTGGTTTTGCCAACTGTAGACGGGAATTTCTATCTGGTATTGGTCATAGAGGCGGCGTTTGAACACGGCCGTGTCTGGCACCTTCTCTGCGGGCAACGGCACCAACCCCATTTGCGGTGGCCGATACCCGGCGCGGACGCCATCATAAGGGGAGGGCAACCCCGTTAATTCAACCGTCTCAGCCAAGCCTTGCTGTAACAAGGTTGTGCAACGCGCCTGAACGGTCGGCCAATCATGCGTTTCCTGAAAAGCGAGCGCGGCAGGCACGCTGAGATAGGCGGCGGGGTCGTTTGTGCCAGACCATTGCGTATAGTCAAGATAGTCGGAGCCAAATTTGTAAAGTCGGTCATCGCCCCAGCCCCAACTGACAATAAGTGGCTTGATGAGTGGCTGACTGGCGGGGCGGGTGTACAGAAAGGCGGAGCCTTTGGGGGCGCAGAGCCATTTGTGGCAGTTGCCTGTGTAAAAATCGGCGTCCACGGCCGTGATGTCGAGCGGAATTTGACTGGGCGCGTGCGCCCCGTCAATCAGGGTTAGGATGCCCAACTCGCGGGCGCGAGCGCAAATCTGGGCGACGGGCAAAACCACGGCCGTGGCCGAGGTAATGTGGCTCAGGAAAATGAGCTTGGTGCGGGGTGTGACCGCCGCCATGACCTGTTCAATCACCTCTTCAGGATCGGGCAAAGGCCAGCCCCAATCCACCTCGCGCACGGCAAAGCCTCGCTCTTGTGCCCAAAACTGCCATGTGCGCCAGCACGCGCCATATTCATGGGTAGAGGTCAGCACTTCATCCCCTTGACCGAGGCTATCTGCCAGCGAGCGGGCAACGATGTTGACGCCATAGGTGGCGTTGGGCACGTAGACCAAATCATCTGCGGGCGCATTCAGATACGCGCCTAAGGCTTGCCGCGCTTCGGCTAGGTGTTGGGTTAGCTCGGTGGCTAAAAAGTGGACGGGCTGGCGTTCGAGCCGCCGTTGCCATGTTTGGTATGCTTCTAGCACGGGACGGGGGGTGGCTCCATAAGAACCATGGTTGAGAAAGGTGATGTGAGGGTCGAGGAGAAAGTGGTTGTGCATAAAATTGAGGTCGCAATTTGGTAGATGCTCAGGGAGCAGGTTAAACTTGTGGATAAATAGCTAGGACAGATGATACTTGACACGTGAAACAGATACGACTCGCTTAATTTATGCGTTATTATTTTTGGCCACGCTGGGTGCGTCGGTGGGGGTGTGGTTGTACCCATGGACGGGATTGGATGAGCGGTGGGGTTTGCTTCTCTTTTTCTGGCTCACGGCCGTGGGGTGGGGCTATGCGGTGCAGAAGAGGTATCACCTAGCTGTAGTAAGCGGCCTGTTTGCGTTGTTCATAGGCGGGCTAGCGTATGCGAGCGTGGCGGGGGTGGCGACGGGCTGGCTGTTGGTGGGCGTTTTAATGGGGCTGGCCGCATGGGATTTGACCCATTTTCGGGCGCGATTAACGGGGGGAATGCCCGTGGAGAATGGGGCGGCTTTGTGGCGGCGGCATCGTCGTCAGTTGATCTTGGCCACGGCCGTGGGGGGCGTTCTAGCTACTGTGACCCTGCTCCAACCGCTCACTCTGCCTTTTCCCGTGGCTCTTTTACTGGCTCTGCTGGCCTTGTTTGCGCTCAACCAGCTTTTGCGGCGAGTGAGAAGGGAGAAGTGAACTTCTTGAAAAAGGACGAGGGACGAGGGAAGAAGGAAGAAAAGGGGCGAGTTTTCTTGAGTGAATCTCTCGCAAAGGCACGAAGAGCGCAAAATTTTCCGCACTGTTTTGCACACGAACCGTTTTTTTCTTCCCTCTGTATTCTTCCTTCTTCCCTTAATAGGTGCGTTGGTAGTAGGCGAAAAAGCCGACGGCCAGAGCCAAAAGCAGAACGCGCACGATCATGTACTCTTGCATACTGCCCGTGCGGATGGTGAGGAAGCGCGGCACAAAGCGCACGTATCGCCTAATGAATGGACCATAAAGCGGCACGCCCGAGATGGTTAGGCCGTCAGCGATAATGTGGGACGCATAGCCGAGTCCAAAGCAAATCCAGAGCCAGTCGTGCCAGCCGAAGAAGCGGGTGAGTAGGGCCATTAGCAAGGTGAGTAACACGGCCGTGAGTCCCCAATGGGTCGGGCCGCGATGGGGAACCAGATAGGCAAACATATCTAGCGGGAGCGAAGCCACCCATTGCAAGACATCCACCAAGCGTTGAAAAAAGGTGCGCCGATGGCGACGCCTAAAGTCGCGCCGAATTTGGGAGCGGCCAAGGCCAAAGTTGTTGCGGATAGAGCTATCGTGCCCGTCAATATCGGGCATAAGTGCCCCTAATGTGCCCAAACCAACGGCGAGGGCGGCCCAGCCTAACTCGCGGGGCAGGGTGACTTCGGTAAACATGAGTACAGACAGGCTCACGGCCGTGCCGAGCATTGCGTGGTGGCGTCCAATCATGGGGGAGAAGGAGTAATGAGTGATGAATAATGAATAAAGAGGTCGGTGGCTAAGGATGAAGATGCGGATATTGGACCAATTTTAGTCGCGCAATGACCGTACTCACCAGAGTAAATTGGTCCAATTTAGGTTGGTGGTTACTTGGGTTAGACCAAACGCGTTCGGAGAAAACGCACCTGACACATGAAACGTGACACGTGATACGCTCGTCTCATTCCCCGCGGGGGGGCAGACGCAGGCGTTGACCAGAAATGAGAAAGTTGGGGTTTTGCAATTCGGGATTCATGCTGAGCAGGTCAAAATAGATGATGTCTAGCTTGCGGGCAATGCCGAGAAGCCATTCACAATCGCCCACAATGTAGCTGTCGCCCAAATCTTGCCCTGGCGTGGGGTCGGCGCAGTTGTCCTCGTCGGGCGGGGTAACGAGCGTGACCAGAATTGTTTCGCTTGCGCGGTCGGGATCGCTCAAATAGCGCACGGTGAAGCTGTACGCGCCAGGCCTGGTGGGGAAGGTGTAGAACCAGCGGCCATCTAGGCTGGTAATGGGAATTAGGGCGAATGGTTGGTCGTTGATGAGCAGTTCTAAAGTGCTGTTGGGCTGGGCGATGCCGAGCAAATCTATGTCGGTTGCTTGGCGGGTTTGACCGTCGGCGGGGTAATAAAGTAGGGGCGGCGCGTTTTCGTCCAAGGGTAAAGCGGGGGGAATGATGGACGGTGGTATTTGGGCTTCGCCGCTGATGCTGGGCGCGGTGAAAGTTAACACGGCCGTGGGCAACAGCGGTTGGGCGGTGGTGGTCCGCTCTGTCGTCACGGTGACGGTGGGCACGGCCGTGGGAGCGGGCAAGGTGGCGGTCACGGGCGGGATGATGATGATGGTGGCGGTGGTGGGTAAGGGCACGGCCGTGGCGGCCATAGTCGGCAGAGCTAACGCTGGCTCTACTGTTGGTTCAGGGTCTGGTTCTGGTTCGGAAGTGGGTGTCGGGGTAGCTGGTTCAGCGGTGGCGATGGGTGTGGGGTCGGGTGCGGTTTGGGCCACGGCCGTGAGATCTGGCGGGGCGGTAGCGATAAGCCACACGGCCGTGAATAAACACCCGGCCAGCACCAGCCCTTTTAACACATTAAGCAGACGAACCTGCAAGGGTGAACGATACATAAGTTTATGGTTGCGCCTTGGCTTGGGAGAGCTTGGTGCGGCATTCAGCCAGCTTGCGCTCCGCATCGTCCAGCTTGAGTTGCGTGCCGTTGATATCGGCTCGCGCCTGCACCAGTTCACTATCGGCTGTTTGGCGCAGGGATTCGCTGGTGGCTAACTTTTTCTCTGTTTCGGTAAGCTGTTCCTCGGCCGTGGTCAACTTCTCTTGGGTACGCTGAAACATTTTGTAGCCACGGTCATTGACCTGACCGTAAAAAAACCAGTCCACGCCCCACATGACCAGCCCCCCCACAAAAATACCCAGCAATAAACTCGCCCAATCTAAACTCATACAAGCACCTTTGGAGAATGAGTAATGAATAATGACCAATGAATAAAAAGAGGCCGCGCTTGGCATAAGCGGCCCCTTTATTCATTACGAATTACTCATTATTCATTGTTAATCGTTTTGGCTGTGGTTATCCAGTCGGCGGGGTCGGCCGCTTGCCACTCTTTGATTTTCGTGATTTCGCGCAGGCGATCGGCGTCTTGCGCGGCGAGTTGGGCAAAAGTGGTAATGCCGGCGGCGTGGAGTCGCTTGGCATAGGTGGGGCCGATGCCGTTGATTTGGGTCAAATCATCTTTTTGGGTGGCGGCGTCTGTCTGGGCTGGTTTTGCACTAGCGGCGGGAGTGGCGTCTAAATCCACGACGGGAATGGCTTCGTCGTCCATGTCTTCTTTTGCCACTTCTGTGGCCGCTTTTGTTTTGGCTTTTTCTTTTTGTGGCGGGTTGACGGGGGGAACAATAGGCTCGGGCTGTTCTTCGGCTAAAAATCGCTTGAGGACGAGGCCCACGGCCAAACCGACCGTGGTGTAGATTAAACCGCGTATGAGTTTCATGTTGAGACCTCCTGATTTGTCAGTCCTATTCGTTTCCTTGGGCGACAATGAGCTGATTGAGGGCTTCGCGTGCCGCTGGCAAGTGTTGCATGGCGTGCCAGTTGTTGACAAAGGACACGGCCGTGTCTGGGGAAAAAAGCACCCGAAATGGGTCATCATGCTCCGTGGAGCCACCTACTTGGGTGGCTTGCCAATATGGCTCGAGCGTGGGGGCAAATTGCTCATAATGGGTTTCGAGCCATGCTTTGGTTTGCTGGTATTGGGTTTCGTCCACGGCCGTGGATGTCTTGCTTTTATACACACGAATCACCAACGCCTCCAGCACATCCCACTGCTCGACCAGCTCGGCCAGCGGGGCGTTTCTCGCCCACTGCATCAGGAAACGAGTAAAAGGATTCATAAGGTGCAAGTCTATCCTATCAGAGCGGAAAACGAAAGTGTGATAGAAAGGGTGAGAAGTTAGAAGTGAGCTTCCTGAAAAAATAGGCTCTCGCCAAGACACAGAGGAGCAAAGAGAAAAAATCTTGAGGAAAACTTTGCGCTTTTCGCGCCTTTGCGAGAGGTTTGTGCTTTTTGCAGTGGACTCAGAAGTGAGAAGTAGTGGGCGTAACAATCAAAAACGGTCAGACACAAAACTTCTTCCCTCTCCCCTCTTCCTTCTTCCTTATTATAATTCCTCTTGAGCTAGCCATTTTTGGACAACGGGTGGACGATAAGCGGCTAATTTATCAAGTAAGGCCACGGGGTCGGTGTCTACAACCAGCATCTGGCGATGTTTATCACGCAAGAAGCCTTGGAGCACCATCTTGTCGAGAAAATCGAGCAGGGGGGTGTAATACCCGGCCGTGTTGAGCAGGCCGACAGGCTTGTTATGGTAGCCCAACTGCGCCCACGTCCACGTTTCAAATAGCTCTTCCATCGTGCCAATGCCGCCCGGCAGAGCGATAAACGCATCGGACAATTCAGCCATACGCGCCTTGCGGGTGTGCATCGAATCCACCACCTCTAATTCGGTCACGCCAAAATGAGCGACCTCTTTAGTGGCTAACGCCTTGGGAATAATGCCGATCACTTCGCCGCCGCCCTGCATAACGGCGTTGGCAATGTCGCCCATCAAACCCACATCGCCGCCGCCATAAACGAGGCCAATGTCACGGGACACAAGCAAGTCGCCCAGCCGTCGCGCCATGGTTTGATAGGCAGGGTGCTGGCCGTGACTGGAACCACAATAGACACAAATTCGGGATAGTTTCATGTAGGAAATTTCTCGGTATGTAATAATCGTCCGATCATCTAATCTGTATGTTGACTTGACTGGCTGAGATGCTGAACGGCATCTTGTCCTAAAGGTCAATGTAGTTTTGTAAAATTTGCAGACCTATGTCATGGCTTTTTTCAGGATGGAACTGCAGTCCATAGACGTGCCCACGGCCGACGATGGCACAAAAATCACGGCCGTAATCGGTGGTAGCGATGCTGTTTGTTTCGTCTTGGGGCACGCAATAGTAGGAATGGACAAAGTAGCAGTACGCCCCGTTTTCCACGCCGCGCAGGAGCGGATGGGTTTCGTCGTGGTGGAGTTGATTCCAGCCCATGTGGGGCACTTTGTGGTCGGGGTGGGGGTCGAAGCGGGTGACGTGGCCGGGGATGAGTCGCAAGCCGTCGTGTAGTCCCATTTCGTCGCTTGTATTGAACAGGTATTGCATCCCAACGCAAATGCCGAGCAGGGGAATGCCGTTGGCGACCGCTTTTTTGGTGGGTGCTTCGAGGCCGCGTCGGCGGAGTTCGGCCATGCCTGACCCAAACGCGCCCACGCCGGGCAGAACCAGTTTTTCGGCGCGTTGTACCACGGCCGTGTCGCTGGTCAATTCGATATCAGCCCCGAGGTGTTCAAACGCCTTGAACGCTGAGCGAATGTTGCCCGCCCCGTAATCTATCATGACAATTTTGCTCATATTTTTTCCTTGCTTGCAGATTTGCTAGCGTATGTGCTAACTTGTGTGCATGTATAAGATTGTGGTGGATACAAATGTGTGGTATCAAGCACTTCGAAATGCTCATGGTGCGTCGCACTATATTATGAGATTGGCTTACGAACGACGCCTTCATATTGCTTTGTCAGTACCCGTATTGCTTGAGCTTGAAGATGTTTTGTTACGCACGTCCTCATTAGCTGATTTGAAACTTGAAGCGGAAGATATTCAACGTTTCTTGCGTTTTATGACGGTAGTTGGTATTCCACAGAAAATTTATTATCAATGGCGGCCAAACTTACCTGACGAGGCGGACAATATTTTTGTTGAATTGGCTGTGGCAAGCGGTAGCCGTTTTATTGTGACCAATAACGTGCGAGACTTTGTTCGTAACCGAGAGTTGCGTTTTGATGATTTGGAAATTGTAACCCCCGCACAATTTATACAGGAGTGGCGAAAACAAAATGAGTAATACCAACGTAATGACCGTGCGTGTACCCGCCGAATTGAAATCAAAAATTACTTATTTGGCGAAAGAACAAGGTGTGTCCGCCAATCAATTTGCCATGTATTTGCTGACAAAGGGCATTGTTTCAGTTGAGTATGAGCAATTGGTTGCGCGGTTAACTGAAGGACGCGCTGAAGATGAAATTCTCCGTGATTTCAAAGAGGTCATGGCTAAAATTTCGGGCAATGATGATGATGTGCCTGATTGGGATCGGTTGCCAGTCACGCCGTAAGTGTGCCTTTGGTAGAGGCGACATCAGTGCGGCGGGGGTCTGGTTCCACGGCCGTGCGCAACGCCCGCGCCAATGCCTTGAAAAGAGCTTCGGCCTGATGGTGGTCATCACGGCCGTGTTCAACCCGCGCATGTAAGTTCATCTTAGCCTGAAACGCCACCGATTCAAAAAAGTGACTCACCAGCGAGGTCGGAAACTGCCCAATAGCGGGACTGTGCCATTCCGCCTGAAAAATGCAGTAAGGTCGCCCGCTCAGATCCAGAGCAACAAACCCCAACGCTTCATCCATCGTCACATAAGCGTGCCCCATGCGGTTAATTCCGCGCCGGTCGCCCAACGCTTTGTCCAAACATTGCCCCAGCACAATGCCTACATCTTCGATGGTGTGATGGGCGTCTATGTGTAAATCACCGACGGCTTTCACCTGCAAATCGAACAGACCATGCACCGCCACGGCCGTGAGCATATGATCCAAAAAGCCAACCCCCGTGCTTATCTCATGTTGTCCCGTGCCGTCCAGCCCGAGCGTCATGGTTATATCCGTCTCTTTCGTCGTGCGGGTAATGGTTGCGTTTCTCATTTTAGTCTCTCAGTCTGTTAGTCTCTCAGTCGGTCAGTCGATAGATCTCTGCACACACACTTTTCACTTTTTACTTCTCACTCACTTCCGCCACCGCCCGCAAGGCCGCTACCAGCCGCGCTGTGTCCTGCGGCCGACCAGCGGAGATGCGGATGTAATTATTGAGCAGTCTGTTGTTGTAATGACGTACGAGAACGCCGTGCTCCTGCTGTAGCTGGAGTTTAAGGTCACGTGCATCACGGCCGTGGACCTCAAACAGCACAAAATTGGACGCGCTGGGCAAGGGGCGTAAAAACTCAAACTGCGCCAGTTCCGCCACCATCTTCTCCCGCTCCTCCACCAGCAAGCGCACATGCTCATCCAGCCAATCTTGGTCTTGCAATGCGCCCAGCGCGGCCAAGTTCGCGGCCACGTTCACATTATACGGCTGTTTTATTTTCATCATGTGCGGCACGAGCCACGCCGGAAACGCGCCGTAGCCGATGCGCAAGCCCGCCAGTCCGGCCAGTTTACTGAACGTGCGCAGGACGCATAAATTGTCGTACTCAGCCGTCCAGGTGATGTGCGAGGTCGCGCCCTGCGCTTGGGCAAATTCGATATATGCTTCGTCTAGTACGACCAGCACGGGCAGATTGAGCAGGCGGCGCAAATCGTCGTCGCTGATCAGCGTGCCGCTGGGGTTGTTGGGAGAGCAGAGGAAGAGGATTTTGATGTCGGACTGCTCGGCCACGGCCGTTTCGATGGCTGTGATGTCGAGTTGGAACACGGCCGTGCGCTCGACCGTCACATATTGCCCCAAGTTGACATAAGTCGAAAACGGATACATGCCAAACGAGGGGGGACAATCCAGCACCTTGTCCTGCGGCGACAGCACCACCCGCAAAACCAAATCAATCAGCTCATCCGCCCCCATACCCGCCACCAGCCGCTCAACGGGTACATTGACATAATCGCTGAGAGCTTCCCGCAGTTCTGTCGCCGCTGGGTCGGGATAAATGTGGAAATATTGCCCCGTTTGCACCGCCGCCAGAGCCTTGGGCGCGGGGCCATACGGGTTTTCGTTGGCGTCCAGCTTCACAATATCCTCGGGCGCGAACCCTAACTGGCGGGACAACACCTCAAACGGCACGATGGGGGTGTAGGCGTCCATGTCGATAATATCAGGACGGATGAAGTTAGCAGGTTGGATGGTTTGATGCTCTTTCACAATTGACACCTATGGTAAAGTTGTACATAATCTTGTACAAAAACAAGGAGAGTAACAGATGGAAGCAATGTCTATTTCAGAAGCACGTCAACGCCTTTTTGAGCTTCGTCAACTCGTGGTTGACAACCAAGAAGCAGTCATTATGACCCATAAAAACGGTAACGCCGTCCTCATTTCGATGGATGAGTGGGAAGCGTATCAGGAAACGATGCGCCTGTTAAACGACAAAACCACTTTACAGGCCTTGGTTGATTCATTTGCCGCGCATGATGCGGGCATTCCTGGCAAAAGTGTTGAAGATGTTTTTGTGGATTTGGTATGAACTGGCGCATCATCATTCGACCCAAAGCAGAAGCTGATTTGGATTGGTTGCGTCGCCACAACCGCCAGCTTTATGTCAAATGTTTTGACCTCGTGCGTGACCTTTCTGATGACCCACGCACAGGTTTGGGCAAGCCAGAAAAGCTCAAATATTTTGAGCGTGAGGTCTGGTCACGCCGCATCTCACGTGAGCATCGTTTGGTTTATGTTATTTATGCTGATGAGCAAACCGTTGAAATTATCTCGTGTAAATCCCATTACGAATTGATTTAGTCAACTCTGTGGTTTTTCTTCCAAAAATTACTCGATCCGCTTCTCCGCCGCGTTGGCGTGGGCGGTGAGGGCTTCAGCGTGGGCGATGCGGGCGGCGAGGGGGGCTAACACGGCCGTGGTCTCATCATCCAGCGCAATCAAGCTACTAATCTTCACAAAATCCAACACATTCAGCGGACTCGCAAACCGCGCCGTGCCGCTCGTGGGCATCACATGGCTCGGGCCAGCCACATAATCCCCCAACACCTCAAACGACCGTTCCCCAATAAACAGCCCACCCGCATTCGGGATGAGGTCTTGATATTGTGCGGGGTTTTCCGTGGCGATGCACGTATGCTCCGCCGCAAAATCACTGGCCAGCGCACACGCCTCTTCAATGGAAGCGGTGATGACAATGCCACCTTGTGCCGCTAATGCTTGGGTAATAATTTCGGGGCGGCTGAGTGTTTCGAGCTGGCGGCCAATTTCGATTTGCACCGCTTCGGCCAGTTGGCGGGAAGGGGTGAGCAGAATGGCCGTGGCGAGGACGTCATGCTCCGCTTGGGCGAGTAAATCGGCGGCGACCCAGGCGGGCACGGCCGTGTCATCCGCCACCACCACCGTTTCCGTCGGCCCATACAGCCCATCAATCCCCACCCGACCGTAAACTTCCCGCTTCGCTAGCGTCACAAACAGATTGCCCGCGCCCACGATTTTATCCACGCGCCGCAGGCTTTCCGTGCCAAAGGCGAGTGCCCCAATTGCTTGCGCCCCACCCAGCGTCACAATTTTGTCCACGCCGACGATGTGCGCCGCCGCCAAAATCACGTCGGGAATCGCTCCCCCATTTTTACCAGGTGGGGTCGCCACGATAATCTCGTGTACGCCCGCCACTTGCGCTGGAATGACGCTCATCAGTAATGACGAAGGCAGGGGAGCCGTGCCGCCCGGCACATAAACGCCCACCCGCGCAATAGGGGTGACACGCTGGCCGAGCGTGCCGCCTAGCTTGTTGGTGGTCCAGTTGGGCAGGGGCTGGCACTCGTGAAAAAGCCGAATCCGTTCGGCCGCTTTTTCGAGAGCAGAGTATAGCTCTGGCTCAATGCGCTTGGCTCCGGCGGCGATAAGCTCAGGGTCGAGCAGGATGCTCTCGAGCTGGACGCCGTCGATGCGGGCGGTCCATTCTAACACGGCCGTGTTCCCCCTCTCGCGCACATCCGCCAAAATTCGCCGCACCACCTGCTCTGGCGTCAGCCGCTCTCCAAACATGCTTTCAATGCTCCTCTGCAACCCCTCCGGCACGCTCACATCGAGCGCGTTATCCCGGTTCAAAATCCCTTTCTTAGCTGTCTCAACATCGTAAATTTGCAACATTTTTCCTCAATGAATAAGGAATAATGAGTAATGAGTAAAGGGTCGGTCGAACGCCCCCTTATTCATTGTTCATTACTCATTACTAATTTCCGCCAGCATTTTTTTATAACGCACCGGCTCTTCTTCAAAAATGTACTTCACTTCGGTCACGATGACGCCACTGCCGCCGATGGCGCGTAGCTCCCGAATCGCGGCGGCCAAATGCGCTTTTTGCACAATAATGTTGATGGCGTACCAGTTGTGACCATTGCTGTTGGGCGCTTCATGGTGGGGCACAACGGGCGCGATGGTCGGCCCTTGCAAGCCGCGAATGTGGGGCTGGTCTACCATGCGGCTAGAAATCGCTTGCGGGGATTCGCCGCGCACGTTGGCAGTCACGGCGTAGCAGTTTTGAGCGCGTAAATGGGCTTCGATGTATTCGAGAAGCTGACGCGCTGTCTCCCGTACTTCTTCCCGTTCGCGCAAAGCCTCTTTGTTGCCAATTAGCACCGCCTGTGAATGAATCACACGGCCGTTGCGCAACTGCTTCAACTGATTCGCCTTCAGCGTTGTGCCCGTCGAAACCAAATCCGTAATAATATCCGCATAGCCAATGGCGGGAGCAATCTCCAGCGTGCCGTCTGCTTTGACCAGCTCATGCGGAATCCCTTGCTCAGTGAGAAACCGTTCACTCAGATTCGGAAACTTGGTCGCCACGCGCAACCGCCGTTTTTCGTCTCGCTGAATCTCCGCCGCTTTACGCGCCAAATCTGCAACCGTGTCCACCTCATGCCACGCCTGTGGCACGGCCAAATGTAGCTCACAGTGGGACATATCCAGCGCGTCATGAATGATGACCAAATTGTTGCAGTTGGTCGAGCCAAGACAGCGTTCTTCTAACACATCTAGCCCCACAATCGCCAAATCTAAACTGCCCAGCCCAATGCCGCGCACAATATCATTCTGCCGTTGCCACAGCGCGACGACATCAGGCAAGTTGGGAATGGTGGCTACGTACTGACGTGGATTGGGTCGCCGCACTTGCAGACCACACGCTTCTAAAAAGGTCAGCGCATCTTTTTCTAGCCGACCGTTGCTGGGAATTGCCAGCCGGATCTCGTTTGTGTGTATCATGTTTCCTCCAGTGGGGGGATGGGTGGATAGTTAGATGGTTTGTTGGTTGGATGATTAGCTTGACCAACCAACAAACAAACAAACTAACAAACCAACTAACCCCCTACAACAAAAAACGCCCTCTTCGGGTTCCGAAGAGGGCGTAGGATGCAAATAAGAATATTCTAAGCCAACACGACTTCAACCCAGAGTGTGAAAATGGTACAAATGATGGTGATGGTGACCAGCAACACGGCCGTGGATTTGGGTCGAACTGCACAAATTTTCCATAACGGCGAGCAGTGTAGCACACGCCCCCCCATCTGACAACTTATTTTTGGGTCTGTTTACCCATCCATTTACAGGGTTGAACGGCTATAATAGGGAGCATAAGCTTTGAGCTATAAGCTATAAGGCTGTTGAAAGAATACCAATGCTCCTTGGCATCAAGCATTGGCTACAGCTTATGGCTTACGACTAATAGCTTACAGCTCTTATCTCCCCGCAGTCAGGGCGAAGGAAGTGTAACTTTATGCCCACAAAACAATTGGCCTCAGCCATCAATGATTACCAACGTGCCCGCCGCAAGGCTGACTTGGAGCAAATCATGGCTCGTTTTACGGGTCGTTCCGTTGATTTGCTCTCTTACGAAGAGGTACGCAAAACGCTGGGGGTCAGCAACCAGATTGACCGTGGCTTGCAAGATATTCCCTTAGACAACATCGTGGGGAGTGTGGGCCGCTACAAAGATTTTACGCGCACCTTTTTGCCCAAAGACTCGACCAGTGAACAACGCTGGGCGCGGGTGCTGGTCGCCAACAGTGAAAGTCGTGGCTTGCCCCCCATCGAGGTGTATCAACTGGGCGAAGTTTACTTTGTGCTGGACGGCAACCACCGCGTTTCCATTGCGCGAGAAATGGGGCTAAATACGATTCAGGCCAAGGTTATCGAAGTCGCCTCCAAAGTGGCCGTCACCGCTGACTCTGAGCTAGACGAACTCATTATTAAAGCAGACTACATTGATTTTTTGGAGCGTACCCACATTGACGAACTGCGCCCTGAAGCAGATTTAACGGTTACGGCTCCTGGTAAATACGAACGCCTGTTTGATCATATCGAAGCGCACCAATATTTTATGGGGCTAGATTTTGACCGGGATGTGGCTTGGGATGAAGCGGTCGCGCATTGGTATGATGAAGTGTATCTGCCTGTTATCCATATGGTGCGCCGCCGGGGCATTATGGAGCGATTCCCCAATCGGACGGAGACCGACTTTTATATTTGGCTGGCGGAGCATCGGGAGGAGTTAGAGATTGAGCTGGGCTGGACGTTAGACACTGAAGAAGCGGTAGCTGATTTGGCTCGCCGCACGGGTGTTACCGCCAACACGATTCCCCAGCACATTCTCGAACAGCGCGACCCCTTACTGGCGGCAGGCATGGAGATGTGGCCGCCCCCAGCCCGCTTTCATATTGAGCGACTGGCGGATGGTGCGGTGGAGACGGGACGCTTGTTTCACAATGTGCTGGTGTCGGTGGGGGAGGATGAGCTAAGTTGGCAAGCCCTAGATCAAGCCACGATTGTGGCTGAAAAGGAACACGGCCGTGTGCGGGGTCTACACATCATTAACGAAGAAACTGACCAAGCCGACATGCTCGACGCCTTTGAAAGCTATCTGCACGGCAAAGAAATTAGCGGTGAACTCGCCTTTGATACGGGCGACCTGTTTCAAGAAATGGTAGACCGCGCCCGCTGGAACGACCTAGTGGTCATGAGCTTGCAACATCGCCCTACAGGACAAGTGCTGGAGCGGTGGCGGTCAGGCTGGCGTAACTTTTTGATTCGCGCCCCGCGCCCTGTCCTGGCCGTGCCGGGCGAGCCGTCACCTTTGAACGCGGCCGTGTTAGCTTATGACGGCAGTCCCAAAGCGGATGAAGCTCTCTATGTCGCTACCTATGTGGCCGGCCATTGGCGCACCCGCTTGGTCGT
The DNA here is from genome assembly GCA_041745395.1 of Promineifilaceae bacterium (SeqCode). Classification (GTDB taxonomy): domain Bacteria; phylum Chloroflexota; class Anaerolineae; order Promineifilales; family Promineifilaceae; genus Hadersleviella. The sequence continues at coordinate 5,240 of JBGTIZ010000032.1, read as the reverse complement.
GCTCACTAGTGCCAAAGAAGCGGATGAAATCCCCGAAGTGCAAAACAAAGCGCGTACTTACCTCGAGTCGCACAATATCGAAGCGGAATATATTGCCCCCGTGGGCAAGGCGGCTATCAATATTTTGCTGGCGGTCGAAAAACATAATTGTGACTTTATCATTATGGGTGGCTATGGCTCGAACCAGCTTGTAGAGCTATTCTTGGGCAGTACGGTCGAAGATGTGATGCGCCACTCGTGGTATCCGATTCTCATTTGTCAATGAGTAAGTGCGAGGGGCGACGTTTTTCCTTCTTCCCTCTGCCTTCTTCCTTATCTTTCAAGGTCTATGTTTCCTCTTACGATTTACCCCGCGATAGATTTGCGCCACGGCCGTGTGGTGCGTCTCAAATATGGTGACCCCAACCAGCAAACTGTGTTTGGCGACGACCCCGCCGCCGCGGGGCAACGCTGGCTCGACGCGGGAGCAGAATGGCTCCACGTTGTTAACCTTGACGGCGCGTTCGACGAAGCAGGCGCGGCCAACTGGCAGAGCTTGCCAGCCCTCACCGCGCTTGAGGCAAAACTCCAGTTTGGCGGCGGCATCCGCACCCTAGACGACATCACTCGCGCCCTTGATTTAGGCGTGACGCGGGTCATTCTGGGTACGGTTGCCGTAGAAAACGCCGCGCTCGTGCGGCAAGCCATCGCCCAATTTGGCTCCGAGGCCATCGTTGTCGGGCTTGATGCGCGGGATGGCATCGCCAAAACGCGCGGCTGGCAGACGGATTCTGGTCTGCACATTCATGACCTAGGCCAGCAAATGGCCGAACTGGGGGTGCAAACGGTCATTCACACCGATATCGGCCGTGATGGCGTCCTAACGGGGGTCAATTGGCAAGCGTCGCAGGCGTTGGCGCAAGCGACGGGTTTGCGGGTGATTGCTTCGGGTGGCGTGGCGAGCCTGGCTGATATTCGGGACTGTGTGCAGGCTGAGGGGGTTGAGGGGGTTATCACGGGGCGGGCGATTTATGATGGGGGGCTGGATTTGGCGGAGGGGCTGGCGGTAGCCCACGGCCGTGTGGCGTCGTAGCACTAGCGCATCAAGCGCATCATTGGTAAACATTTCCCTTTAGTTGTGCTAAAATCTAGCCTTGACCAAAAACACGGCCGTGAAACCACACCAAAAACCCGTAGCCATGACCTATTACCATACCGACGTCCACTTCCGACAAAATCTCACCAATTTCTTTGACCTCATGCAGGTCAATCACACCACGGCCGTGCAAGAGATACTCGACAAACGGCTCCTAGTCATCATTGAACACACCAGCCCCAGCGGCGTCATCGCCCTCGACGGACGTCACCCGCCGCTCACCCCCAGTTTCATCAAACCCCAAGAGCGGGCAGACCTCTACATCAAGACATCCACTCAAACATTGCACCACGTTTTGCTCGGTGACGAAAAATTAACCAAAGCCATTGGCAGTAAAAAGCTTGTTTTCAAAGGCTCACTGCGCACCGCCATGGCGCTGGCTGACCTGTTTTATGCGTCCCAAACCAGCTATCAAGCCATCATTAATCAGGACAGGTTTGGCAAAGTTTGAAAATTTGCCTAACCTAAGCTTAAATTTTTAGGTTCTTTAGGAATTCACGGGGTCAATTAGCAACCGTCTTGGCTAAACAAACCACGTCCAGAGAAAAAAAGCACGTGATACATGACACGTGACACATGATACCGTAAGACTCCCAATTTATTGTAGCCAATTATCACTCAAGGAGAGTTATACCAATGGGCATTCTATTCCCCAGCGAAGCATGGGTTCAAGAACTAATGACACGTCTAAATGAAAGCAAAGGGTACAAAACAGCCGCCGCCAACTGGGAAGGCGATTTTGCTTTTGTGGCGACTAAAGGGGGTGGCATAGATGTCGACACCTATCTTTACATGGATTTGCATCACGGCGAATGTCGCAGTGCGCGGCAACTTTCATCCCCCGACGAAGTGGATCCCGCCTTTGTCATGTCGGCTCCGATAGCTACTTGGAAAAAAGTCCTCACAGGCAAGCTAGACCCCATTCGCGGCCTGATGGGACGGCAATTAAAGCTCAAAGGCAACATGATGCAGGTCATGAAAGCCCCCAAAGCGGCTTTGGAAATGGTCAATTGCGCCAGCGATATTGATACTGATTGGCCGAGTTGAGAAGCTGTAATAAGCTATTAGCCGTAAGCCATAAGCTTGCGGGGCGATAACAAGCTCTCGGGAAAGCCAGTCACTTATAGCTTATAGCTCACAGCTTATAGCTTTTCAGGTAGTACCCATGTTAGACATCATCAATAGACCCAAAATTGGTTTAACCCTCGGTGGCGGTGTCATTCGAGGGTTTGCGCATGTGGGGGTTGTTGCCGCGCTCGAGCAAGAAAACATTCCCATAGATTTTGTCTCGGGCACGAGCGTTGGCTCGCTCATTGGCTACGCCGTCGCGGCGGGCATGAAGGCCGAGCATATTACGGCAATGGCGCAGGGGTTGGGCTGGCTTAGCTTTATCCGCCCCGTTTTTCCGCGCAAGGGGTTTGTTAATTTTGCGGGATTGGAAGAATGGCTTATTGAGCGGTTTGGAGACCTGCATTTTTGTGATTTAGCACGGCCGTTTGCCGTCGTTGCTTCAGATTTAGAAACAGGTGAGCCTTTCGTCATTGACCACGGCCCTGTTGCGCCCGCTATTCGGGCGAGTTGCAGTGTGCCCGGCATCGTCGAGCCGCACCGTTACATGGGGCGCATTTTAGGAGACGGCGGTATCAGCAACAATTTGCCTACGCGTGAGGTGCGTGAATTGGGGGCTGATTACGTAATTGCCGTGGATGTCTTCAAACATGCGTATCATCGCCATTTGGGGCCGTTGGCCGCTGGCTTGGCGGCTGTGGAAATCATGGTTCAACATAGCGGAAGCGGTATGGAACATGCTGAATGTATCATCCGCCCCGAGATGGAAAACGTGACTTATTTCCGCTTTGGCAAACGGCCGGAGCTAACGGAGTTAGGGCGACAGGCTACTGAAGCCGCAATGCCTGAGATTCGGCGAGAGCTGGCGGCGATGCAGGCGCGTATTGCGGCGGGGATTTCACCCACGGCCGTGGAAACGCCCCCCCTCTCAACCACACCCCACACATACAAAGACAAAGTTGAAGCGATTCTATGAGCTTTAAACTAGGCGTCGTCATGGACGACATCCGCTATATCAAGAGTTACAAAGACAGCAGTTTTGCCATGCTTTTGGCCGCGCAAGCGCGGGGTTGGGAACTTTTTTACATGGAGCAGGGAGATTTGTCTCTGCAAAACGGGGAGCCACACGGCCGTGTGCGGCAACTCGAAGTCGTGGACCAGAAGCAGGATTATTTCTCATGGGTGGGTGACACGGCCGTGGTTCCTCTCACCCAGCTCGACGCTATTCTCATCCGCACCGACCCCCCCATAGACCTCGAGTACATCTACGCCACCCACATCCTCGAACAAGCGGAACAGCGCGGCGTGCTGGTCGTCAACAAACCCCAAAGCCTGCGCGACGCCAACGAAAAGCTGTACACCGCTTGGTTCCCCCAAGCCACCCCGCCCACCCTCGTTACCAAGCAGATGAGTGATATCCACGACTTTCTCGCTACGCACGGGGACATCATTATCAAACCGCTCGACATGATGGGCGGCAGTTCCATTTTTCGCCTGCGAGAAGGCGACCCCAATCTCAACGTCATCATGGAAGTGATGACCCAGAAAAACAAGCAGTTCATCACCGCCCAAAAATATCTACCCGCCATCGCCGAAACGGGCGACAAGCGGATTTTGCTCATAGATGGGGAACCTGTGCCCTACGCTCTGGCGCGGATGCTCCCGCCGGGCGAAACGCGGGCCAATATGGCGGTGGGCGGCAAAGGGATAGGCGTGCCTCTGACAGAGCGCGACCGGTGGCTCTGCGCCCAAGTCGCTCCCACCCTCCAAGAAAAAGGGTTTCTCTTTGTCGGTCTGGACGTGATTGGGGATTACATCACCGAAATCAATGTCACCAGCCCCACAGGTATGCGGGAGCTAGATGCCCAATTTGGGCTAGACACGGCCGGCTTGCTTATGGACGCTATCGCTCGTCGGTTGGCTGACAAGGTATAACAGCGTTAGCGCGTAATTAAATCCAGCACGGTAAAAATATCAACCAGCTCACCCGATATAACAGTTTCCCCGTCATGAATGTGGTGCGGAAAATTGGGTAAGTCAGGAAAATGTGGGGTGTTATCCCAGCGTCTGATAAGCTGATTTTCAGCCGTCGCCCAGTGGTAGTTATAGGTGACAACCTGACTATCACCGTCGAGCAACTGCACGTATTCTGAAAATTCCAAATAGCTCTCATCGGTTAAAACCAATCGCGCCCGCAGGTATCCATCCACGGCCGTGGTACGCTCTCGTATAATCTGAAAAGAAAAAACGGCTGGGTCAGTAATCAGCCGTTCCTTAATCAAGCGCAAATACGCATCAACACGCATAGAGACACCCTAACTTTCCACCAGTACATCCAGTCGTACTTGCAAATGACGCACCATTTGTACCAAGGATGCCCACTCTACGAAATCCATGCGGTCATCCGTTTCTCCTGTTTGAAACTGTTCGTAAAATATTTCAGACGACAAGCCATACAGTTGTTCAAACGAACGTAAATCCTGCTGTAACTGATGCAACTGTTCCCGCACAAGCTCCGCTTCATAGTTAAATAGCTTGTCCAATGTGCGCGTCATGACATCACTAGCCTGCTGATTTTGATACAACTTCGCTAGCTTCTGTAACTGTATTGCCACACTATTCTCTATTAACAACTGACTTTCGCTCATGGTTAGTTTGCCTGCCTCATGCACACTCAGATTTGATTGCCTGACGTTAGTATAACGATTTTAGCGCATATGCGTAACTATCGAGCTTGTATCTCTTGAAGGCATGGCTGGTTTTTTACAGATAAATCAATCCTATTTTGCCGTCTGGCATATGATTCTCACCAGTTTCCCTCCCCAAAGTACACCCCACGCTACCCATCTCATTCTCGGCTCTATGCCGGGGGTGCTTTCCCTCCAGCGGCAACAATATTAGAGTTGTTCCTTAATAATTAAGGTTGAAATTCCAGAGGCCAGCCGCAATACCAATGACCTCATCTTCAAAAGATTTCCTGTGATTGCGAAACCGATGAACAAGTATGTTGTAACGCTTCAAACCGCCGATTGCATTT